>JAUTXN010000232.1 GCA_030838045.1 Acidimicrobiaceae bacterium
ACCGCGCGCCCGCCGCTCCCGGAAATAGTCGAGCACGCCGCCCGTGCCTTCGGCCAGGCTGGTCCAGGGCTTCCACCCCAGGTGGATGGCGGCCCGGCCCGGGTCGAGGCAGTTGCGGCGCAACTCACCCGGCCGCCCCGGGGCGTACCCCGCCGGCTCCTTGACTCCGGCCGCCTTGGCCATGGTGTCGTACAGTTCGTTCACCGACGATTCCCGCCCCGTCCCGATGTTGATGATCAGCCCGCCCCCGCGGGTCGCCGCCCGGGCGAAGGCGTCGACCACGTCGTCGACGTACACGAAGTCCCGGGTTTGGCCGCCGTCGCCGAAGATCGTGCACGCCTCGCCGGCCAGCAGCCGGCCGGCGAAGATGGCGACGACCCCCGCCTCACCGTGGGGGTCCTGGCGAGGCCCGTACACATTGGACAAGGCCAGCGCCGTGTACTCCAGGTTGTGCAGCTCCCGGTAGGCGAACAGGTAGTCGCCCACAACCTTCTTGGCGACGCCGTAGGGCGACAGCGGTTGCTGGGGGTGCGACTCCTTGATGGGCAGGAACCTCGGGTCGGGATCGCCGTAGATCGTCCCCCCGCTCGAGGCGAACACCACCTTGGCCGCACCCGCCGCCCGGGCCCCCTCGATCACCTGGAGGCTGCCCAGAATATTGATCTCGGCGTCGTAGACGGGCCGGGCGACCGACACCCGCACATCGGCCTGGGCGGCCAGATGAAACACCACCTCGGGCTTGCGGCGGGCCATCAGCTCCACCACGTCGGGCGAGCGCACGTCGAGCTGATGGATCGTGAGCTGGTGGTCGGGGCTGTTGCGGGCCCCGGCCAGGTTGGCCAGCGACCCGGTCGACAGATTGTCGACCACGTCGACGCTGTGGCCCTCGGCCAGCAGCCGGTCGACCAGATTGGACCCGATGAACCCGGCCCCTCCGGTGACGAGGGTCTTCATGACACCGAGGCGGGGAAAAGCCTCCCCGACGCCGCCATGCCCGCCTCGACGGCGACACCGTCGCCCAGGATCGACAGGGCCTCGATCACCGCCCGGTCGCCAACAACCGCGCCCGCCCCGATGATGGAGTCGCGAACGATGGCGGAGCGCCCGACCCGGGCGCCCGACATCACCAGCGCCCGCTCGATGCAGGCCCCTTCGGAGACCACCGCCCCGGCCCCGATGACGCTGCCGCTCACGTGCGCCGCGGGGTCGACGTCGGCCCTGGTGTCGATCCAGTGCTCCTCCCGGCGAGCCAGGGCGAGGTTGGCGTGCAGGTAGGTGAGGACCGTTCCCGCGTCCACCCAGTCGGCGTCGGACGCCAGGGCGTAGAGCGACCCTTCCGCGACCAGGGCGGGGAAGGTGTCGCGTTCGACTGACTCCGGGCGGTCGTGGGAAATGTGTTCCAGCACCTCGGGTTCGAGCGCGTAGGTGCCGGCGTTGATGAGGTCGCTGGGGGCGGCGCCCGGCTCCGGTTTCTCGACGAACGACGTGACCCGGCCCCGTTCGTCGGTGGCCACGACTCCGAAGCGCGACGGGTCGTCGACCGGGGTGAGGCTGATGGTGGCCGCCCCTCCGGCATGGCGGTGGAACGCCACCAGCGCCGTGACGTCGAGATCGGTCAGGACGTCGCCGTTTTGCACCAGGAACGTCTCGTCCACGCCCGCGAAGCGGGCCGCGAAGGCGATGCCGCCCGCGGTGTCGCGGGGCTCCGGTTCCACGGCGTACTGGAGCCGTACCCCGGCGCAAAGCCCGTCGGGGTAGGCCTCCCGGAAGGCGTCGGGCCGGTACCCGAGGGACAAAATCACCTCATCGACGCCGTGCTTGGCCAGATGGGCCAGCACCCGCTCGATCATGGGGCGCCCGGCCACGGGCAGCATCTGCTTGGGCCTGGTCAGGGTCAGGGGCCGGAGGCGGGTGCCTCGGCCCCCGACCAGGACCACGGCTTTCACGGGGCGCTCGTGGAGGTGGCAGCCGGAGCGACCGTCGTCGTCGGGGCGCCGGGCGCCGTGGTGGTGGTCGCCCCGGGAACGGTGGTCGCCCCGGGAAGGGTGGTCGCCCCGGGAACCGTCGTCGAGGTCGAGTCCGGAGGAGCCGCGACCGCCGGGACGTCCAGCGGATGGAGCATGGCGTCGATGTTGGCCTGGGGCGGCGGGGGAATCTTGGCGCCCTTGGGCATGAAGGACACGACGATCATGCTCTGGTCGGTCAGGGGAGTCTCGCGGGGATCCTTCGTCCACAACGTGCCGCTGGTGGTCGTCGACGTCGGGAACACGGTGACCTGGACCCGCCCGGGAGTCCCCCCGCAGTTGTCGCTGTCGTGGTAGTCGTGGCCGCCGTAGCCGGTGAAGCTCGGGATCTTCAGTTCCCCCGCATTGAGGGTGACGCCGGTGACCTTGGTGAACACCCCGAGCACCGCGTTCTTGCCCGCGGCCGACTTTTCGTACGGGTGGATGTTGATCACGCCGTCGCCGTGGGTGTGGATGCCTTCGGGATCGGTCTGGTAGGGAAAGACCGGGATGAACTCGCCCTTGTCGGCCGCGGTGCAGACGTAGAACGCGTACGCCTCATGCCAGTGGTCCTGACCCACGACCGGGGGCGATGCCCCGCCCGCCGTGTTGACCTGCGACAGGCGGTGCGAACGGCTGAAGTACACCATGGCCGTGCCCAGCACCACGATCGAGATGATCGAGACGTAGTAGATCCAAGGGGTGCGGCCCCCGGCAGTCCGGCCACCGCTCGTGCTGGCGGCGCGCGCTACTTTTTTGTTTGAAGAGGCCTTTCCCATTGCGGGGGGTCAGGCTAGCCGACGCCCCTTTGGACCCGGCTCCGGCCGCCGGCCGCCCTGGCGTCGCGCCACTTGGCGGCGCAGGCCGCGGCCGAACGACCGGCGACGCCGGCCGCCACCAGCGGGAAGAGGGCCCGGTCCACACCGTCGCCGGTCCGCCAGGCGAACTTCAGCATCGAACGGTGATGCGCCAGGATCATGCGGTAGGGCCGGGTCTCGGCCGAGATGCCCTGGGCGTGGACCACCTGGCCCGCCGGTTCGTACACGACCCGCCAGCCCTGCCGTCCGGCCCGCCAGCACAGGTCGACGTCTTCCATGTACATGAAGTATCGGGGATCGAATCCGTCGAGGCCCGCCCACGCCTG
This sequence comes from Acidimicrobiaceae bacterium, assembly GCA_030838045.1. Classification (GTDB taxonomy): domain Bacteria; phylum Actinomycetota; class Acidimicrobiia; order Acidimicrobiales; family Palsa-688; genus JALYXV01. The sequence continues at coordinate 3,148 of JAUTXN010000232.1, forward strand.
GCGGCGGATCAGGAAGCACGCGCCGGACACCCAGTCGACGGTGCGGCGCTGGCTGTGGTCCCAGTCGAGCAGTCGATACCGGCGGGAGAACGGGTTGTCCTCCCAGACCAAGCCGACCAATCCGTGGCCCGCAGCGTCGGTGAGCGACGGGAACGTCCGGGCCGAGGGGTACACCGTGCCGTCGAGGTTCCTCAACTGGGGTCCCACGATGCCCGTCGAGGGATCCTCGGCCAGCACCGCCGCCAGGTGGCCGACCGTCCCGGGTTGGACCACGATGTCGGGATTGCACACCAGCAGGTCGCCGTCGGCGATCTGCCGGGCGCCCAGGTTGACTGCCTGCCCGTAGCCGAGGTTGCCCCCCGCCGTCACCCAGGTGACCGGCAGGCCGGCGTCGCGGAGGGCCGTTTCTGCCGCCTGGTCGTTCGGTCCTCGGCCGTGGCCGTTGTCCACGACCACCACCTGCTCGACCCCGTCGGCCCGCAGGCTGGCCACGCAGGCCGCCAGGACGGAGGCCGATTGGAAGTTGACGACGATCGCCCGGACGGGGCGGGCCGTGGTGACCTCGGTCACCGCAGGCGGTCACCGCCCGGGCGCGCCAGGCGCAGGCGTATGAGGGTGCGGGCCGCGGCCAGGCCGTCGCGCCAGGTGAACTTGCGGCCGTCGGTGCCCGCTCGCCCGGCGTAGGTCACCGGCACCTCGTAGATGCGGTAGTGGCGCCGCAGCAGTTTGGCCGTGATCTCGGGCTCGAAATCGAAGCGGTCGGAGGTCAGGTCCAAGCTGTCGAGGACCTGGCGGTCGACCAGCTTGTACCCCGTCTCGATGTCGGACAGGGTGGCATTGAACAACAGGGCCGTCAGCACTGAAAGGGAGCGGTCGCCCGCCCAGCGCAGCAGCGTGGTGGCCTCGCGCTCGCCCAAGTAGCGGCTCCCGTACACCACCTTGGCCCGGCCTTCGAGCAGCGGCGCCAGCAGGCGTGGCCATTGTTGCGGGTCGTATTCGAGGTCGGCATCCTGGATCAGCACCACGTCTCCTCGCGCCAGGGAGATCCCGGTGCGCACGGCGGCGCCTTTTCCCCGATTCGTCTCATGCGAGACGACACGGATGGTGGAGTCCTGCAGCGCCGCCAGGATCTTGTCGGTGCCGTCCGACGAGCCGTCGTCGACCACGATGATCTCCCGGTCGATCGGCAGGTCGACCAGCCGCATGCGGCGGATGATCTCGCCGACGGTGTTGCGCTCGTTGTAGACGGGCACGATCACCGACAGCAGGCGGTACTCGGTCACTCGCCGCCGTCCAGTTGGGCCTGGAACCAGGCGGCCGTCTGCTCGATGCCCCGGCGCAGGGGGACCCGGGGTTGCCAGCCCAGGCGGCGGGCCAGGGTGATGTCCGGGCAGCGCTGGGTCGGGTCGTCGGCGGGAAGTTCGACGAAGGCGATCTCTGAGCGCGAACCGGTGATATCGAGGACCATCCGCGCCAGTTCGAGGACGGTGAACTCCGTCGGGTTGCCGACGTTGATCGGCCCCACGTAGTCGGAGTCGAGGACGGCGAGGAACCCCGCCACTTCGTCGGTGGCGTAGCAGAAGCTCCTGGTCTGGGAGCCGTCGCCGTAGACGGTCAGGGGCTTGCCCAGCAACGCCTGGTTGATGAAGTTGGACACCACCCGGCCGTCGTCGGGCCGCATGTACGGCCCGTAGGTGTTGAAGATGCGCACCATCCGCACGTCGAGACCATGCGTCCGGTGGTACGCCATCGTGAGCGCCTCGCCGAAGCGTTTGGCCTCGTCGTAGACCGAGCGGGGCCCGATCGGGTTCACGTGGCCCCAGTAGGTCTCCGACTGGGGATGCTCCTCCGGGTCGCCGTAGACCTCGCTGGTGGAGGCCTGGAAGAAGCGGGCGTTTTTGGCGAGGGCCAGGTCGAGGAGGTTCTTGGTCCCGGCGCTGCCGACCTGAAGGATCTGGATCGGTATGACCGCGAAGTCGGCGGGAGAGGCGGGGCTGGCCAGGTTCATGACCGCATCCACCGCGCCGTCGATCGAGACGCCGTCGATGACGTCGCCGAACTCGAAGCTGAATCCGGGCCGGTCGGCCAGGCTCTCGACATTGCGCTTGGACCCCGTGATGAAGTTGTCCACCACCACGACCTCGTCGCCGCGCTGGAGGAGCGCCTGGCACAGGTGGGCGCCGAGGAAGCCCGCGCCACCCGCGACGACGACCCTCACGTGCGGCTCACCTGCGGCTCACTTGCGGCCCACCTGCGGCTCACTTGCGGCCCAGGCCTTCGTAGACGAACCCCCGGCGGCGCAGGCTGATGGGGTCGAGCAGATTGCGGGCGTCGAGGATCGCCGGTGCCGCCATCACGCCGGCCACCTTTTCGAAGTCCAGCCAGCGGAACTCGTCCCATTCGGTGAGGACGGTCAGCACCGCCGCCCCGGCGCAGGCGGCGTAGGGGTCGTCGCACACCTCGATGTCGAGGTGGTCGAAATGCGCGGGGAGGGTTCGGTTGACCGTCGGGTCGTAGGCCTTGATCGTGGCCCCGCCGGCCAGGAGTCGTTCCACCACCGAGATGGCCGGTGAGTCGCGCAGGTCGTCGGTGCCGGCCTTGAACGTGAGGCCCCAGACGGCGACCACGGGATTTGTGTGGGCGCCGCCCGCGAGTTCCGCGATGCGGTCGGCCAGCAACCGGAACTGCAGGTCGTTGACGGCGATGACACCCTTCAGGAGCTCGAAGTCGTAGCCCGCGTCCTCGGCGATACGCACGAGGGCGCGGGAGTCCTTCGGGAAACAGGAGCCGCCCCACCCCGGCCCCGGCTTCAGGAACTCGAAGCCGATGCGCTTGTCGTAACCCATGCCCAAGACGACGTCGCGTACGTCGGCGCCGACCGCCTGGCACAGGTTGGCGATGGCGTTGATGAACGACACCTTGGTGGCCAAGAAGGCGTTGCAGGCATACTTGATCGTCTCTGCGGTGGCCGGGTCGGTGACCATGGCGGGCGCGTTGAGGCCCTGGTACAGCGCCGCCACCTTGGCCGCCGCCGCCTGGTCGTCGGAGCCGATCACGATCCGGTCGGGGTGGAGGCAGTCGTGGACCGCCTGGCCCTCCCGGAGGAACTCGGGGTTGGACACCACCGCCACGTCGGTGCGGGCGAGGGCCCGTTCCACGACTCTCGCCGAGCCGACCGGGACCGTGGACTTGGTGATCACGACCGCGCCGGTGGCGAGGGCCGGTCCGATCTCGGCCGACGCCTGCTCGACGTAGCGGAGGTCGGCCGAGCCGTCGGGCCCTTGCGGGGTCTGGACGCAGAGGAACACGAACTCGGCCCGGGCGTCTTCGACCGCTTGTGCGGCGCCGACGACGAACTGCAACCGGCGCGTCGCCAGGCCGTCGGCGACCAGCGCTTCGAGGCCCTGCTCGTAGATCGGGATCCGGCCGGACTGCAGCAGTTCGATCTTGGCCTGGTCGATGTCGGCGCACACCACGGCGTGGCCCAGATGCGCCAGGCACGCCCCGGTGGTGAGCCCGACGTAGCCGGTGCCGATGACCGCCACCCGGCTCATCGAGCCACTCCCCCGTCTCCCCCGGGTCCCCCGGCTCCGCCGGCTCCCCCGGCTCCCTCGGCGATCAGCTGCTTGACCAGGCGTTCCAGGGGAATGTGGTGGTCGTCGAGCAAAGGGATCCCCTGGTAGCGCAGGGCGGCGTTGTCCAGCACCGAGTTGGCCGGCCGCGGCGCCGGCCGGGGGGGCTGTAACTCGGCCGTGGCGATCGGCTTGACCCGGTCGGGATCGAGGCCCGCGGCGGCCAGGACGTCGCGGGCGAAGTGGTACCAGGTCGTGGCGCCCTGGTTGGTGACGTGGAACAGGCCCGGCAGCCTCGCCGTCGCCAGCCGCAGGATCATGGCCGCCAGGTCCTCGGTGAACGTCGGGCAGCCATGCTGGTCGTCGACGAAATGCAACTCCGGCCGGTTCTGGGCGAGGCGCAAGACCGTCTTCACCATGTTGCCCCCGTGTGCGCCGCAGACCCACGACGTGCGGACGATCGTGGCCCCGGGCCGCAGCGCCTGTACCTCACGTTCGCCCCCGAGCTTCGAGCGGCCGTAGACCGAGAGGGGGTTGGTCTGGTCCCACTCCCGGTACGGGTCCGTCGCGGCGCCGTCGAACACATAGTCGGTCGATACATACACGAGGTGGGCGTCGACCAGCGCCGCGGCCTCGGCGACGTGGCGGGTGCCGAGGGCGTTGACCCGAAACGCCCGGTCGGGGTCCCCCTCGCACGCATCCACCGCCGTCCAGGCGCCGGCGTGGATGACGACCGTCGGCCGGGTACTGGTGATGGCCTGCAGCACCGCGTCGCGGTCGGCGACATCGAGGTGGGCCCGGTCCGCGGCCAGGACGTCGGGGCGCGAAGGGCTATCGGAGAAGACCGAGGTCAGGTCGTGGCCGAGCTGGCCGCCGGCGCCGGTGATGAGAACCCGCACCTCAGTTGCTGGCAGCGTTGCCCGCTCGATCAGCGCCGCCCGCGCCGTTCGGGTCGTCGCCGCCGGCCGCGCCGTTCGGGTCAGCGCCGCCGGCGTCGGCGGGGCTCTGCCAGGCGGACTCCACGACGGGTGCCCGGTCACGCAGCGGCTCCCACCACGAGCGGTGGTCGGCATACCAGCGGACGGTCTCGGCCAGACCGCTGTCCCAGTCGATGGTCGGCTTCCATCCCAACTCCCGTTGGATGCGGCTGGCGTCGAGCAGGTAGCGGCGGTCGTGGCCCGGCCGGTCGGGCACGATCGTCTTGAGCGACTCCGGCAGCCCCAGGATGTCGAGCACCCGGTCCGCCACCTCGTTGATGCTGGCTTCGACGCCCGTACCGACATGGTACGTCTCCCCAACCTGACCCTTGCTGAGGACCGCCTCGATGGCCTGGCAGTGGTCGAGGACGTGGATCCACTCCCGCCGGTTCGCGGTCGAAGCGTAGAGCGGAAGGTCGAGGCCGTCGAGGGCCCGCGTGGTGAACAGCGGGATGACCTTCTCCGGGAACTGGAAGGGCCCGTAGTTGTTGGCGCAGTTGGTGATCGTGACCGGCAGGCCGTACGTCTCGTAGTAGGCCCGTACCGCGTGGTCGGCGCCCGCCTTGGAGGCGTTGTACGGCGTGCGGGGCCGATAGGGCGACTCCTCGGTGAACGCGTCGTCGGAATCCAGGTCGAGGTCGCCGTAGACCTCGCAGGTCGAGATGTGGTGAAAGCGGCCGATACCGACTGTGCGGCTGGCCTCGAGCATCGTCTGGGTGCCGAGCACGTTGGTGCGGAAGAACAGGCCCGGGTCGAGCACCGCCAGGCTGTTGTGCGACTCGGCCGCGAAGTTCACGACCGTGTCGATCCCGTGGTCACGGAGGGTGCGCGTCGCCAGTTCGAGGTCGCAGATGTCACCGCGGACGACCGTCACCCGGTCTTCGAGCCCTGACAGATTGGCCAGGTTGCCGGCGTAGGTCAGGGCGTCGTAGACGACGACGGTGTCGCCCGGGTGGGCGTCGACCCAGAATCGCGCGAAGTTCGACCCGATGAAGCCGGCACCGCCGGTTATGAGCAGTTGCACGACCAGCGAGGGTACCGGGTTCTCCCGGCGGCCAAGTCAGACCGTCAAGTCAGGTCGATTTGGCAGTCGTCTCCCACCATGAGGCGGGTGGCCCTCGGCAGAACCGTGGATCGCGTGACCTCCACGTCCCGCCCCAGGAGCGAATCCTCCAGGCGGCCCGCATGGTCGACCCGGGTGCGGGCCAGTATCACGGAGTGTTCCACTTCGGAGAAGAGAATCTGACAGTTCTCGTCGATCGCGGTGAAGGGCCCGACGAAGCTGTGGACGATTCGTGTGCCCGCTCCGATGATCGCCGGCCCGCGGATATGGGAGTGCTCGATGACCGCTCCCGCCTCGATCACCACCCGCCCCTCGACCCGGCTCTCGGCATCGATCGTGCCGTCGATGCGACGCTCCAGCGTCTCGAGGATGAGTCGGTTGGCCTCGAGGAGGGGCGTCAGCTTCCCCGTGTCGATCCACCAGCCCTGCAGGATCTCGGAGCGAACCCGCTGGTCGTGGTCGACCAGCCACTGGATTGCGTCGGTGATCTCGAGCTCGCCGCGGTCAGACGGTGAAATGGCCGCGACGGCCGCATGGATGGCCCGGCTGAACAGGTAGACCCCGACCAGGGCCAGGTTCGACTTGGGATCAGCGGGCTTTTCCACCAGCTGGACGACCTCGCCGTTGTCGTCGAGTTCGGCGACACCGAAGCGGTGAGGATCGGGAACGCGAGCCAGCAGGATGTGGGCCGCGGCCGGATCGAACTGTCGCCGTTCCACCTCGAAACGATCGACGAAATCCTTGACTCCCTGGCGGATGAGGTTGTCGCCCAGGTACATCACGAAGTCGTCCTCACCGAGGAAGTCCCGGGCGATCAGGACGCAGTGGGCCAGGCCGAGTGGCGCCGCCTGCGGGATGTACGTGACGTCGAGGCCCCATTTCGAGCCATCTCCGACCGCGGCCTGCACTTCGACTGCGGTGTCACCCACGATCATGCCGACTTCCTTGATGCCCGCTTCGGCCATGGCTTCGAGGCCGTAGAACAGGATCGGCTTGTTGGCCACCGGCACCAGCTGCTTGGCCCGGGTATGCGTGATGGGCCGCAACCGGGTGCCGGCCCCGCCGGCCAAAATAAGTGCTCTCACGTCCCGTCGACCCTAGTTCAGACGGCCCGCATCGCTAGGCGTGCTGAATTTCCGGTGTGTACACACCGGAAATTCAGCAGGCCTAGCGGGTCGAGGCGGGTCCAGTCGAGTCGGGTCGGGTCGGGTCGAGTGGCAGTCGCAGCGTCAGACCGGGAGCCCGAGGCCTCGGGCCAGGACCAGGCGCTGCACCTCGCTCGTCCCCTCCCCGATCTCCAGGATCTTTGCGTCGCGGTAGAACCGGCTGACCGGGGTCTCGTCCATGAAGCCGTACCCGCCGAAGATCTGCGTGGCCTCCCGGGTGGCGGTGACCGCGGCCTCGGTGGCGAACAGCTTGGCCACGGCGGCGGCCTGCTTGAACGGACGGCCGTGGTCCTTCAACCACGCCGCCCGGTAGACCAGGTTTCGGGCCGCTTCCACTGCCACCACCATGTCGGCACACTTGAACGCCACCGCCTGGTTGCGCCCGATCGGGCCGCCGAAGGCCTGACGGTCCTTGGCGTAGGCGACGCTGTGCTCCAAGCACGCCTGGGCCACGCCGACCGCAAGGGCGGCGATCGCCACCCGGCCGTCGTCCAAGATGGCGAGGAACTGCGCCAGCCCCCGGCCGGGCTCGCCCAGCAGGTTGCCGTCCGGGACCCGGCACGCCTCGAGCCGCAGCCCGTGGGTGTCGGAAGCGTGCCAGCCCATCTTCCGGTAGGGCGGCTCCACGACGAGGCCCTTTGTCCCGGCCGGGACGATGAACGCCGAAATCCCGGCTTCAGCGCGGGCGGTAACGGTGATGACCGATGTGATCGGGGTGCCCGAGTTGGTGATGAACGCCTTGCTGCCGTCGAGTACCCATTCGTGCGTCGAGGCGTCGAGCGCCGCCTTGGTCCGCGTGGCGCCGGCGTCGCTTCCCGCGTCGGGCTCCGTGAGCCCGAAGGCGCCGAGCGCCCGCCCGGAGCACAGGTCGGGGAGCCACGTCTGGCGCTGATCCTCGTTGCCGAACTGGAAGATGGGATTGGCCCCGAGGCCCACGCCGGCCTCGACGGTGACCGCCATGGAGCTGTCGACCCGGGCCAGTTCCTCGATGGCCACGCACATAGTCGTGAAGTCGGCGCCCGAGCCGCCGTACTCCTCCGGGAAGGGGAGGCCGAACAGACCCAACTCCCCCATGGCCTTCACCGTCTCCAGGGGGAACGTGTGGTCGCGGTCCCACTGCTCGGCGAAGGGCGCTATTTCGGCCTCGGCGAAGTCCTTGACGACCTTGCGGAACGACTCCTGCTCGTCCGAGAGGTCGAAGTCCACAGGCCAAGTTTACGGGCCGGTCACGTGAATCACGTCGGCCGCGTGGAAGGCGAGCTCGCCGTTTCGCGCCCGCACCCGCAGCCCCCCGTCAGGCGCCACCGCCGTCGCCTGGCCCACGACCGAGGTGCCGTCGGGCAACTCGAGTCGGACCTGGCGCCCGATGGTTGCGCAGCGAGCCCGGTAGGCCGAGGCCACGTCGTCCCAATGATCGCACCACCGTTCGAGGTTCGTGAGCAGGGCAGCGAGCAACTGTCCCCGGTCGACGTGGGTGCGACCTTCACCGGCCACCTCGAGCCATGTTGCTCCCGGGGGCGCCGAAGCGACGTTGATGCCGATGCCCACCACGATGGCGCCCGCATCGGCTTCGGCCAGTATCCCGGCCAGCTTCCGGTCACCGAGCAGCAGGTCGTTGGGCCATTTGATCCCAACGTTGGGCCCGCACGCTTCTGCCCCCGCCAGTGCGACCGCGGCCGCCGCCAGCCACCGCCGGTCGGGCGCCAGCGTGTCTCGATCGGGGCGCAACAGGATCGACGCCAGCAACGCGGCGCCAGGTGACGCCTCCCAGGTCCGGCCGAGGCGGCCCCGGCCCGCGGACTGGTAGTCCGCGACGACCACCACTCCATCGGGTGCACCGCGGCGTGCCAGGTCCAATAGGTAACGGTTGGTCGAATCGACCACGGCCAGCTCCCGGATGTCGGCGAAACGCGTCGATGCCGCCAGGAGTTCAGACGTTGGCCGGTCAACGATCACGCCTGCCAGACTGCCTGGCTGTGCTCACGAAAGTGTTGATAGCCAACCGAGGCGAGATTGCGGTACGCGTCATTCGCACCTGCCGTGAGCTCTCGATCGCCACGGTGGCGGTGTACTCCGACGTGGACCGCACCGCCCTCCATGTCCGCCTGGCCGACGAGGCCTATGCCCTGGGCGGCGAGTCGGCCGCCGACAGCTACCTCAACATCCCCAAGGTCCTCGACGCCATCCAGCGCTCGGGTGCCGACGCGGTCCACCCGGGCTATGGGTTCTTCTCGGAGAACGCCGACTTCGCCCGGGCCGTGATGGCCGAGGGCGTGGCGTGGATCGGGCCACCGCCCGAAGCCATCGACATCATGGGCGACAAGATCAGCTCCCGGCGGGCGGCCGAGCGGGCCCAGGTGGCCGGGGTTCCCGGAACCACCGTCGTGACGGCCACGGCCGAGGAGGTCGCCGCCTTCGGCGACCAGCACGGGTGGCCGGTGGTGATCAAGGCGGCGTACGGCGGCGGCGGACGGGGCATGCGGGTCGTGGCGTCGGCGACCGAGGCGCCGGCCGCGCTGGAGTCGGCCCAGCGGGAGGCGCTCAAGTCCTTCGGCCGGTCCGAGAGTTATCTCGAGCGCTACCTGCCCTGGCCTCGCCACATCGAGGTCCAGGTGTTTGCGGACGCCCGCGGCCACTGCGTCTACCTGGGGACCCGGGACTGCTCGACCCAGCGGCGCCACCAGAAACTGATCGAGGAGGCGCCGGCGCCCGAGATCCCCGCCGAGATCGAGGCCGCGATGGGCCAGGCGGCGGTCAAGGTGGCCCTCGCGTGCGGGTATGTCAACGCCGGCACGGTGGAGTTCCTGTACCAAGACGGGGAGTTTTACTTCCTGGAGATGAACACGCGCCTGCAGGTCGAGCATCCGGTCACCGAAGCCGTCACCGGCCTCGACCTGGTCGCCCTGCAACTGAAGGTGGCATCGGGGGAACGACTGCCGTTCACCCAGGAGGACGTGACCCAACGGGGCCACTCGATCGAGGTCCGCATCAACGCCGAGGACCCCGCGGGCGGGCGGTTCGTTCCGTCGCCCGGGACCATCAGCCGCTTCCGCCGGGCCGACGGGTTGGGGGTGCGAACCGACGCCGGGTACGACGAAGGCGACACCGTCAGCCAGTTCTACGACAATCTGGTCGCCAAGTTGATCGTCTGGGGGGCCGACCGCGAGGAAGCCCGGCGGCGGATGCTGCGGGCGCTCCGCGAGACCGAGATCGAGGGCATCCCCACCACGATCCCCGCCGACATCGCGATCCTCGAGCACCCCGACTTCGTGGCGGTGCGCCATGCCACCGCCTGGGTCGAGCAACGCCTCGACCTCTCCGCGCTGGCCCCGTCGGGCCCGCCGGCTCCGCCACCGGGTGCGGCGGGACCGTCGCCCTTGGTGGAGCGCGAGGTCGACGCCGAGGTCAACGGCCGCCGCTACCGGGTGAAGCTGTGGGTGCCCGACATGCCCGCCACCGCCCCCGCCGCGGCGGGCGGCCGTGGGCCCACCCGCCGGGCGCCGGCGACGACGAGCGCGTCGCGCGGCGCGGCGCCGAGCGCCAGCGCGGGCGGTGGCGACGTCACCGTTCCCATGCAGGGGACGATCGTCCAGGTCCTGGTCAGTGTGGGTGACACCGTCGAGGCCGGACAGGCGGTGTGCGTCCTCGAGGCGATGAAGATGGAGAACCACATCAACGCCGAGCGCGCCGGCACCGTGACCCAGGTGAACGTGGCGCCGGGCGACTCCGTCGGCGCGGGCGACGTCGTGGTGGTGATCGAGTAGCGCGCTCCCGAGGGCGTCCTCCGAGGGTCAGTTGCTGCGGCGGCGGGCCAGGAGGCGGTCCCGCACCGCCGCCTTGGTCGAGGCGTCGATCACGGTCCAGGCCATGCCCAGGGCCCCGTCGACAAGCGCCTGGTCGGCGACCGGGCGTACGCAGTGGGCCGCGAACTCAGGCTGGTGGATGACCGCGGGCAGGCTGTCGATGCCCAGCATGGGGTGGATCGTCGGCATGGCCAAGGACAAGTTGGCCATGTCCGTGGACGCCGCGATCCGTTCCCGCTCCTCCTTGGAGAACTTCGGAAACACCCGCCCCAACGCCTCGGCATTCGCCCGGTACAGGGCGCTCAACTCCTTGTCCGCCCGCATCTCGGAGTACACCGGGCTCTGCGAGATGACCTCGAAGCTGCACCCCGTGGCCACCGCCCCCGCCTCGAAGCACCGCTCGACGCGGGGCTCCAACTCCGAAAGTTCGCCGGTCGTACGGGCCCGCATGTACCACTTGCCGACCGTGTGGGCGGGCACGATGTTGGGCGCATCCCCGCCCCGTGTCACGATCCCATGGATCCGGTCGGACGGCCGGATGTGCTGGCGCAGCAGCCCAATGGCCGTCTGGGCCACGGTGAGCGCATCGGCCGCGTTGATGCCTCGGTCGGGATAGGAGGAGGCGTGCGCCGCCTTGCCCCGGTAGTGCACGTCGACGTGAGACACCGCCAGGCAGGTCATGACCGGCAGCTCGACCGGATAGGGGTGGACCATCATGGCGGCGTGGATGCCGTCGAAGGCACCGCGCTCCAGCATGAGGATCTTGCCGCCCCCGCCCTCCTCGGCCGGGGTGCCGAACACCTT
>JAUTXN010000249.1 GCA_030838045.1 Acidimicrobiaceae bacterium
CGCGTCGAACGAGTCGATCCACTCCGCCGTCTCCTCCGGATCGGTGTCGGGGAGCTGGTGTGAGAAGCCGTCGAAGATCACGTATCTATGGTCGCGCGCTCAAGTAGTTGGGCCAGCACGTTGGGAAAACTGCCTCCAGAGTTCATGACGCCGAAACGGTCTTCGATGATACGGGCGGAAGCGCCGAAACCGTCGATGACGAGCGGGGCGCCGGCAACTGTGGGCAGGTTGGTCTCGTCGTTGGTCACGACGACACAGGTGATGCCGGCCGCCCGGGCGGCCTCCCATCCCGGCCCCGAGTCCTCGACCGCCACCGCGGCCGTCGGGTCGAGGCCGAGGCGTTGCAGCGCCAGAAGGTACGCCTCGGGGTCAGGTTTGCGGTGCGCCACGTCGTCGCCTGCCACCACCACCTCGAAGTGGTCGTCGGCGAACACCTTGCCCAGGAGGGGGAGGGCCCATTGCCGGGAGCCGGTGGTGGCGACGGCCAGACGGACACCTTGGCCCGCCAACTGGCCCAACCAGTCGCCGACGCCGTCGCGGGCCGGGATCGCGCCCGACGCGGCCATGGCCTCGACACGGTCGGACTTCCAGCGGTGGAGGGACTTCGCCATCTGCCGTCGCTCATCCTCGGAGCGGTCGGCGAAGGACGACCCCGGACCCGACAGCCAGGCAAACAGCCGGCGCTCGCCGCCCGTCGTTGCCAGCAGCTCGCGGTACACCGACGTCGACCAGCGGTCGGGCAGGCCGAACGCCTCGAAGGCGTCGTTGAATGCCACCCGGTGCCCCTGCTGCTCGCTGTCGACCAGCGTGCCGTCCAGATCGAAGATGACCGCCTCGAGCATCGAGCCATCTTGCCTGACTCCCGCCATGGCTGATCTTCGATGCGTCAGGCCGGAGCACAAACCGTCGTGGACACGACGGTTTGTACTCCCGCTCCCTCGGCGGGCAGCTAGCCGAGGGACAGCAGATGGGCGAACGTCTCCTCCCGCAGGCGGCGCAGCTCCCCTCGGTGCAGCTCGGACAACCGGGCCAGGGTTCCCTCCCCCACCGCGGTGAGATGGAGCCGCTGGCACCGGGCGTCGTCTGGGTCGGCGAGGCGAAACACCAGTCCGGCGGTGGTTGCCCGGTCCACCAGTTCCACGGCCGAGTGGTGGCGCAGCACCAGCCATTCCGCGATCTCGCCGATGGTCGGCGCCTCGCCCGGTCGCATCCCCTTGACCGCGAGCAGCAACTGGTGCTGGGCCGGCGTCACGCCCTCGGCTCGGGCCGCTTCCTCGGAGAAGTGGAGGAACGCCCGCAGCCCGTGGCGGAACCGCGCCAGCGACTCGTAGTCCGCCATCGACAGAGGCGGGGGAGTCACGGGCTCTCCACGACCGGGTCGCGTTCGGATTGGGTGTGGATCAGACCGACCTCGCTCGTGAGCAGCAGCGCCACGACCGAGGCGATCAGCGTGGTCGGCAGCAGTTGCAGGCCCGCCATCTGGCTCACGACCAGCGTCGAACCAATCGGAGTCTTGGTGACACCGGTGTTCGCCGCCGCCATGAACGCCGCCATGAGGACGACTTCGTTGGTACCGGGGAAGGCCACGTGGGTGAGGCGCCCGACCGCCAGGCCCATGAAGAACAGGGGGATGATGAAGCCCCCCCGCCATCCCGACGCCACGGTCACCGCGGTGCCGCAGAGCTTGGCGAGAGCGGCCGCGACGAACACCGCCACGACGGCGCGGTGGGCGACGAGGGGGTTGACCTGGGCCTCGCCGAAGGTCAGGGCGTACGGCGACCAGAAGGCCAGGGCGCCCAGCGCCACGCCGCCCAGAATGGGGCGGAGCGTGGTGGGCACCCGGTGCAGCGCCCAGCGCAGCCCCGAGCAGAGGTAGGTGAAGGTCACGCTGATGGCGGCTCCGCCCACGCCCGCGGCCATCGCCCACAGGAGGTCCCCGCCGTGGAGCGGTCCCGATGGCGGGAACCGCCAGACGGGTGACAGCCCGATCCCCGTGGCGAGGGCGTAGGCGATGTATCCGATGACCGCCCCGACGACCGCCGGCACCAGCGCCTCGTAGTACTCCAGGCCCCGGCGGTGGAGGATTTCCAGCGCGAAGATCGCCGATCCGAGGGGCGCACCGAAGAGCACCGTGAATCCGGCCGCCATCCCCGTGATGGTCAGGACCCGGGTGTCGGTGCGGTTGAGACCCCAACGCGACGCGGCCCACGATCCGAGCGAACCGGTGGTCTGGACCAGCGGTGCTTCGGGTCCCATGGCCCCGCCCGCCGCGATGCAGAGCAACGACACCGGGAGCAGTGCCCGGAGATCGCGGATGTCCTCGGACCCGCCCGAGATGTGGATGTTGTTCACCAGTAGTTCGACGTCACCCGGATTGCCCAGCACCTTGATCAGGACCGCCACGACGACACCGACGCCAATCAGGATCACGAGGTGCAGCCGGTTGTCGGAATGGGTCGGCCACAGCGCCCCTTGGAGCAGGTGGAGGCAAACGACGAACGCCGCCCCGACCGCCGCCCCACCCGCGCCGACGACCATTGCCCGGCCGAGAAGCGGCCATCGAGGCAGTTGCGGGAGCCTGCGCAGCGAGAGCACGGACACGAATATATCGTATAGCGATATTCCTAATTGTCCGAAAGGTGCCGTCAAGTTTGCCGTTCAGGCACCGCGGGCAAAGTCTCTCCATGCTTACGATCCTGCTGATTGTGCTCATCATCTTCCTGCTCTTTGGCGGCGGCGGTTACTACTACCGCGGTCGAGGACGCCGCGGGCTCTAGCCGACACAATCCTGCTTTTCTGTCACTCCCCACGACGTCCCCGCGTGCCCGGCCTTGGTCGGGGGTGTGCGAGACTCCGGCCCACGTCCGGTTGACGAAATGGGAGGCGCGGGGTGAGCGATGGACCGCAGGGGGATGCGACGGCTGAGGGCGACGGCGGGGACGACGGCGAGGTAGCCGACCTCGAATCGGTCGAGATCATCACCGCCGAAGTAGAAGAGGACGGAACGGTGGTCGTGGACGACCTCGTCGCCGAGGTGGACGCCCAGGGCAACATCGTGGCCACCGACGAGTTGGTGGAGATCGATCTGCCGGACGGCACCGTGATCCTCGACGAGACCTTTTCGGTCGCGGACGAGAGCGGCGAGTTGGTGGTGATCGAGGAGGACACCACGGTCTTCACCCCCGAGGACCAGGACGAGACCACTCCCACCACCGCCGCGGGTGCCGCGGGCGACGGCGACCCCAGCACCAACGGAAACGGCGCCACCCCCGCCGCCGGGGCCTGACCCGAGGGGCCAACCCCGGAAGCTCGATGGAACGTGGCGAAGGTGATTCGCTCGGGCATGCTGACCGGATGACGGACCACCAGGCGGCCCGCCCAGCCACGGGGCTGACCACGGTGTACACCGACGGCGCCTGCCGGGGAAACCCGGGGCCCGGCGGTTGGGCGTGGGCGATACCCGCGGGCCGCTACCAGAGCGGTGCGGAGCCCTACACCACCAATCAGCGGATGGAGATCAAGGCGGCCCTTGAGGCCGTCACCACGTTGGCGGGGCCGCTCGAGGTGGTCAGCGACTCGACGTACGTCGTCAACTGTTTCCGCGACCGGTGGTGGCAGGGGTGGATGGCCCGGGGTTGGACCAACTCGGCCAAAAAACCCGTCGCCAACCGGGATCTCTGGGAGCCGCTCGTCGAGGCCTACCGAAGCGAACCGGGTCGGGTCTCGTTCCGGTGGGTCAAGGGCCACGGGGCCGACCCCATGAACGACCTCGTCGACCGTCTCGCCGTGGCCGCCGCCGCCGCCCAGTCGGGGAGGAGCGGGACGGGCGCCCCGCCAGCGCTCGGGCCGGCCGACTCGGTTCGCCGCGGGTCGCGCCCGATCCCGCTCTCGCGCCCGCGGCCCCGACCGCAGCTCTCAGGACGGCCCGCTCCTCGCGGCCGCGACACCTGAGCGCACGGGCCGAAGGCAACCGGTGGTAACGGAGACCGTCACCTGTTCGGCGTGTGGTGCCCAGGCGCCCGCGGGTTCCCGTTATTGCCCCAACTGCGCCGCACCGCTGCCGGGCGCCGGGGGCGCACCCGGCCCGAGCGGGACGCCTCCGCTCCAACCGCCCCCGGCCCCCTTTTCCCCACCCCCGACCACGACCAGCACCAGTTGGTGGATCAAGGGCCTCATCGTCGCCCTGGCCGTGGCCGTCGTGGCCGCGGTCACGGTGGCGATCGTCCTCCTGGTCGGCTTCGGCAACGCGTCCAACTCGATCAACAACGCCGTCACGCCGAAACCGGGCCGCCCGTCGGGCTACCACGGCCCGGCGTATCCGGGGATGCAGGTCCAGGATCACGTTGCCGGCGCGCCCGGCGGCTCGATCGACCTGCTGGGCGAGACGCTCACCGCCGGCGACCTGAAGCGCACGCCCAGCATCTTCGGACCCACGGTGTGCGCGCCGGTGACGGTCACCAACCACTCGGCGACCACGAGGGACGTGGGGGCGGTGGAGTGGAAGCTGCAACAGCCCGACGGCGTCGTGCAGACCTTCGGCATCACCGGCAGCCTCCAGGGCGGCCAGGTCGCGCCGGGCGGCAAGGCCGGCGGGACGGTCTGCTTCGCCGACACGGGGCAGTCGGGAACGTTCACCCTCCTGTGGCAGCAGCTGCTGCGAGTCGACCGGGCGGTGTGGCTCCTCCGGCTCTGAGGCCAGGCGCTGAGGTCGGTGGAACTTCGCAAGGCAGTGACCGGGTTCAGGTGGTAGTTCAGCTTTTCGGCCGGACGGCGTGGGTGTTGGCGTCGTCGACGTAGGCGGAGTCCATGGCGTCGGGGCGGTCGACCCGGAGGAGGGCGATGCTGGTGCCGCTGGCGTCGCGCCACACACTCGCCGGACCCTCGGGTGTTCCCAGGGGACCGGCCTCGAGGGCCCAACCGGCTTGGTTGAGGCGGGCGCCGGTGGCGTCGAGGTCGGCCACGGCGTAGATGGGCAGGACCGATCCGGCCGGCCGATGGTCCGCAAGCAGCACGACGGGCGCGGCGGCGGTGTCCACGGCTGCCACGTCGGCGCCGAAGGCCTGGAACCGCCAGCGCAGCCGGGCATCGGGTAGGGCCAGCCACGAGGCCAGGTCGCGTTCGGTGTTGGCCGAGCCGACGTACAGGAAGCGCAACTCCACGGGCGCCGAGCGTAGGACCTGGCTTCGCCCACCTAACAGGACCATCACAACTTCCCCGCCCGTGACTCACATCTCTGGCCGACGCTGATGGACAAGAAGGCAGCCACGGTGGCGGCCGACAAGGAGAGCACCCGAGATGAAACTCTCATTCGGCACGAAGGTCGCCGGTCTGGCGCTGGCCGGGACGGTCCTGGCGGGAGCCGGGACCATGGCATGGGCCGACAACACCGGCGGCGCCGCAGCATCGTCGGGCGCCGCGGCGTCGCCGGCGCCTGCTGCGGCGAGCGCCCAGGCCGCGGCCAAGGCGTCTGGGCGGGGACTGGCGCTGCTGCGCCGGGCCGACCATGGCGACGTGGAGGTCAGCGTCAAGGGCACGACCGGTACCCCGACGTGGAAGACGGTCACCTTCGATCGTGGTCAGGTGACCGACGTGGCCGCCGATCACATCACCCTCGCTCGTCCCGACGGCAAGTCGGTGACCTTGAAGATCAACGGCGACACGAAGTACAAGGGCATCACGTCGTGGCAGCAGGTGACGAAGGCGCAGGGCGCCATCGTGATCTCCGAGAA
>JAUTXN010000280.1 GCA_030838045.1 Acidimicrobiaceae bacterium
CGACGCCAGCCCCGCCGAGGCCCTGGAGGCCGCCCGGGAGGCGGCGGGCGCCCTAGACGTCCGAATCGGCGGAGGACCATGGACAATCCGCCAGTTCCTCGCGGCCGACCTGATCGACCACATGCACCTCAGGTTCTTCGATGCTTTTGGGCATTCTTCCGCGCTCTCACGTAATCTCCGCGCGTTATCGGTTCATAGCCGCGACAACGCGCGGAGGTTGCGTGAGCGCGCGGAGATTGGCGTTCTAGGTCGCTGAGGCGCGCCGGCTGAGTTTGCTTAGAAGATGTATGGCAAGTGCATCTTGGTCGAGCGCTTGTACACAAGGTAGGTGTCTGGGAACTGCTCGGCCAGGTAGCGCTCCTCGATGGTCGCGCTGTAGAGGAAGTAGAACCCGGCCAGGGCCACGGCGATCAGCCACTGCCAGCTCAGCGCCACCGCGGTGCCGACGCCGGCGACCAGGATGCCCGCGTAGATCGGGTGGCGGACCAGGTGGTAGGGGCCGCCGGTCACCAGTTCCGGCTCGTCCTTCTGCGTCATCGGGGCACCCCAGTTGCGCCCGATCTGCACGCGAGCCCAGACCGCGAACGCCAACCCGAGAGCAAAGAGGACGAGCCCGAGGCCGGCGCGCCACGGATCCGTGTTGAGGCCGTTGCCCCGAAAGGCTCCAAAGCGAACCAAGAGGATCACGATGACAGCGATCACCGCCCTGATACGCAGCTCGCGCGACCACGGAACACGGCCCCTCTTCATAGAAAAGGCTGCCACGAACCAGTACAGCCAAAACGCCCCCCAGGCCACCACGAAGACGAGTTCGACCGCGCGCATCGTGACTCAGACTGCATCACCCGTACAACGCCCGCCACCCGGCGTTCTGGGCGCAGGTCCGAGCGGTGCGGGAACGTCGCATCGTTCGACCGGTCGGTGGACCGGGTCCGCAGCATCGAAAGGATTGAACCGCCCGCGATTTGAACTCCTGGCCGTGACCTCCAGCTGGCGGTAGTGGGCACCCGGAGCGCCACAGCGTTCGCGGCGTTCGGGGCTACCTGGCGCCGACGAAGGACCCAAAGCGAAAGGCGATCCTGTTTAGTGAGGGATAGTAGGCGGCGCGTAGTGTTGTATCTCGATCACCATCCGATATCGCCTGATCCTGATCCGGAGAGCGGAGGACTGCCGCAACAGCTGGCGTCGATATAGATATTCGAACCGCTCGGACCCGGTTCAGCTCAGGCGTGGGCGGTCACGATCCACGCGGCGCGGGCGAGTCGTACCCGCCCGTCAGCGGTATGGACTGCGAGCGCGTCACGAACCTTGGCGGCGACCACCTCGCGTACCTCTTCCGCCGCGCCCTCCAGCGCCCGGGCTACCGGTCCCTGACGGAGGCTGAACTCCACCCGTCGGTCGAGGTCGTCAGCGATCTCGTCGGTGTAGGACTGCAGTTCGGCGCCCCGCCATCCGCCCGCGGTCAGGATCTGGCTCACGTGGTCTGGGTCGGCGAACGCAAACGGCCCGGGTTCGCGTGGGCCGGGCGGCGGTGGCAGGTCCAGGCCAGGCACGCCCATGGCGGCGATCATGGGAACGAGGAACCACGGATTGGCGAATGCACCTTGCCAGCAAACGAATGCCAATCGGCCTCCCGGAGATGTCGCCTGGTGCAGCTTGGCGAAGGCAGCGACCGGTTCATCGAAAAACATCAGACCGAACCGGGAGAACACCGCGTCAAAGGGGGCGTCATGCGGCAAGGTCTGCTGCGCGTCGGCTTCGACGAACATGACGTTTGTCACGCCGACCGCGCGCCGGCGCGCCACGGCCAGCAGCGGGGCGGAGATGTCGACCCCGACGACCCGGCCTCCGGTGCCGACGATCCCTGCGAGGGTCAGGGTGGTGGTGCCGGCCCCACATCCGACGTCGAGCACGGACTCACCCGAGGTGGCGGCCAACGCGCCAAGCGCGGCGTCGCCGAGCGTCTGAAGGTCCAGGTCCTGGTCGTCTGCGTTGCACGCCCATGCCTCGCCACCGGGCCCATTCCAGAACGCGATCATCCGCTCGTTGGCCGGGTACATGGCGCCACAACATACGCGGGAGGTCAAGACCGTGACCGTGCGGTCGCTGTATGGCCCCGAAAAAGACGTACGAGAGAAGGAGTTCTGGGCCAGCGGGGGCCGAACGAACGGGACATTTCGGAGGTGCCGGAGTCGGGCGCGGGTCTTCGACCTCGAGGGCGTCGAGGCCGGACGATCCTGCACCTGGCCGCCACGTTCTCGCGGCGCAGACCCTGAGGGTCCGCCCCTCGGTTGTCCCGGGGGGTGTTCGCGAACTGACCGGGCACCGGGTCGGGCAGGTGCTCGACCGCTGGGCCCGGTGCCCGGGCCCCGCCGGATCCTCGCGTCCGGCAGCTCGGACGCCGGAGATAGGGTCCAGGCGTGATCGAAGAGGAATGTGTGCACGGGCTCGACCCGGCATGGTGCACCTTCTGCCGGAAGCGGGCGGCTGGCGAGCTGCCGGGCGGGGTCCGCCGGCCGCGCGCCACGCCGCCCGCCACGAACCGGGTGGCGGCGTCGAGGCCGGCCGTCGCGACCAAGCGGGCGCCCGCCCGCGCCGTGGAGAGGGCTCCGCGAGGACCGGGCGAGACGCTTGCCAAGACGCGCAAGGTGGTGTTCCACGCTGCGCCGTACGGCGCGTGGCCGTCGATCGCCGAATTGGGGCTGCTGACCGCCAAGGAACTGCTCGGCGACGATGCCCGGCTGCGGGCCATCCGATCGGACAGGATCGACCTCGAGCTCGAACCGGGTCGCCCGATATCGATCCGGGACCAGCGGCACATGGCGCGGGCCAACGTCGAGGCGCACCTCGACGGCATCGACCTTGCTGGGTGGCTCGACATCCTCAACGAGCGACTGTTCCTCTTCGCCAGGCAGAAGGAGCTGACGGCCTTCCTCGGCCGCTACCAGGCGACCGAGGGGCTGGACGTGGTGGTGTTCGACACCGCCCGGCTGCTGGCCGCCACGGCCGGGCGCATCGAGGTGGCAACCGTGCCCTCGACCGCTCCCGTGCCGTGGGATCGCTGCCCGTGCCGCAGCCGTGCGACGTTCGAGCCCCTCGCCGACTTCGGCGGGGATGTCGGCGACATCGAGGAAATCACCGTGGTCGGCGGTCTCCCCGACGTGGTCCCGCTGGTCGGGCGGGTGATCCGTTACCACCCGGATCGGACCACCGAGGTCCTTGTCGCCTGAGTATTCAGAATCGCGCCCAGCCGCCCAGCCGCCCAGCCGCCCAGCCGCCCAGCCGCCCAGCCGCCCAGCCAGTACGCAGAGTCCCCTCGTCAGGCGCGATCGAGACGGGCCGGCGGCCCAACCCGGCGCTCGCCCGCCTCACGGGCCAGCTCGACCCGGGAGCTCATGCCCAGCTTCGTGAGGGCGCTCGACACATGGGCCTTGACGGTGCTTCGCGACAGGAACAGCCGGTCGGCCGCCTCAGGATTGGAGAGCCCCGATGCCACCAGCTCCACCACCGACAGCTCGCTCGGGGTGAGGGCCTCCCAGCCGGCGGTCGGGCGGTCCCTGACCCCCCGGCTCCCGCGACGGATGCCGAGCGCTCGCATCCGCGCCCCGGCCCGGTTGATGTTCCAGGTGGCACGGAGCTGGTGGTACACCCCCGTCGCCTGGTCGAACAGTGGCCGGGCCTCATGGCCCCGGCCGCTGCGGGCCAGCAACTCGGCCGCCTCCTCGCACGCCAGTGCGCCTTCGAAGGGCCGGCCGCCTGCGACATAGGCCGCGCGGGCCTGGAGCAGCAGGTCGGCGTCGTCGTCGAGCAGGCCCCGACACCGCAGCGCGGCGCCGGACATGGTGGCCACCGCCGGGTTGGCGCCGGCCTCCGCGCAGACGGCAACGGTGACGTCCCTGGCCCGCCCCGGGTCGCCGGAGCGAACGAGGCGGACCACGTCGGGTCCGACGGCGGGAAAGTCACCCGCGGTCTCGGTCCGGGCGCTGCGGTCCCAGGCCTGGCAGAGGATCTCGGTGGCCAGGTCGGGCCGGCCGGTGGCCTCAGCCAGCAGCGCCCGGGCCTGGGCCCGCCAACAACCCATGCCCAGGTCCCTCGGCGTGTCGGCAGCCGGCAGCAGCGACGCCGCCTGCGCCGGATCGTTGCGATGGACGGCGATGATGGACCGCACGCTGGCGGCATCGACCAGCGAACCTGCGGGGTTCTCGATGTCGTCGCACAGATCGACGATGCCGTCGAACTCGGCGATGGCGTCGTCCCACTCACCGCCCAAGAAATGCCGGATCATGAGGCAGCGGCCGGCGACGACCAGCAGCCGCTGGAAGCCGAACTGCTCGGTCTCGCGCCGGACGACGCCCAGCACCGCCTCCGCGTCCTCGAGCCGGTCGCTGCTCAACAGCGCCGACCCGAGGGCCAGGTTGGCCGCCTGGCGAAGGTGCTGCCAGCCCTGGGCCATTCGCCTCTCGGGCTGGCTGTCACCCGCCACCGTCGCCTTGGTGGCCCAGGCGATGGCGTCTTCCAGCTGTCCTCGACGAAGGGCGGTTGACGACAGGGTGAAGGCGGAGACCGCACAGGCGATCTCGTCGCCCGCCTGCGTCCCGGCCTCTCGGGCCTGCCTGGCCATCTCCTCGGCCCGGTCCAGGTCGGGAATCCACACCTGCAGGGTCGATGCGTTGGCCAGGGCCCGGGCCTGCTGGGCGGGCGAAAGACCGACGATCTCGAGGGCTCGTGCCGACTGCTCGAGGGCCTGCGCCAGCCGGCCCGAGTTGCTGAACAGACGCGACAGCGACAGGCGGAGCCGGACCTCGGTCCGCGGGTCCTGGTGGCGGGTCAACAGGTCGACACAGATGGCCTCGGCCTCTCCGACCCGGCCGGCCGAGTCGAGGCTGACCACCCGGTCGGCCATGACCAGGTCGCGCTCGGGACCGGGCTCGAACAGGTCGATGGCCCGGTTGAGGAGGTCGGCCGCCACCGTCGGCGCCTGCACCGTGACCTCGTCGGCCGCCCGCTGCAACCATGCCGTCGCCATGGCGTCGCCTTTCACGGCGCCGCGCAGGAAGTGCTCGGCCACCGCCACCGTCGGCGCCCCACCCCGGGTGAGGGCGGTGGCCACGTCGTGGTGCAGGCTCATCCGCAGCGACAGCGGCACGTCCTCGTACAGCGCCTCGCGAAGCAGGTCGTGGCGAAAGGCCATTCGTGGCCCCGCTTCCGCCAGGACGCCGGCCTCGATCGCCTCACGGAGCATCGGTGCCAATGCCCGGGTGCTGCTGTCCACCACCAGGGTCAAGTCCCTGACCGAGAAGGCGCTCCCGAGAATCGATGCCATGCGGAGCAGGTCGAGCGTCGTGCTCGACAAGAAGCTCATCCTGTGCAGGATCGTGACCTTGAGGGCCGGCGGCAGTGCCACCGACGCGATCTCTGCCCCGTCGTCGGTCGTGGCGATGGACCCGCTGGCCCGCAGCGCGGCTACCAGTTCGGTCACGAAGAACGGGTTGCCGCCTGCGGCCGCGACCTGGCGGGCCAGGCGCGGTCCGGGCGTGGTCCCCACGATCTCGGCCAGCAGTGAGTCCACCGCCGCCGGGCTCAACGGTCCCAGGGCCAATGGCTGCGAGCCTCGCTCGGCCTGGCTCTGCATCAGGCGCAGCAAGGGGGCGGGCCGGGGACCGGGCCGGCAGGCCCCGACCAGGAACAGCGGGAGCTGTGGGACCAGGCGGTTCAGCCGATGAAGCACCAGCAGGGTCTCGCCGTCGGCCCACTGCAGGTCGTCCAGCGCGATGGCCACTGGACCCCGGGCGCAATCGTCCTCGACCAGCGCCACCAGCGCATCAGCCAGCTGGGACTCGCCGTAGGGCGGTGCCGCCCCGGACTCCACCGACGCCACCGATCCCGCGTGGCCACGCCTGTCGCCGACCAGATGGCCGGCGATGGCCGCCCGTCGTGGATCCGCCGAATGGCGGGAGATCCCGAGGCAATCGGCGATGGCGCCGAATGGCCGGCGGCAATCCAGCTCCTCGGCCTGGCCCCGGAACACCCGGACCCCCACTCCGGCCCCACCTGCCAGCACCTCGTCGAGCAGCCGGGTCTTGCCCATCCCGGCTTCACCTTCGATGACCACCGCCTGGCCATGGCCCTGCCTGGCAAGGTCGAAAAGCCGCTTGAGACGGCTCGACTCGTCAGCGCGACCGACCAGTGAAGCTTTGGACGGGCCGCCTGTCACACCAACGCCTCACTCTTCGGGAACATCCTGCTTCTGCCACAATGCCCGACAACGGGCCGGCACGCAACACCCTGGGAGGGCGGACATGTCCCGACGAAACCGGGTGCTTGCCGCCCTCACGGCGGTGGTCTTGGTCCTGTCCGCCTGCGCCAGCCACAATCGCGCCCAGACCAGCACCGGCGACGGCCATCCGGCCCAAGTGGACCGCATACGGCTGGCGGCCGGGAGCGACGGCTTCCCCTCTCCGATCACCGGCCACCGGCTGGCCGCCGTCCAGGCCAGCCTGATGTTCGACACGCTGGTCTGGAAGGACTCGACCGGCGCCGTCATCCCGTGGTTGGCCAGTTCCTGGGACCGTTCGGCCGACGGGACCGAGTGGACGTTCCATATCAGAGACGGCGTGCGGTGGCAGGACAACACGCCGTTGACGGCCGCGGACGTGGCCTTTACTTACAACTATCTGATCAGCGGCCCCGGGTTGGCCGCGGCGGGACTGTTCGGCTCGGTGTGGATGGGCGACTTCATCGATGTCCGGGCCACCGCTGCCGACACGGTGGTCTTTCGGTTCAAGCGACCGTGGGCCACCTTCCTGGCGGGGGTCGCCGGCCTGATATTCATCCTGCCCGAGCACATCTGGGCCAAGGTGACCGATCCGGCCAGGTTCGTCGGACCGCAATCGGTCATCGGGTCGGGCCCGTACCGGCTGGCTTCGTTCGACCAGGCGAGCGGCAGCGCGGCGTTCGTGGCGAATGACTCCTTCTCGCTCGGCCGGCCGTACGTTCGCCGCATCGAGTTCGTGCCCGCACCCGACGAGCTGCTCGCCCTGCAGCACGGTGACATCGACGCCGCCAATGCCGGCGCCGAGGACCAGGTGCCGGCCCAGGCGCTCAAGGCATTCTCGTCCAGCCGCTACGCCACGGTGGCGGGTCCGAACGACTGGAACCGGGTCCTCCACTTCAACCTGACCCGCGGGTTCCCCTACGACGACGTTCGTTTCCGCCAGGCCATCGCCTATGCCATCGACCGCAAGGACATGGTCAACCGGATCCTGTTCGGCCGGGGCCTGCCCGGCAGCCCCGGAGGCCTGTCGCCGGCCAGCTCGTACTTCGCGCCCGACCTGCCCGCCTACGACCGCGATCTGGGCAAGGCCCGGGCGCTGCTCGACGCCGCCGGGCTGAAAGACCTGCGCGGCGACGGCAAGCGTGACCTGCCCGATGGCCAGCCGTTCGTAATGCAGTTGCAGACCAGCACGGAGTTCTCCACCAAGGCCGCCGAGCTGGTGTCGGAATACCTGCGCCAGGTCGGTATCGGCGTCGACATCACCGCGTTGGATCCCACCACCGCCGACGCCAACGCCCTGCACGGCAACTATGACGCGGCACTGATCGGCTATTCGGCCATCGGCGGCGATCCCGACATCATGATGCGGATCCGCCTGTCGCCGAAAGCCATCCCGGCCGTCTGGAAGGCAAAGGGCTACGACAACCAGGCCGCCGATGCGCTCGGGTTGCAACAATTGTTCACCGCCGACGACGCGCCCCGAAAGGACCTGGTCCGCCAGATCCAGCACATCGTCGCCGACGACGTACCGTTTATTCCGCTCTATATGCCGACACCGAGTGAGATATTTGTCCGCACGGTGTTCAGTGCCTGGTATTTCACCCCGGAGGGGTTCCTCGGCGGGTATTCGGGTGTGGTCAACAAGCAGGCGTTCGTCACGGGTAAGAAAGTCGGCATCTGACCGCCGCCACCCGGCGCTGGCTGCGTCCGGTCGGCCTTTACGCCATGACGGTGGCGGTGGTCGTGGTCGGCTTGTTCGCCCTGCCCCGCGCCATGCCCGGCGACCCGATCGACAGCTTGGCCCGCTCGGGGGGCGGCGAGATCACCGACCCCCGGATCCATGCCCAACTCCAGGCCTACTACGGGCTGAACCGCCCCCTGGTGGCGCAGTTCTTTCATCACCTGGCCAACCTCAGCCGGGGTGACCTCGGATTCTCGATCTCGCAGCGGCAACCGGTCGGCCATCTCATCGCGGCACGTTTGCCCTGGACCCTGCTCCTGGCCGGTACCGCCCTGGTCTTTTCCACCCTCTTCAGCTTCTTCGCCGGTATCGCGGCCGGATGGCGGCGCGGGAGTCGCCGCGACCAGGCCCTGATCGCCGTCACCAGCGCGACGGCGGCGGTGCCGGTGTACGCGCTGGCCACCGTGCTGCTGATCACCCTTGCCATCGTCTGGCCGGTGTTCCCCCTGAGCGGCGCCCGGACGCCGTTTGTGCAAGGAGGGACGCCATTCACGACCGCCGTTGACGTCGCCCGCCACCTGGCGCTGCCCGCCACGGCGCTGACCCTTTCGTTGGCCGGGGCCAACTTCCTGCTGGTGCGCAGCAGTGTCGTGTCCGGCCTGGGCCAGGACTACCTGGTGTTGGCCCGGGCCAAGGGCCTGCCCGAGCGGCTGCTCAAACACCGCCACGCCGGTCGCAACGCCCTGTTGCCTTACCTGACCGTCGTCGGGATCCAGGTCGGTTTCGCGCTCGGCGGGGCGATCTTCGTCGAATCGGTCTTCGCCTATCCCGGCATGGGGAGCCTGATCCTCGAGGCGGTGCGCGCCCGGGACTATCCGGTGCTCGACGCCAGCTTGCTGGTGCTGGCCATGGTGGCGCTCACGGCCAACCTGGCGGTCGACCTGCTGTACCAGCGCCTCGATCCCCGAGTTGAGAGTTGGGAAGGCGTCGCCGTGTCGCGTCGGCCGCGACCGGCGCCTATGACCCCGTCGGTTGACCGGTGAGAGTTGGGGAAAGCGTCGCCGCACCGGGTCGGGCCCGCCGGGCGCTGATGACCACGTCGGTTGACCGGTGAGAGTTGGGGAAAGCGTCGCCATGCGGCGTCGGCCGCGCCGGGCGCTGATGACCCCGGCCGGCTGGACCGGGCTCGTGGTGGTGACAGGGTTCGTCATCCTCGCTCTCGCTGGGAGCTGGCTGGCCCGCTACCGGGTGGCGGCGCTGTCCGGTGACCCTCTGATGCCCCCCGGGACCGACCACTGGCTCGGCACCAACTCGGTCGGCCAGGACCTGGCCAGCCAGCTGCTGGCCGGTGCCCGGGCATCCATGCTCGTCGCCCTGTTGGGTGGCGGCGCCACGGTCGCGCTCGCCACCGCGGCCGGCGCCTTGGCAGGCTGGTGCGGCGGCCTGGTCGATGCGGTGATCATGCGGGTGGTCGATGTGGGACTGGTCGTGCCGACCATCCCACTCCTGGTCGTGGTCGGCGCCTACGTCCGCCCGTCGCTGCTGAGCCTGGCCGCCATCATCGCCGTCATCTCGTGGCCGCTGCACGCCCGGGTCATCCGGGCCCAGGTCCTGTCGCTGCGCCACCGGGCCCATCTCCAGGCCTCGGTTGGGTTCGGTGCCTCAACCGGACACGTGCTGCGCCGCCACGTCCTGCCGGAGTCGAGCCTGGTCATCGCGGCCACGTTCATCCGGGCCGCGGAGCGGGCCATCGCCTTGGAGACGGGCCTGGCCTTTCTTGGCCTGTCGATCTCGACGCACGGAAGTTGGGGCACGACCATGCGCGACGCCATCGATTTCCACGGCCTGCCGCTCACCCGGGCCTGGTCGTGGTGGTTGTTGCCCCCGGTGGTCGCCGTGTCGCTGGTGCTGGCCGCCCTCGCCCTGATCGGGACCTCGTTGGAAGAGCGGGTCAACCCCCGCCTGTCGCGCCACCGGGGCGACCGGATCATGGGCACGTCCCCGGTGCCCGATGCGGCCGCCACCGGGACGATGGGATGACCGCCGGGCCGCCGGTGCTGTCGGTGGACGATCTGCGGGTGACCTACCCGGGGCCACCCGAGCTACGGGCCCTGGACGGGGTGTCGTTGCAGGTGTCGGCCGGGGAATGCCTCGCCGTGCTGGGCGAGTCCGGCTCGGGCAAGTCCACCCTGGCCCGGGTCCTGCTCGGTGTCGCCGCCGACGCCCGGGTCGAGGGAACGGTACGCCTGGGCGAATCCGACCTCCAAGGGCTGAACGAGAAAGGTTGGCGGGCGGTTCGCTGGCGCCGCATCGCCCTGGCCCCGCAGTCGACGGCCTCGCTCAACCCGGTGCTCCGGGTCGGTCTCCAGCTGGCTGAGCCACAGCAGGTCCACCTGGGTCGCTCCCGCTCCGATTCCGATGCCCGCTCGGTCGAAGCGCTGGGGCAGGTTGGCCTGGGCGACTGGGCCGTGGACCGCTATCCGAGCCAATTGTCTGGTGGCCAAAAGCGCCAGGTCCTGCTGGCCCTGGCCCTGGTGTGTGACCCCGACGTGATCGTGCTCGATGAGCCCACCTCCGGACTGGACCCGGTCGTCCGCAATCAGGTGATCGCCACCCTGTCGCAGCTGGTCCGCACCGACGGCCGGGCCCTGGTCCTGCTGGGCCACGACGTCGAGGCCATGGCCGCGCTGGCCGACCGGGTGGCGGTGCTGTACCGGGGCTGGGTGGCCGAGACGGGGCCCGCGACCAGGGTGCTGCGCCAGCCCCGGGCGCCCTTCACCTGGGCGCTGCTCAACGCCCGGCCCACCCTGGCGTCGTTGAAGGAGCTGCGAGGAATCCGGGATGGCCTTGCGTCGCCCGATGCCGCCCAGCTAGCCGCAGGCTGCCCGTTCGTGGACCGTTGCACCCAGGCAGTGGACGCTTGCAGCACGGAGCGGCCGGGCCTGGCGGCTCCCGAGGGGGAGGACGGCCAGCGGTTGGTGGCCTGCCTCCGGGGCGGCCTGGTCACGATCCTGCGGGCCCGGGACCTGCACAAGAGCTACCGCGTCGGCCGCCACCGGTCCGACGCCGCGGTCGACGGCGTGAGCCTGGCGGTCCGCCACGGCGAGGTGGTCGGCGTGGTGGGTGCGACCGGCGCCGGCAAGTCCACCTTGGCCGCGCTGCTGGTCGGCCTGCTCCCGCCCGACCAGGGGACGGTCTGTCTCGACGGCCAGGACCTGGCCGCCATCGGCCCGGCCGACCTGCGTCGGGCCCGCCGCCGGATCCAACTCCTGTTCCAGGATCCATTCGAGGCACTCTCGCCCCGCCTCACGATCGGCGATGCGGTCCGGGAACCGCTCGACGTGCAGAAAGACGGAGATCCGCATTGGCGGGAGGAGCGGGTCCGCATCGAGTTCTCGGCGGTCCGGCTGCCCACCGACGCCAGCTTCTTGGCCCGGCGCAGCCATGAGCTGTCGGGCGGCCAGCTGCAGCGGGTGGCGCTGGCCCGGGCGCTGGTCCTCGATCCCCAGCTGCTGGTGGCCGACGAGCCGTTCTCGATGCTCGACCCGAGTGAGCAGGCCAACCTGCTCCAGCTGCTCAAGCGCCTCCAGGTCGAGCGGGGCATGGCCATGGTGCTGGTCTCCCACGATCTGGCGGTGGTTATGCGCACCGCCGACCGGATCCTCGTCCTGGACCGGGGGCGGGTGGTCGAGGAAGGCACCGGGACCGAGCTGCTGATCTCGCCCCAACATCCCGTGACCCGGTCGCTGCTGGCCGCCGCTGGCCGCGACCGCGTATTCGCCGGGTTCACCGCCCCGGAATCACCTGAACGATAAGCCACATTGCCGTTCCGATGTGCTGAATCAGAGCCTCGCTGGTGACGTTGCATGAGTGGGCAAGACTGGAAGGGGCAATCGACCTTGGTCGCCCCGAAGCGCCGGTGCGGCCAGATGGCGTTTCGTTGGCCGATCTGGCGTTCATGCCCGTGCGTCGAGACGGCACCGGGACGCGTGCTCTACCTACGCGGCGGGAGCGGCGACTGAACCTGTGGCGGATATACGTAGCCACGAGCAGACCCTTGTCTGGGACTTTCAGCGAAGTCACCCCCAGTGACGTCGTCATCGGCTGTCGCATCACGCACGGCCGCGATACGAACGGATGACGTCTCCTGTTCCTCGCGGATCCGAATACGACCTTGTGCCTCTGCTCGAGGTCCGGATGCCCAGGTCCACGAGCGCCTCGAGTGTCGTCGGCTGAAGGGATATTCGTTCAGGGCCCCGCCTCCGGGGACATCTCCCTGGTCAGCGGGGTTTCGAGATCATTCGGGAGGTTCTATCGAGAACATCCCCGGGTGGGATGTTCACGGAACAATATGACCGGCTTGAACGAGCGTCCGAGCCACCGGTCTCCACAGGTTAAGCCGAGCAGTCTCCACACTGTGCGGCGCGGAAAGGGGTGTCAGGATTGAGGAGTCTTCTGCTCCTTGGATGCCCGATGGGTCTCTACTCGTTCAAGGTGGAGCATGATGACTGCGTAGGTGCGCGGCGAGATGCTGTGGCGCCCAAGACCGAGATTGCAGGACTCGCACATAGCGGCAAGGTTGGCGTCGTTGTAGAGCTCGGCTTCGCTCGCTCCGACGCTCACTCCCTCTTCGATGCTCAGGAGGTGTCCGATGGTGAGCTGTAGGTTGGCTCGTCCGCAGAGGAGACAGGTA
>JAUTXN010000244.1 GCA_030838045.1 Acidimicrobiaceae bacterium
TCGTCGGCTACGCGTCGGCCCGGTCAGGCGATGAGCGCAGCCTCAACGAAGTGGTGATCGTCCTCATCGTCGGTCTCGGGGTGGCGTTCGGGAATGTCCTGAACGACCTGGTCGACGAGACGGGAGATCGCATTGCCAAGGCCGGTCGGCCGATCGTGAGCGGGTCGATCAGCCATCGGCAGGCGCGGATCGCGGTCGTCGGGATTCCGCTGCTGATGCTCATTCTCGGCGCCCTCATGGCCACCCGGCTCCTGCCGTTCATCGTCGCCGTCTTGCTGATCGCGACGCTGTACTCAGTGCGCCTGAAGGGGGTTCCGTTCGTCGGCAACGTCTCGATCGGGGTGCTGGCGGGAAGCACGTTCCTGTTCGGCGCCCTGGCCCGGGGACATCCCACCAAGACGACACTCGTCGGGACCATCCTGATCACCGTGGCCTTCACCTGCTTCGAGTTGGCCAAGACCATCGAGGACGCCGATGCCGATGCCGCGGTCGGGCTCACCACGGCGGCGCACCTGCTGGGCCACACGGGGCAGCGCCGGGCGATCCTCGCCGCCGCAGTCGCGCATCTGGCGGCGGCGATCGGACTGGGCATGGCCTTCCGACCGGGCCTTGCCTACTGGCTCGTGTTGACCCCGGTCCTGCCACTCGTGGCGTACGGGGTGGCGGCTCGAAGGACCCCGCCGGAGCGACATCCGATCCAACCATTCATCCGGGTCAGCAAGGCGCTCTGGTGTGTCGGGCTGCTGGGCCTGCTCAGCACCCACACGGGATTCAGGTAGGTCAGGGCGGCTCGCCGATTTCCTTGAGGGCGGTGGCGAGGGCGGCGCGCAGGCGCCGGGCCGAGGCCGGGGAAAAGTGGCCCACAAGACCGGCTCCGGGACGCCCGGCCTCCTCGACGGTCAACTCGATGCGCAGCCCGTCGCAGGGTTCGCAGTCGTCGAGGACGGCTACCGCCCAGGCCAGTGGTACCCGATCGGGATCGTCGGCCGGATGGTCGTCGTGGCCGTAGTCGGCGAGCTTCTTCATGGGTCCAGTCTGCTCGGGGCCGGGTCAGGCGCCGTTGTCCGGCAGCCATTCGATCATGACAAGGCTGGCGTCGTCGGCCAGTGGACCGCCCCGGTGGCTGATCACTTCCCTGACGATCCGCCGCAGCATCTCGGCGGGGATCAGCCGGTCGGCCAGGTGTCGCTCGATGCGTGCTCGGAGCAGCTCGACACCGAATTGCTCGCCGCCGGTCGGCCGAGCCTCGACCACACCGTCGGAGTAGAACAGCAGGCGGTCGCCCGGTTCCAGGCGCAAGCGCCCGATCTGGGGGTCCTCGATCCCGAATCCGAGCGGGAGGCACGGTTCGGTGTGGGGCTCGGCCACGACGGTGGACCCCCGGATCAACAGCGGGTCGGGGTGGCCGGCGTTCACCCAGTGCAGCTCGCCCGTCGCCGTGTCCAGCTGCGCCAGGTGGCCGGTCACGAACGTCTCGCCCAGGAATTGCGCGATCAGCGCCTCGTCGATCTGGCGGGCGATTGCAGGCAGGTCCATGCCCCGCAGCCGGCCGTAACGCAGGGCCGTGAGAGTCAGGGCGCTGGCGAGCGACGAGGTCAGCCCGTGGCCCATCGAGTCGAGGATGGCGAAGGTCAGCAGGTCCCCGTTGAGGCTGTAGTCGAAGGCGTCGCCGGCCACGTCGTACGCCGGTTCCAAGATGCCCGCCAGCGCCACGTCCGGGGCGCGGAATGTCAGGGGCGGCAGGAGCAGGTGCCACTGGACCTCGGCCGCCAGGCTCATGGGCTGGCGCCGCCGGCTGAGCTCCAGGGCATCGGTGTACTGGTCGGCGGTGCGGATCAGATGCCCGATGAGGCGTCCGAGGTCTTCACAGAGCTGCACGGCGTCGTCGGGCAACAGCTCGAAGCCGATTTCCAGCACGCCGATGCGCTCGGCGCGTTCGCGCACCGGCGACCAGACGCACCACCCGTCGTCGGTCTTCGCCGTGACGACCTCTTGGAGCTGGAAGGCTCGTCCGGCCATCGTCCCCTGGATCTTGACCTCACTGGGGGGGTCGGCCAAAAGCTCGGCGGCCAGCGCCACCCGGCGCAGCGCCTCCTGCTCGTAGTCCACGAGGTAGAGGACGAGATGGCGGCACCCGTCGTGGCTGAGGGAGGCGGCGACATCGGCGACCAGCAGGTCGGGGGCCGAGAGGTTGGCCCGGCGCAGCAGATCGCTCAGGACCTCGTACTTCGCCATCAGATACGCCCGGGAGGCCCGCCCGGGGTCGCGCTGGCACGACCGCAAGTCATCACGGCAAGCTAGCCCAGGGGGCGGCCGGCCCGGTCAGGGGCGACTGGCGAGTACGAACCAGGAGTACATCGGCACGATGTGGACGACCGCCCCGCTGTGGGGCGACTCGATGATCTGGCCCCCCCCGATGTACATGGCGACATGCGACCCCGGGTTGCTCGGGAAGACCAGGTCGCCCGGCTGGAGCTGCGACATCGAGATGTGCGTCGTCGACGAGTACTGGGCGCCGCTGAAGTGGGGGAGCGAGACACCCGCATGGCCCCACGCCCACATGATGAGTCCCGAGCAGTCGAAGCTCCCCGGTCCCGCCGCGCCCCACACGTACGGGCTGCCGAGCCGGCTCTTGGCGGCGGCCACCGCGGCGGCCGCGCCGACGCCGACCGGGACCGGTACCGAGGCGAAACTGGCGCCGCCCCCGCCGCCCCCGCCGCCCCCGGCGCTCAAGGTCTGCACCCGGGCCAGCACGGCCTGGGCGGCGCGGGCCGCGGCCGCCTGCTTGGCCGCCTCCGCTTGGGCCACCAGGCTGGTCAGTTCGCCCTTGACCTGTCCGAGCGAGGACTGGACCTTCTGCTGGGCGGCGATGGTGGCGCTTCGGGCGGCGTTGGTCGTCGCCGCCGCCTTGGCCTGCTGCTTCTGCAGCGCCTGCAACTGGGTGGCCGCGATGCGCGCCGTGGAGGCGGCGCTGTGGAATGCGTCCAGGTTGTCCGACTGGGTAGACGCCAGGGTGCTCATGTACTCGCCCGCCAGCAGGCCGCCGTCGGCCTGGGCCGTCACCGCACCGTTGCGGCTCGCGAGCGATGCCAGGGTGCCGCCATGGACGTAGGCGTTGACCGCGTCGGACTGGATGGCGGTCTTGGCCTTGTTGGCGTCGGCATCGGCCGCGGCCACCGCCGCTTGTTGCTGGCTGACCTTGGTCGCGGTCGACTGCGCGGCCAGAACGGCGGCGTTGTACTGCTCCGCCAGGGCCGATTCCTTGCGGCCCAACGCGTCGATCTGGTCCGAAAGTGCCTGCGCTTGGGCCCGCTTGTCGCTGACCGCGTCCGCCCCGGCCGACGGCAGGGCCGAGGTGGTGAACAGGCCTGCCGCAACCAGCGCAGCCGTGAGTCGCCACGCGTGCCGACGGAAAATCCTCGTGCACGTGTTCACAATGGGCGAGAAGCCTAAGGTCCGGCCGGTTGCTGAGTCAAGTAAGTGTCGTTTGTCTTATTGACAATGGGGTATAACACCCGGTCCGATTTCCGCCAGTACGGGGGGCTCGGCGGTGGCACCATGGCCCGGTGATCGACGACTTCGAACACTGCTACCGAGCTGTCCAGAGCCGGGATCGCCGCTTCGATGGTTGGTTCTATATCGCGGTCGTCACGACGGGGATCTACTGCCGGCCGAGTTGCCCGGCGGTGACGCCGAAACGTTGCAACGTGTCGTTCCATCCAAGCGCGGCCGCCTGTCAGGCCGCCGGTTTTCGGGCCTGCCGACGCTGCCGCCCCGATGCCAGCCCCGGCTCACCGGAGTGGAACACCCGGGCCGATGTGGTCGGACGGGCCATGCGCCTGATCGCCGATGGCGTCGTCGATCGCGACGGGGTGGGTGGGCTGGCGCGCGCCCTCGGCTACAGCGCCCGTCAGCTGCACCGGCAACTGGTGGCCGAGGTGGGCGCGGGACCGATCGCCCTGGCCCGCTCGCAGCGGGCCCACACTGCCCGCCTGCTGCTCGAAACCACCGACCTGCCGTGCGGCGATGTCGCCTTCGGGGCCGGTTTCGGCAGCATCCGACAGTTCAACGACACGGTCGCGGCGGTGTTCGCCATGTCCCCGACCACGCTGCGCCGGAGCTCCCCCAAGGCGCTGCGGCCCCGGGCCGGCCGCCCGCTCGGCGAGATTCGCCTGCGGCTGGCGTACCGCCCGCCGTTCCATGGGGCCGGGCTGTTGCAGTTCCTCGGGCAGCGGGCCGTGGACGGCGTCGAGCACTGGGACGGCACGGTGTACCGGCGGACGCTCGGCCTGCCCCACGGCGGGGCGATCATGGCGCTGTCGGAGGGTCCCGGCCACGTCGATTGCCGGCTGTGGCTGGGCGACCTGCGCGACCTGGCAACGGCGGTCCAGCGGGCCCGGCGGCTGCTCGACCTCGACGCCGATCCGGTGGCGGTGGCCGAGCACCTCCGCCACGACCCGCTCCTGGGTCCCGCGGTCATCGCGGTACCGGGGCGGCGGATCCCCGGCTCGGTGGACGGCGCGGAACTGGCCGTGCGGGCCGTGCTCGGCCAGCAAGTGACCGTCGCCGGAGGGCGGCGCCTCGCAAGTGTGTTGACGGCCCGCTACGGCCGCGACGTCCCGGGTGGGCCGCAATCCGGGCCGTCACCCCCGGACGGATCGTCGCCGCGACCGGCGAGGCTTTTCCCCAGCCCTGCTGCGCTGGCGGCGCTCGACCCCTCGACGATGGGCATGCCGGTGGCGCGAGGCCGGGCCCTGGTCGGGTTGGCGGCCGCCCTGGCCGAGGGACGGATCATCATCGACGCCGGGGCCGATCGGGACGAGGTGGTGCGGCGGTTGGTCGCCCAGCCCGGTATCGGCCCCTGGACGGCGGCCTACGTGGCCCTGCGCGGGCTGGGGGACCCCGACGCCTTCTTGGCGAGCGACCTCGGGGTGCGCCGGGCGCTGGCCCGAGCCGGGCTGGCGGCCGGACCGGGCGCAG
>JAUTXN010000334.1 GCA_030838045.1 Acidimicrobiaceae bacterium
ATTAACCGCGTAGTGCGTTCGCGTCTTTCCCGCATTTCTCGGGGTGCGGCAGGAGATCGCCATGTTCGAATGTCCGGTTTAACCGACTGGACCACTCCCGGTGCATCTCGCTACAAAGAGCAGACTCTCCCGCCAGAAATGGGAAGACCTGATCGATCCAAGAAATGTGCTCAGGTTCCGAACAACGCACGGTCCCGGGGCCGTTACCCGGTCCGATGGCTTAGGGTGGACCGATGGTCAGGTCAAGGGGCGCCCCGCTCTGAGTGCTGATCGTCGAACATCAGCCGATATTCGCCGAGAGCCTGGCGCAGGTGCTGGCCCAAAAAGGGATATCCGCGCTGGGCGCTGCAGCGAATGGGTCGAACGGAATCGCCCACAGCGGGCGCTTACGCCCCAAAGTCGTCCTCGTGACTTCCGTCATGCCCGACACAGATGGCCTGGTCGTCAACGCTCCGAGCAAACGCCTGGATCCCGCGATCATGGTGGTCATGCTCACGGACTCGACTGCGGATCAAGTGCTCCGCGCCGCCATAGACGCCGGTTGCTCGGGCTTCCTGACCAACGAGCTGGACCAATAAGGCGATCGCATCCGAGTTGTTCGTAAGTCTGAACACTGTCCGCAACCACACACAGAAAGTATTCATCAAGTTAGGAGCACATTCGAAACTCGAAGCAGTCGCTACTGCGGTGCACGCGGGAATAATCTCCGGTCGCTCTGGTGCCTGAGGTACGGCATTCAATAGGGGTTGGTCAGCCTTGCTGCTCTTCGAGCAGGTTGGCGAGCATCTGCGTAAAGGTTGCGATCGAATTGTCGATCTCGGCGCGGATCTGACCCAGCCGAGCCGCCGTCGCCGGACGACCGGCGGCCTCGAGGGAGGCTGCGGTGTCGGCATAGGAGTCGAAATGGATGTGCCACTGCTGGAGCCACGTGATCAAGCCTGCGACATCCTCGAGGTTGAGACTCGTGACCGACTCGGGTGTGAGGAACCGATCCTTGATCCACGTGTCGACATGGCCGGAGAGCTCTGCGAGGTCGGCTTCCATCTGCGTCAGCTGATCGGTCTCGAGCTCGTCATCGGAGGGCATAACACATCTTCGCGTGACGGCCGTGCCAGGCTGGTGCCGTGAGGCACTTCGGTCCGGCTGCCCTCGTCCTGGCGGCGCTGACGCTCGGCTGCAGCCATGGCTCACGCCGCCCGACCGCCCCCACCACCTCCGGTACGACCGTCGCGACGACCGCGGCCACGACGACGTCGTCCACCAACCCAACGACTTCGTCGACCGCTCCGGCGTCATCGACCACCTCGACCACCCGCACCGCCGGCAGCACCCGCTGCGGGACCGGGGCGTTGTCGGTCACGCTGAGCGATCTCGGCGCGGCGGCGGGAACGGCCTACCGGGAGCTGACGTTCAAGAACACCTCATCTCGGAGCTGCACGATGCAGGGATACGCCGGCGTATCTTTCGTCGACGCGCAGGGGCAGCAGATCGGCGCTCCGGTCCAACGGATGACCGGCCCCGACGGCCCCCTCACCCTGGCCCCGGGGGCCTCGGCGGCCGCGCTCATCGCCTACCACGACGTCTACGTGGCGACCGTCGCCTCCTGCCAACCGACGACGGCGGTGGGCGTCCGGGTCTACCCGCCCGACGAGACGGCGTCACTCATTGTCGCGACCAGGACGCTCGTCTGCGCCAACCCCGCCACTGCGGGGACCGCCGGCGTCTCGCCCGTGACGGCGCCCGCCAACGTGCATCCCTGAGCCTCAGCCGTTGCCGATGATGCGCTCGGGCCGGACCAGCACTGCCACCCGCCCCTCCTCGGACATGACCCGGTCGAAGGTGGCCCAGTCCTCATGGGTCCCCCCGGCGCTGGTGAAGATGGCGCGCAGGAGGGCGGGGAGCCGAATCCCATCCGGGTCCTCCGCCGGCCCGACGACGTGCGCCCGTCCCTCGATCGACGCCCACTGCCAGCCGGTTCGAAACACGACCGCGGCGCGGCCAGTGCGCCGCAGGTGGGCGAGCTTGCGCGCCTGCCCGCCCGTCACGAACGCCGCGTACGGACCGCCTGGCTCCGCGTCGAGAATGCCCGCGTTGACGACCGAGGCATGGACGGAGCCATCCGCCCGGGCGACCGCCACCACGGCCAATCCTCGGTCGGCCTTCGCCAGCTGTCGAACCGTCTCGAGGTTGGAGGGCACCGGCCACATTCAACTTCTTGCGCGAGGGTGGCTGCTACTCTGAGCCTCTGACCGTGAAGCTGGTCCAGTGAGGCCAGCACGGACAGGAGGTTTCGTTGGCCGAACGTGAGCGTGCCCTGGCGCCCCCATATGGGGGCCTTTTTGTACCCCGGACCAAGGTCATGGATCCCGACGATGTGAAGCGGGCGATCTGGCGGATGGCCCACGAGATCATCGAACGCAACCACGGCACCGATCGTGTGGTGCTGATCGGCTTGCAGACCGGGGGCGTCCCCATCGGCGGGCGCCTGGCGGAAGCGGTCGACTCGGTCAGCGGGGTGATGGTCCCCATCGGCAGCCTGGATGTGGCCTTCTACCGGGACGACATTGGGCTTCGACCGGTCCTGCCCGAGGCGGCGACGCACATCCCGGTCGACCTGACCGGCAAGACCGTGGTGCTGGTCGACGACGTGTTGTTCACCGGCCGCACGGTGCGGGCGGCCCTCAACGCCTTGTCGGACTATGGGCGGGCGAGGGCGGTCCAACTGGCCGTGATGGTGGACCGAGGGCACCGCGAGCTACCGATCCGCCCCGACTATGTCGGCAAGAACCTGCCGACCCGACGTGACGAAATGGTCGACGTGAGCGAGGAGGGGGTCGTGCTGGGCGACGTGATGCCCCGATGACGGCGACCGTGAGCGCTACGGCGGCCCCGGGCGTCGGTCCGGCGGCTGCGGTGCGCCCGGCCGCCCGGCTTTCGACCGCCAAGCCGGGCGGCCGCCGGCATCTGCTGTCGATCGCCGACCTCGACCGGGAGGGAATCGAGGAGATCCTGCGGCTGACCGACATGTTCGTCGAGGTCAGCGAGCGCCCCATTCCTCGGGTTCCCGCCCTCCGGGGCAAGACGGTGGTATCGCTGTTCTTCGAGGACTCGACCCGGACCCGGCTCAGCTTCGAGATGGCGGCCAAGCGCCTGTCGGCCGACACCATGAGCTTCTCGGTCTCCACCTCGGCGGTCAAGAAGGGCGAGTCTCTTCGCGACACGGTCGAGACCATCGAGGCCATGGGAATCGACGCCATCGTGGTCCGCCACTCGGCGGCGGGCGTTCCCTGGCAGATCGCCAACTGGACCGAGGGGGCGGCGGTCATCAACGGCGGCGACGGGTGGCACGAACACCCGACCCAGGCGTTGCTCGACTGTTACACCATCCGCCAGCAGCGGGGTCGCCTCGACGGCCAACGCATCGCCATCGTGGGCGACATTCGGCACAGCCGGGTGGCCCGCTCCGATGTACTGGCGTTCACCGCCCTCGGGGCATCGGTCACCCTGGTGGCGCCCCCGACGCTGCTTCCCCCGACGCTGGCGGGTTGGCCGGTCGAGGTGTCCCATCGACTCGACGAGGTGCTGCCCTCCTGCGACGTCGTGTACCTGCTGCGGCTCCAGCGGGAGCGGATGCAGGAGGCGCTGCTTCCGTCACTGCGGGAGTACACCGCCACGTACGGCCTGACGAGACAGCGCGCCCGACTCCTCGTTCCCGGGGCACTCATCATGCACCCCGGTCCTGTCAACCGCGGGGTCGAGATCGCGGCCGAGGTGGCCGACCAACCCAACTCGGTGATCACCCGCCAGGTCCGCAACGGCGTGGCGGTGCGCATGGCTGTCCTGTACCTGCTCCTCGGCTCGGGGGTGGATCTCGGTGTCTGACGGGCCGTTCAACCAGGCCGTGCTCATCCGGGGGGGAACCGTCGTCGACGCCACTGGCAAGCGCGTCGGTGACGTGCTGATCCGAAACGGCGTCGTGGAGGCAGTGGGCCTCGACCTCGACGACGCCATCGCCGGGGCTCAGGTGCTCGATGCTTCAGGATGCATCGTCGGTCCCGGCCTGGTCGACCTGCACAGCCACCTCCGCGAGCCGGGCCGGGAGGAGTCGGAAACGGTCGAGACGGGGGCTCGGGCGGCGGCGTTGGGCGGCTACACCGCGGTGGTGGCCATGCCGAATACCGATCCGCCCATCGACTGTGCCGCCGTCGCCCGCCAGGTATTCGAACTCGGTGCCCGCGCCACGTGCGAGGTCGCGGTGGCGGGAGCCATCACCGTGGGCCGGGCCGGAAAGCTGCTGGCCCCGTTGGCGGAAATGGCCGACCTCGGCATCCGCTTGTTCACCGACGATGGCAACGGCGTGCAAGACGCCCGGCTGATGCGCCGGGCGCTGGAATACGCCTCCGCCCTCGGCGTGACCCTCGCCCAGCACTGCGAGGATTCGTCGCTGGCGGCCGGAGGCCACATGCACGAGGGCGAATGGTCGAGCCGATTGGGGATCCCCGGCCAGCCCGGCGAGGCGGAGGAACTCATGGTGATGCGTGACCTGGCGCTGTCCCGCCTGACCCGCGCACCGATCCATTTTCTCCACCTTTCAACCGCGACATCGCTGCAAATGGTGCGCGTCGCCAAGCAGGGCGGGGCCCGGGTCACCGCCGAGGTGGCGCCCCACCATTTCAGCCTCACCGATGCCGCCGTCGCCTCCTACGACACGGTCTTCAAGGTCAATCCGCCGCTGCGCCCGCCCGCGGACGTGGCCGCGGTGAAGGCGGCGCTGGCGGACGGGACGGCGGATGCCATCGCCACCGACCACGCGCCCCACGCCCAGGAGGACAAGGAAGCGCCGTTCGATCAGGCTCCGCCGGGGATGCTCGGGTTGGAGACGGCACTGGCGTTGGCGGTCACGGAACTCGACCTGCCCATCGAGCGGCTGCTGGCCCTGCTCTCCTGGCAGCCGGCGGCGATCGCGGGCCTGGCCGGCCGCCACGGCGGACCAATCGTGGCGGGCGCGGCGGCCAATCTGTGCGTCATCGACCCCGAGGTCACCTGGGTGGTGGACGCGACCCGGCTGGCCAGCCGGAGCCGCAACTGCCCCTACGCCGGCCGGACCCTGACCGGGCGGGTGCGTCACACGGTGCTGCGGGGCGAACCTGTGGTGATCGACGGCGAGGCCCAGCGGTGACGCCCGACGATGAGGAGATCGACTGGCAGGTCGGCCCGACGGTTCCGGGAGCGCGCCGCCCGGCTCTGCTGGTGCTGGCCGACGGCACGACCTTCGAGGGCGAGGCCGTGGGCTGGGCGCCGCCTGACGGAGTGGCGACGGGTGAGGTGGTGTTCAACACCGTCCTTTCCGGTTACCAGGAGGTCATCACCGACCCGTCTTACGCCGGCCAGATCATCGCCTTCACGTGCCCGCACATCGGCAACTACGGGGTCACGCCCGACGACGACGAGAGTCTCCGGCCGCACTGCCGGGGGATCGTCGTGCGCGACCTGGCCCGGAGGCCGAGCAGCTGGCGCTCTGCCCTGGACCTGGACACCTTCCTGGTCCGCCACCGCGTGCCCGGCCTGACCGGGGTCGACACCCGGCGGCTGACCCGCCATATCCGGGAGGCGGGCTCGATGGCGGCCGCGTTCGGGACGGCGTCGGAGCTCACGTTGAAAGAGGCGGCCTTGGCCGAGCCGGGCACCGAGGGCGTCGACTTGGTCGCCTCGGTCACCACCGAGCGGCCCTACACGGTGGGCGACGGTCCGCTGCGGGTGGTCGCCTACGACTTCGGGATCAAGCGCACGATCCTGCGCCACCTCGGGCGTATGGCGACCGTCGAGGTGGTTCCGGCCGGCACCCGCGCCGCGGAGGTCCTGGCCCGCCAGCCCGACGGCGTGTTCTTGTCCAATGGGCCGGGCGATCCGGCCGCGGTGGTCGGCGCCGCCTCGGCCATCGCCGGGCTGTTGGGCCAGGTCCCGGTGTTCGGCATCTGCCTCGGTCACCAGCTCCTGGCGACAGCTTTGGGCGGTGAGACGTTCAAGTTGAAGTTCGGCCACCACGGAGGCAACCATCCGGTGCGGCGCCTGGAGACCGGCGCGGTCGAGATCACCAGCCAGAACCACAATTTCGCGGTCGCGGACGGGAGCCTGAGGCGCGCCGACGTGACCCACGTCAACCTCAATGACGGCGTGATCGAGGGTCTGCGGTGCCGCGACGCCCCGGCGTTCAGCGTCCAGTACCACCCCGAGGCGGGGCCCGGGCCCCATGACGCCCGTTATCTCTTCGCCGAGTTCGCCCGGCTGATGGCCGCGTCCGCCGGGTCCGGCGGGTCCGGCGCGTCCCGCGCGTCCCGCGCGTCCGCCTTGCCTGGCGGGTCGTAGGCGCCGTGCCCCGGCGCGACGACATCAGGTCGGTCCTGGTGATCGGGTCAGGCCCGATCGTGATCGGCCAGGCCTGCGAGTTCGACTACTCGGGGACCCAGGCGTGCCGGGTGCTTCGCGAGGAGGGGTACCGGGTGATCCTGGCCAACTCCAACCCCGCGACCATCATGACCGACCCGGACTTCGCCGACCGGACCTACATCGAGCCGCTCACGGTCGAGACCCTGGCCGCGATCATCGAACGGGAACGCCCCGACGCCGTGCTGCCGACCCTTGGCGGCCAGACCGCGCTCAACCTGGCGATGGGGCTTCACGAACGCGGCGTACTGGAGCGCTTCGGGGTGGAGATGATCGGCGCCAGTCCGACCGCCATCAACACCGCCGAGAACCGTGAACTGTTCCACCGGGCCATGACCGAGATCGGCCTGGCGACCCCGGAGTCGGGGTTCGCCTACCACCTCGAGGAGGCGCTGGTCGTCGCCGGGCGGATCGGGTACCCGATCATCGTCCGCCCCAGCTTCATCCTGGGCGGGGCGGGTACCGGGATCGCGTACGACGAGGACGGACTGCGCGAGATCGCGGCCACTGGGCTGGCCGCCAGCCCCATCACCGAGATCCTCATCGAGCGGTCGATCGCCGGCTGGAAGGAGTACGAGCTGGAGGTGATGCGGGACCGGGCCGACAACTGCGTCGTCGTCTGTTCCATCGAGAACTTCGACCCGATGGGTGTCCATACCGGCGACTCGATCACGGTGGCGCCCGCCCAGACCCTCTCGGATGTCGAGTACCAGCACATGCGCGACGCTGCCTTCGCCTGCATCCGGCGCATCGGCGTGGAGACCGGTGGCTCCAACATCCAGTTCGCCGTTGACCCCGAGCACGGCCAGATGGTCGTCATCGAGATGAACCCCCGCGTGTCCCGCTCGAGCGCTCTGGCCTCCAAGGCCACGGGCTTCCCCATTGCCAAGATCGCGGCCCGCTTGGCGGTCGGATACACGCTGGACGAGATCGCCAACGACATCACCAACGAGACCCCGGCGTCCTTCGAGCCGACCATTGATTACGTCGTGACCAAGGTCCCTCGCTGGGCCTTCGAGAAGTTCCCCGGCATCCCCGACGTTCTCGGCACCCGCATGCAGTCGGTGGGGGAGGCGATGGCGATCGGCCGGACGTTCCCCGAGTCCCTGCAGAAGGCGTTGCGATCGCTCGAGCACGGCCGTCTGGGGCTCAACTGCGACCCCGGGGAGAGCGCCTATGACGACCTCTCGGACGACGAGTTGGTGCGGCGGTCGGCGGTGGCCACGCCCGACCGGCCGTTCCACCTGGAGGCGGCCCTGCGCCGGGGCATCTCGGTGGAGCGGCTGTACCGCACCACCTGGGTGGACCCGTGGTTCCTCGACCAGCTGCTCCTCATCGTTGAAGCCCGGGCGTGGCTGGCCGAGCGAGGATCGCAGGGCGGCTTCTCCGCCCTCACCCGTCTGGAGTGGCGCCGGGCCAAGCGGCTCGGCTTCAGCGACGCCCAGTTGGCCTGGTTGTGGCATGTGCCCGAAGCGGCGGTGCGTACCGCCCGTCTGGCCTGCGGCGTGGCGGCGACGTTCAAGACCGTCGACACCTGCGGTGCGGAGTTCGACGCCCGTACGCCGTACCACTACTCCACCTACGAGGACACCGACGAGGTCTTGCCCAGCGACCGGCCCAAGGTGATCATCCTGGGCTCGGGCCCCAACCGCATCGGGCAGGGGGTCGAGTTCGACTACTGCTGCGTCCAGGCCAGTTTCGCCCTGCGCGCTGCGGGCTTCGAAACGGTCATGATCAACTGCAACCCCGAGACGGTGTCGACCGACTACGACACCAGTGACCGGCTGTACTTCGAACCGCTGACCTGGGAAGACGTCACCAACGTCATCGAGGCCGAGCAACGCAGCGGGCCGGTCCACGGGGTGATCGTCTCCCTCGGCGGTCAGACGCCGCTGAAGCTGGCTGGTCAGCTGCCGCCCGAGTTGATCCTCGGCACGTCGCCCGAGAGCATCGACCTCGCCGAGGACCGCGAGCGGTGGAACGACCTGTGCGCCCGGTTGGGGATCCCCCAGCCTGCGGGGGGCACGGCCGCCACCTTCGAGGAGGCAGCGGCCATCGTCGGCGGAGCCAGCGAAGCCAGCGGAGCCAGCGCGGTCGGCCCGGTCGGCGGGAGCGACGGGAGCGGCGCTGGCGAGGGCGGCGCTGGCGGGATCGGGTACCCGGCGCTGGTCCGGCCCAGTTACGTGCTCGGTGGGCGGGCGATGGAGATCGTCTATGACATCGACCGGCTCCGGTCGGCCATGGCCGAGCTGGCCGGTTTCGGGTCCTTGGGCCGCGAGGGGGGCCTGTCAGCCGAGCGGCCCGTCCTTGTCGACCGCTTCCTCGAAGATGCCATCGAGGTCGACGTCGATGCCATTCGAGACGCCGCCGGGCGAGTCGTGATCGGGGCGGTCATGGAGCACGTCGAGGAGGCCGGCGTCCACTCCGGCGACAGCGCCTGCGTGATCCCGCCGCCGACGCTCTCGTCGTCGACGATCGAGGT
Source organism: Acidimicrobiaceae bacterium (assembly GCA_030838045.1). Lineage (GTDB taxonomy): Bacteria > Actinomycetota > Acidimicrobiia > Acidimicrobiales > Palsa-688 > JALYXV01. The sequence goes on from JAUTXN010000334.1 coordinate 8,927, forward strand.
GATCGAAGGCCACACCCGGGCCATCGCCGAGGCCCTCGACGTCCGGGGCCTGGTCAACGTCCAGTACGCGGTGCAGCACGGCGAGCACCAGGACACGGTGTATGTCATCGAGGCCAACCCCCGGGCGAGCCGCACGGTGCCGTTCGTGTCCAAGGCGACCGGCGTGCCCCTCGCCCGGGTGGCAGCGCTCGTCATGGCCGGCTCCTCCCTGGACGACCTGGAGGCGGCCGGCATGCTGCCCCTACCGGGAACAGGCGGCCACGTGAGCGTCAAGGAGGCGGTGCTGCCGTTCGACCGCTTCCCCGATGCCGACACGCTGCTCGGGCCCGAGATGCGTTCCACGGGCGAGGTAATGGGAATCGACACGACCTTCGGGCTGGCATTCGCCAAGAGCCAGACTGCGGCCGGGGACCCGCTGCCGGAATCGGGGTCGGTGTTCCTCTCATTGGCCGACCGCGACAAGGCCGCAGGCTTGCGAGCGGCGCTGCGTTTCGTGGAGTTGGGCTTCTCGATCGTCGCTACCTCCGGGACGGCGGGGTACCTGGAGGACAACGGGATTCCGGTCGAAACGATCGTGGCCAAGGTGGGTGAGGAGGGCCAGGGTGTGGACGCGGTCGAGTTGATCCGGTCAGGCAAGGTCCAACTGGTCGTCAACACGCCGCGCGGTGTCGGGCCGCGCGCGGACGGGGCGCACATCCGCCGGGCGGCCAACGTTGCGCAGGTGGCCTGCCTCACCACGGTCGCCGCGGCGCGAGCGGCGGCGGCAGGAATCGCCGATCGGGCCCGCCACCCCTTCGTGGTCCGCAGCCTGCAGGAATACCAGGCCGACGGACAGCAGCGTCTTGAGTTGTGAGGTGGGGGCCGCCGGATCCGGGTCGATCCGGGATGGCGGGAGTACAAACCGTCGTGTACGCGACGGTTTGTACTCCCACCTCGGGGTTGGACGATGGCTCGGCCTGATCTGACCGCCCGGGTGGGGTCGCTGATGCTCCCCAATCCCCTCATGACGGCGTCGGGAACAGCAGGCCACGGTGCGGAACTGGCCGGTTACCTCGATCTGTCGGCGCTCGGAGCGGTCGTCGTCAAGTCGCTTTCACCGGATCCGTGGGCCGGCAATCCGTCGCCCCGGGTGCACCCCGTCGCAGCCGGGATGCTGAACAGTGTCGGCCTTCAGAACCCGGGGGTCGACGCCTGGCTCGATGAGGAGCTCCCGGCTCTGGCCGCCACCGGCGCCCGGGTTGTCGTCAGCATCTGGGGCCAAACCGCCGGCGACTATGGCCGAGTTGCCAAGGCGATTGCCCGTGCGAGCGCAAGCGCCAGCGCCAGCGCCAACGCGAGCGGCAGTGCGAGCGGCAGTGCAAGCGGCAGTGCCAGGGCCGGTGCGAGCGACGGCGCCACGCAAACCGGCCGCGTCCCGGCCGCCCCTCCCGCCCCTCCCGCCCGTTCCATCGTGGCGGTCGAGGCCAATGTCAGCTGCCCCAACGTCGAAGACCGCCGCCGCATGTTCGCGCACTCGTGCGCCGCCACCGCGGCCGCGATCGGCGAGGCGGCCGAGGCGCTGGCGGGAACAGGGCTGCCTTTGTGGGCCAAGCTGAGTCCCAACGTCACCGATCTCACCGAGATCGCGGCCGCGGCGCTGGCGGCCGGCGCCGACGGGCTGACGCTGATCAACACCCTCATGGGTCTGGCACTCGACCCGGCAACGGGGCGGCCCCGTCTCGGTGGCGGCGGTGGCGGCCTCTCGGGCCCCGCCCTGCATCCCGTCGCCGTTCGCGCGGTATTCGAGTGCCGGGCGGCGCTACCCGACGCCGCCATCGTGGGCGTCGGTGGAATCTCGACCGGCGAGGATGCGGCTGAGTTGCTGGCCGCGGGGGCCGACGCGGTGCAGGTCGGCACCGCCACCTTCGCTGATCCCCGGGCCCCGGCCCGCATCCTGGCCGAACTCGAGCGCTGGTGCGGTCACAATGGCATCACGCGCCTCGCCGACCTGATAGGACGAGCCCATGAGTGACGACACCACCATTGACCTCAACGGCGACGAGGGCGTCGACGGCGACCGCCTCGCGAGCCTCGAGCAGCTCTTCTTCCAGGAGGAGTCACCGGAGGTGGGCTTGGAGGAGGTCGACGCCGCGCCGGCCGAGTTGCGGGACCGCTTGGTGCTGGCCCTCGACGTCGACGACGTAGTCGAGGCGATCCGGCTGGTGCACGAGTTGAAGCCGTGGTTTGGCGCCGCCAAGGTGGGACTCGAGCTGTTCACCTCCGCGGGGCCCGACGCCGTGCTGTCGATTCTGGCCGAAGGTATGAAGGTCTTCCTCGACCTCAAGCTGTTCGACATTCCCACGACGGTCGGCAAGGCGGGTCGGGTCATCGGGGCCCTGGGGGCGTCCTATCTGACCCTCGCCGGCTTCGGCGGGGTGCCGATGCTGCGGGCCGGTGTCGAGGGCCTGGCCGAGGGGGCCAGCCTTGCGGGCCTGGATCCCCCGACCGCCCTGGCGGTCACCATGCTCACCAGCGACACCGGCGCCCCCGAGCATGTCCTGGGCAACCGGGTCCGGGCCGCCCTCGAAGCTGGGTGCGGCGGGGTGGTCTGCGCGGCCAGCGACGCGGCCGAGGTCAAGCGGATGGCCCCTCATTTCATAGTGGTGGTACCAGGGATCCGGACCGAGGGGTCGCCCCGGCACGATCACGGGCGATCGGCGACGCCGGGCGAGGCGTACGCGGCCGGCGCAGACCTGCTGGTGGTGGGCCGAACGGTGACTGCCGCGGCCGACCGCAGTGCCGCCGCGGCGGCGCTGATCGCGTCCATCGTTTCCTGAGGCCGGCAGAGATGCCCTTGGCGGTTACCGCCGTTCACCATCGACGGCGCGCGCTCCCGGCAGCCCGTGTCCAATCCCTCCGACAGGGCCGGGAAAGTACCATCGGGCACTTTTCCCAAGTCCCTGAAGACGCCGTCGGATCGGCGCGCTATCGTGCGTTCATGCCGCTGCCCCCCTCACTTTCTCCGGACCAACGGCAGGCCGCGCTGGACAAAGCGGCCGCCGCTAGGCGCTTGCGGGCCGAGCTGAAGGAGAAGTTGAAGATGGGCTCGCTCACGCTCAAAGAACTCCTGGACCAGAGTGCCAACGATGACGTGGTGGCCAAGATGAAGGTGGTCTCAGTCCTCGAATCCCTGCCTGGGCTGGGCAAGGTCAAGGCGCGGCGTCTGATGGAGGAGATCGGTATCAGCGAGACGAGGAAAGTCCAGGGCCTCGGCCAGCAGCAGCGGCGGCGGCTGCTGGAGAAACTGGCGCCCTAAACCCGTCGTGCCGGCGACGTTCGTTTGATCTTCATCATTTCCGGTCCCGGCGGCGCCGGAAAGGGAACGTTGGTCGACCGCCTGCTGGCGCTGGATTCGAGGGTGTGGTTGTCGCGGTCGTGGACCACCCGACCCCGGCGGCCGACCGAATCCGAAACGGCCTACACGTTTGTGGATCGGGCCGATTTTCTCGCCCGGGTGGAGCAGGACGGATTTCTGGAATACACGGAGTTTCCCGGCACCGGGCATCTGTACGGGACCCCCAGTCTCGATCCGCCCGACGGCCAGGACGTGATCCTCGAGATCGAGCTCAATGGGGCCCAACAGGTGAAGGAGCGCTGTCCGAGCGCCAAGCTCATTGTCGTGGTGCCACCCTCGCACGCTGACCAAGAAGCCCGGCTGCGGGGCCGGGGTGACAACGAGGAGCACATCCGGCGACGGCTGGAGGTCGGGGCCGAGGAGGAGCAACTCGGTCTGAAGATCGCCGACGCGGTCGTCGTGAACGACGACATTGAGCGGGCTGCACAGGAAGTGGCCGGTATAATCGCCCAATACCGCTAGCTGGTTCGAGTTGAGAGGCTGATTCCTGCGTATGGCCGAGCGCCGCCCCACCATGATGGACCCCCCTGTTGAAGAACTGCTGCAACGAGTCGACTCGAAGTTCACGCTGGTCACCCTGGCCGCCAAGCGCGGCCGGCAGATCAACTCCTACTTCAACCAGCTGGGTGAGGGCCTCGGCGCGATCGTGCCCCCGCAGGTGACATCGGTGTCCCGCAAGCCCTTGTCGATCGCCCTCGAGGAGATCGCGGTGGGCAAGATCACCTTCCACCGTCTCGCCGAGGGCGAAACCGAGGATGGGGCCGGCCCGGTCGGGCTCGACGC
>JAUTXN010000339.1 GCA_030838045.1 Acidimicrobiaceae bacterium
GCCAATGGCCTCGGCATGCTGATCCACCAAGCGGCACTCCAGTCCCGGCTGTGGACCGGAATGGAGCCTCCCCTGGAGGTGATGTCCGCAGCGGCGGTGGCCGCACTCACCTCGCGCGGCTGAGCCGGCAGCGGAAGTCGGGCTCTAGCGCCGGGCGGAAAGTGCCGATAGCAGACGTGGAGGTTGACCGTGTCACTACAAGGATCGTTTGAGACGATTGCCCTGCGGGATGTCATGGCGCTTCTGGCGTCGAGCAACAAATCGGGCGAACTTCGTGTCGTCGGTGGTCAAGTCGAGGGACGGCTGTGGATAGAAGCGGGCCGTCTCGTGGCGTCGAAGGTCGGCAAGAGCCACGGACACGTCGACGCCATGTTCGAGTTGCTGCGCCTCACCGAGGGAAACTTCGTCTTCAAGGACGGCGTGGAAGCACCCCCCCACGAGGACTCCACGGCGGTGGAACCGGTGGTTCGCGAAGCCGAGGAACGGCTGAAAGAGTGGCGCGACATCGAACAGGTGGTGCCGTCCCTCGATCACCGGGTGCGCCTCATTGCCGATCTGCCCACCCCTGAGGTGACGTTGACGTCCGAGGAGTGGCGCCTCGTAATGGCGATTGCCCTGGCCGCCACGGTGCGCGGGGCGCTCGAGGAAGTCGGTCTCAGTCAGTTCGAGGGCTGCCGGGGAATCAGGCGCCTGGTCGAGGCCGGCCTGGTCTTCGTCGACCCGCCACGCGTCCGGCCATCGGCGCCCGATCCCGCCCGGGCGGCGCGCCGCGCCGCAGCGGCCCACGGGTCAGCTCACGCGTCAGCTCATGAGTCAGCGGCGGCCAACGGGTCCGTGGCGGCCAACGGGTCCGTGCCGGCTCTGGCGTCGTCAGCCGCGCCACCGGTGTTGCCGGTGATCGCCGAGGCGCAGACTGTGCTGCCTCGTACGGGCCGTCGACCGGTCGCGAGTGCTGTGACACGGGAAGCCGAGATCACCTTCGCGGAGCCGCCGGTGGCCGAAGGGTCGTTGGCGTCTCTGGCGGCCTTGGCGTTGTCCGGGGGTCCGGTACGGCCCGCATCACCGATCGGCGACATGACGTCGCCGTTCGAGGCCGCACTACGGGCGGTGCCGTCCGATTACGACGACGGGCCTGAGTTCGGCGTCGTCCACCAGTTTCCGATGACCGAGGACCAGGAGGTCGATGATGCCGCCCTGTCATATGCCGTCGGCGATGCCGGGGACCCGGCGCCCGCGCCCTTTCTCATTCCCGAGCGCGACGAGGCGGAAGCGCTCCGGGGCCGGCGGGCGCGCCGGCAGGCGGCCGCCGTTCAAGGTGAGCACATGATCCCGGTGAACGCGGCTCCCATCTCCAGGAGTGCCGCGCGCGCCGTTGATGCGTCTGATTCCGCTGGTGCATCTGGTGGCGCCGACGACCAGGACCGGGACGCGGAAAGCATCAACCGGGGTCTGCTCCTCAAGTTCCTTTCGTCGGTCCGGTCATGAATCCCGTACTCCGGCAGGTGAAGAACCTGCGCGGCTACGAGAACGGTTCGAAGAACTCCGAGCAGGTGCAGCTGGGCCAGCTACTGGTCCAGCGTGGCCTGCTGACCGAGGCGGCGCTGGCGCTCGCCCTCGAGGAGCAGGCTCGGACGGGCCAGACCCTCGGGCGGCTGCTAATAGACGCCTCGCTCGTCAAGGAGACCGACCTGGTCGCGACCTTGGCCAGCCAGCTCGGTTTGTCGTTCGTCGACCTCAGCGACTACCCGGTCGACAAGAGTGCCGTAGCGCTGGTCCCCGACGGCCTGTCGCGCCGCTATCTGGCCCTGCCGATCGGCTGGGACGGCAATCGCCTGATCGTCGCCATGGCCGATCCCTCCAATGTCTTCGCCATTGACGACATCCGGCACCTGACCGGCCGCGAGGTCCAGGCAGTCGTCGCGACCAGGGCGTCAATCCAAACCGCGATCGACAAGTACCAGCGCCTCAACGGCGACGCCGAGAACATCAGCGCCCAGGCGTCCAGCACCGTGGAAGCCGAGGAAGACCTCTCCGCCATCCGCGAGGTCGTCGAGGACGCACCCATTGTCAAGCTGGTCAACGTCGTCATCACCCAGGCGGTCGCCGATCGGGCCTCGGACATCCACATCGAGCCCACCGAGCACGATGTGCGCATCCGGTACCGGATTGACGGTGTCCTGCACGAGGAGATGCGAGCCCCGAAGAATATCCAGGCGGGGATCATCAGCCGGCTCAAGATCATGGCTGACATCAACATCGCCGAGCGCCGGATCCCCCAAGACGGCCGGGTCACCGCCACCGTCGCCGGGCGAGCCGTCGACCTGCGCGTCGCCACCCTTCCGACGGTGCACGGCGAAAAGGTCGTGATGCGGATCCTGGACAAATCCAACGCACTCCTGCAGCTCACCGACCTGGGCTTCCTGCCTGAGAACATGCGGCGCTACGAACAGTCGTACCGCAAGCCCTACGGAACGATCCTGGTCACCGGACCGACCGGCTCGGGCAAGTCCACCACGCTCTACGCCACCCTCAACATCGTCAACGACGAGTCCAAGAACGTCATCACGGTCGAAGATCCTGTCGAGTACCGCCTGCCGAACATCAACCAGGTCCAGGTCAACGTCAAGGCCGGCCTGACCTTCGCCGCCGCCCTGCGTTCGATCCTGCGCTCGGACCCCGACATCGTCCTCGTCGGTGAGATCCGGGACCGGGAAACGGCCAACATCGCTGTTCAGGCCGCCCTGACGGGCCACCTGGTCCTCACCACCTTGCACACCAACGACGCCGCCAGCACTCCTATGCGGCTGATCGAAATGGGTGTCGAGCCGTTCCTCGTCGGGAGCGCGTTGGACTGCATCGTGGCCCAGCGGCTCGCCCGGAAGTTGTGCGACAAGTGCAAGGAGCGGTTCCAGCCCACCCGGGCGGAGCTGGCCACCGTCGGCTGGGACATCGAAGCCGAAGGCGGCGAGATCCCCATCATCTACCGGCCCGTCGGATGCACCAAGTGCAGCCGGACCGGGTACTACGGCCGCTTCGCGATACACGAGGTCATGCCGGTCACCGAGGACATCGAGCGCTGCATCGTCGAGCGCGGCCAGTCCGAGGACTTGAAGAAGCTGGCCGTGGCCGAGGGGATGTTGACCCTCCGCCAGTCGGGCCTGCGCACGGTTCGGTCGGGCAACACGTCCATCGAGGAAATTCTTCGTGTCATCGCTTGAGCTGCTGGTTCCGGCCCTTCGCCGGCCAGCTCAGCGCCGAGCGGTCCATCGAAGCCACTGTGTCCCATTTGCCACTTCAGTCGACTTCGGTCGCCGTCGATAGGAACGAACATGCAAAGTGCATCGCGTCGTGTTGGTGAATTCCTTGTCGCCCGCAAGGTTCTCTCCCGGGATTCTCTCGAGGTCGCCCTCCGCCATGAGGAGGAGAGCGGCGTCCCCTTGGCCAAGATCCTGGCGGGCGAGGGCCTGGTCTCCGAGCGTGATCTGGTGGCTGCGGTCGCCGACCAGATCGGGATCGGTTTCTGGGACTTCGATCAGGAGGGAATCAGCCCCAACGTGGACGGGCTCCTGCCCGAGACGTTGGCCCGCCGGTTGTGCGCCGTGGCGGTGATGGTCGACAACCAGCACCTGGTCGTGGCCATGGACGACCCCACCGACGAGGGCGCGGTCGCCGAGCTGTCCGAGGCGACGGGCTTCCCCATCGAGCCCATGCTGGCGGTGCGATCCGATCTGAAGGCGGTGCTGGGCGCCATGTACCCCGACCGTGCCGGTCGTGGACGCGCCGAGGACGAACCGGCGGTCGAGGAGTTGCACGTCAATACCCTTCTGGCGCAGGTCGTGGAGCTGCGAGGTTCCGACCTGCACCTTGCGGTCGGCCTGCCGCCCTCGGCGCGAGTCGACGGCAGCCTGCTTCCCCTGGAGGGTTATCGGCCCCTGAATGGTTCGGAGATCCGCCGCATGGTCTTCGCCATCTTGACCCAGCGCCAGCGGGAGCGCTTCGAAGCCGACCTCGAGCTCGACACGTCTCATTCCATTCCTGGCCTGGGACGATTCCGGGTCAACGTGTTCCTCCAGCGCGACTCCGTCGGCGCGGTCATGCGAGTCATCCCCAATCAGGTCGTGCCCTTCGAGTCCCTCGGCCTGCCCGGCTCGATCGCCCAGTTCGCCGAGCTCCCCCGAGGACTGGTGCTGGTCACGGGTCCGACCGGGTCCGGCAAGTCCACGACGCTGGCTTCGATGGTCGACATCATCAACACCCGGAAGGCCGTGCACATCATGACGGTCGAGGATCCCATCGAGTTCCTGCACCAGCACAAGCGGGCCATTGTCAATCAACGCGAGATCGGCGAGGACACCCAGTCCTTCGCCCAAGCCCTGAAGCACGTTCTCCGGCAGGACCCCGACGTCATCCTGGTCGGCGAGATGCGCGACCTGGAGACCATCTCGACTGCGCTGACAGCCGCCGAGACCGGCCACCTCGTCTTCGCCACCCTGCACACCCAGGACGCCCCTCAGTCGATCGACCGCGTCATCGACGTGTTCCCGGCGCATCAGCAGCAGCAGATCCGGGTGCAGTTGGCCTCGGCCATCCAGGGCGTCGTGTGTCAGCAGCTGCTCCCGAAGGCCGGCAGCCTGGGACGGGCCGTGGCCGTCGAGGTGCTGGTCGCCACACCGGGTGTGCGAAACCTCGTCCGTGAAGGCAAGACCCACCAGATATACAGCGCCATGCAGGCCGGCGCGCAATACGGCATGCAGACGATGGACCAGTCACTGGCCGGACTTGTTCGGTCCGGCAAGGTCGCCATGGGCACTGCTATCGAGCGTTCCGCCAACGAAGACGACCTGCGCCGCCTGGTCGCGGGATAGGAGAGGACGACACATGCCCGACACCTACGCCTACAAGGTGAAGGACCACAGCGGCCGGATGATCGAAGGGTCGCTGGAGGCGGAGAGCACCGCCCTGGTCGCCAACAAGCTGCGCCAGATGGGGTACGTGCCCATCGCCATCGACAAGAAGCAGACGACCGGGGTTCGGCGCGAGATTCACATTCCCGGCCGGGGCAAGCGGATCAAGCTGAAGGACGTATCGATCTTCTCGCGCCAGTTCGCGACCATGATCGATTCAGGACTGACGATGTTGCGCAGTCTCCAGATCCTGGGGATGCAGACCGAGAGCAAGCCGCTGGCGGCCGTCATCGGCCAGATCCGTCAGGACGTCGAGAACGGGTCGTCTCTCTCCCAGGCGTTCGCCCACCATCCGAAGGTGTTCAACAAGCTGTACGTCGCCATGGTTCGCTCGGGCGAGTCCGGCGGCGTGCTCGACGAGGTGCTCCTCCAGTTGGCCGACACCATCGAGAAGCAGGTAGAGCTGCGCCGCAAGGTTCGCTCCGCCATGACCTACCCGCTGGTCGTTCTGGCCCTGGTCATCGTCATTCTGACGGTGATGCTGGTGTTCATCGTCCCGCTGTTCAAGGGTTTCTACAAGAGCCTCAACGGCCAGCTGCCGCTCATGACCCGGATGCTCATCACCACCTCGAACTGGGTGGTGAAGCTCTTCCCGCTGATCATCATCGCCGGCGGCCTACTGCTGTTCGCGTTCCGGCGATGGATCGCGACGGAGAACGGCCGTTCCCGCTGGGACGTCTTCAAGCTGCGGGTTCCGGTCTTCGGCGAACTGGTCCACAAGACGGCGCTGGCCCGCTTCTCCCGTACCTTCGGCGTGCTCCTGCGCTCGGGTGTCCCGATCCTGGAAGCGCTGGAGATCACCAAGGAGACTGCCGGCAACACCGTCGTCGCCCGGGGCCTCGAGGATGTGCAGGCCGGCGTCAAGATGGGCGAGCCCATCGCCCGTCCCCTGGAAGCGCACAAGGTCTTCCCCCCCATGGTCACCCAGATGATCGCGGTGGGCGAGGAGAGCGGTGCCCTCGACACCTTGTTGGAGAAGATCGCCACGTTCTACGACCAGGAGGTCGAGGCGACCGTCAACGCCCTCACATCCCTGCTCGAACCCCTCATGATCGTGGTTCTGGGCGGCGCTGTCGGCACGATGGTCATCGCCCTCTACCTGCCGATGTTCAACGTGATCAAGCTGATCAAGTAGCCAGCGCGGCGCTCCTCGGAGGAACTCCTGCCCCCGGTTGCGCCGCCCGGCCGTGCCGGGCAACGGTGGGCGCGATGACATGGGACGGCGAGAGCTACCAGCGGAGATTCGACGAACTGGCATCGGGGGGCCAGGACGTTCACGGCGAGGCCGCATTTGTGATGGCACTGACGCCCGCGACAGTGCTCGACGCCGGGTGCGGTACCGGTCGTGTGGCCATCGAACTGGCTCGTCGGGGGGTCGTGGTCGTCGGTGTCGACCACGACCCCTCGATGCTTTCGACCGCCCGGCGGTTGGGCCCCGCCGTGGGCTGGGTCGACTCCGATCTGGCCCAGCTGGACTTGGGCCGCACCTTTGACGTGGTGCTGATGGCGGGCAATGTGCCGCTGTTCACGCCGCCGGGGACCAACGCCGCGGTCGTCGCGGGCTGCGCCCGCCATGTCGGCCCAGGTGGGGCGCTGGTGTCGGGCTTCCAGCTCGGACGGGGCTATGACCTGGCTGCCTATGACGAGCACTGCCGCCAGGCGGGTCTCGAACTGGAGGACCGCTGGGCGACGTGGGATCGCCGGCCCTGGCCTGGTGACCGAAGCTATGCGGTGTCGGTTCACCGGTGGTCGAGCGGCGTGGTGGAATAGGCGAACCCGCAGGTGCGGCGCCAGCCGCGATCAGGAGGTGGCGCGAATGGACCGGGAGGAATGCACCGAGGTGGTCCTGGGAGCCAAGCGGCAGAAGGGCGTCACCTTTCAGGAGCTGGCTGAGGGGGTCGGGCGTCACATCGTCTGGACGACCGCGGCCATCATGGGCCAGGCGACCATGGACGACACCGAGGCCCGGGCGCTCACCGGGATGCTCGACCTGGAGCCGGATCTGGAGGCCGAGGTGGCGTCGGCACTCCAGCAGATCCCGATGAAGGGGTCCCTCGATGCCGATGTCCCGGTCGACCCGCTCATCTACCGGCTCCACGAGATCACCCAGGTGTACGGGACGACGATCAAGGCCGTGATCCACGAGAAGTTCGGCGACGGGATCATGAGCGCCATCGACTTCGAGATCGACATCGAGCGCGTCGCCGATCCCAAAGGCGATCGGGTCAAGCTCACCTACAACGGAAAGTTCCTGCCGTACCGCAAGTGGTGACCCTGCAGCCCGGCCGGGCTGCCGGCCGACGGGGCGGCGGTGCGGCATTCATAGCAGTAACCCCCCCGTGACGGTGGCCTTCTGCTGTGAAAGGGCGAGGCGGGCTGGCCGGACGGCTGTACGGGCCGGTCGGAGGGGACCGGACTTCACTTCATAGCGATAACCCCCCCGTGACGGTGGCCTTCTGCTATGAACGGGCGAAGAGACCGCCGACGGTGGCCATCAGTCCGCCTGGGCGCCTGGGAAGCGATCAGTTGGACAGGACGATCGTCGAGAACAGTTGGTCGGCGAAAGTTTGGCGCTTGGTGTCCCACAAGGGCCACAGGTAGCCCAGGCCGAAGAGGGCGGCATCAATGCCGTGGGCCAGTTGGCGTAGCCCCGAGCGACGGACCCCGATGGGAGCCAGGCTGGCCTCCCCGACGACGAATATCCCGACCCGGTTCTTGCCGATGGTCTGGCCGCTTCGGCCTTGGAGGCGGCAGACCTGCCACGCCGTGAAGGCAACGGCTGCGACGAGGAGGACCAAGCCGACCGTGGTGCTGAAGGCCAGTGCGATCGCGGCCGGAAGGAACACCGCCGCGTCTATGAGGGCGGCCAAGGCCCGCTGGCGCCAGCTGGCGAAGGTAAGGACATCGGGCCGGTCGCGGTCGGGCCGGTCGGGCTGGTCGGGCCAGGGTCCGACGATGACCTGGGCGCTCGGCGTCTCGTCCGGCAGGTCCATCTCGAAGTCCTCGAAGTCCCACGCCGCGAGGGTGGACGCATCGGATGACGAGCCGTCGATAGGGAGAGGCTCCATGCAGTACGAGCACCAACCGGTAACGGGTAGCACCGTCGTCTCACACGCCGGGCAGCGCACGACCGATGGGGACCGCAGGTCCGATAGGGACCGCAGGTCCGATGGGGGTCGCGGGTCCGATGGGGGTCGCGGGTCCGATGGCGACCGCACGACCGATGGGGACCGCAGGTCCGATGGCGACCGCAGGTCCGATGGCGACCGCACGTCGGCGGCCGCAGCGATGTCGCGGTGCTCGATGCGGCCGGCCACTTCGGTCACCGAGGCGCCGTCGGCCGACACCGCGATCAAGGCGCCGTGCGCCACCGTGGTGGTCGCGGGAGACGTTGGTGCCGGGGTCGATCCGGCCTGGTCACGGACGGGCGCCGCCGACGGGGCAGCCCGCAGCGGCGACGGTGCCCGGGTGGCTGCCCCGAGGGCGACGTAGCAGTTGGGACAACGCCGGGTGCCGGCGTTGACTTCAGTGCCGCACGAGTGGCAGCGACAGATTGCTTCCAATGTGACTCCCTTTTCGCCTCGGAGTTCTGTTCAGGTATTTCGACCGGCAGCGCCGATAGCTGAAGTCCCGCGACGCTGCGATGGGGCTGGCTGTGACGGCCGAGCGCCCGGCCGATCAGGCCGGAAACCGGTCGCAGTCATCGTCGGGCCCGGGCCTGAAGGCCCGATCTTCCAGACCCTCCCAGTCGACCGATGTGGTGTCGACCACCCACTCACCGGCGAAGCGGATCACGACGTAGTCGTGGCCCTCGGTCGATAGGACCAGGCCCAGGTCCTCGGGTTCGTCGGCCAGGAGCGACATCAGATTGGTCCGGTCGTCCCAGAAGGGATCCACGCAGGCGTCGGAGATCAACTCGTCGATGTCGTCGATGGGTCGGGCGTTGAACAGGTCGGCGTACTCCTGGGCGACTCGGAGCAGTTCCTCGGGCCGAGTGACCGATGTGGGCTCGATCGGGGGCATGGGACCTCCTTGGCATGCGGTTGGCAGCTGGTGGTTGGCACTGTCAACCTGATCTATGCCGCGCCATCAGCGCCGGCAGCGGCCGCCGGTGACGTACTCAGTCGCCGCGACCCGGCTGGTCGGCGTAGGTCCAGTCGGGTTGCTTGAAGCGTTGGCGGCCGTCGAAGATGGCTTCGCCGTCGACGATGTCGTCGATCTTCGGGACCGGCAGATCGTGGCGCCCGGGGCACGGGCGTCCCTCGAGGTGATCAGCGAACTCCTCCGGGAAGGACCTGAGGAAGCTCGAGATGAGTGCCTGTTCCTCCACCGGAACGGCGCAGCGATTGCCGTCGGTCACCGTCCGCAGGCGTGCGCTGATCGTCAGGATGTCGCGGTCGTCGGCCCGCAGCTCAAGCAGCCGCTCAAGGTAGGCGGTGACCTCACCGGTGCCGAACTTGCACGCCGGGCACTGCCCGCAGGACTCGACGTACAAAAAGCGCGACAGGCTGTGGGCCACGTCGACCATGCACGCCGCCTCGTCGTAGACGATGAGGCCGACCGATCCGAGGCCCGACCCGATCCGCGCCATGTCCTCGTAGGACAGCGGCGTATCGATCTCGTCGGAGGTGACGACCGCGTTGGACACCCCGGACAGCACGGCCTTCACCCGGTGGCCCGACCGCGGCCCGCCACCGATCTGGTCGAGGGCGGCGGCCAGTGGCATTCCCAGTTCGATCTCGGCGACGCCGGCGTGGGCCACATCGCCGACCACGGTGCAGATCACGTGTCCGGGGGAGTCGGCTGTTCCCGTGGACCGGTGCCACTCGGCGCCGCGGGTAAGGATCGGGGCGATATTCGCCAGGGTCTCGGCGTTGTTGACCAGCGTGGGATTGGCCTCGGCCCCCCCGGCAAGGTCGGGATTCAACCCCTCGAGCGGCGCTTCTGGATCCGGCGGGGTCATTTCCCAACCCATTTGCGGCATCACGGCGAACAATCCCCGCTCCCACGGCTGGAGCAGGCGCGGGAGCGGCGCCTTGCCCTCGATGACCTCGAGCATCGCCTTCTCTTCTCCGTACAGGTATTCGTCGGGTCCCTGCACGATCGTGATGGTGAGATCGCCGGTGAGGCCGGCCGCCTCCATCTCGGCGACCGCCTTTGTCACAATGTCGACCTCTCGCTCGAACTTGGCCTTCAGGCACAAAAAGGCCTCCCGGGCGCCGATCGTGAGCGCTGCCACGGCCATCCCCTCGATCACCTGATACGGGTTGCTTCGCAGGAGGGTCCGGTCCTTGAACGTGCCGGGTTCGCCCTCGGCCGCGTTGCAGACCACGTACTTGGTCGTCCCGGTGGCGTTGCGCAAGGAGTCCCACTTGCGCCCGGTGCGAAAGCCGGCGCCGCCGCGGCCCCGCAGGCCGGAGAGGGAGATCTCCTGGATCGTCTGCTCAGGTCCGAGCTCCTGCGCCCGGGCCAAGCCCAGGCCGCCCCCGAAGGCGCGGTACTCGTCCACCGAGGACAGAGGGGACGAAGGAAGTAGGAATTGCTCAAAGGGCACAGGCTCACCGTATGACACCGCCGACAAAAGTGCTCAAGTCGCACTGTCAGGTGCCGTTAACAGAAGAGCGAGCAGTGCTCTTGACAAAGGCAAACCCGTCGTGAGGCGGGGACGCAAAGCTACGGAACCGGCCGTCAACGGCGATGGGTGGTCAGCCGAGCTGCCTCGAGGACTCGGCCTCCAGCGTGGGGGGAAGGGGCCCATTGGCAACGAAACAAGCGGGGCTCGCACCCACCCAGCCAACCCCAAAGGGAGATTCAAACCAATGCTCACCGCACTACGTCAGCGGCTAGATCGGGATGACGAGGAGGGCTTCACCCTCATCGAACTCATGGTCGTCGTTCTGATCATCGGCATCCTGCTGGCCATCGCCATCCCGACGTTCCTCGGCGCCCGTGACCGGGCCAACAACCGGTCGGCTCAGTCGAACCTGCGCAACGCCCTCACCGCGGA
>JAUTXN010000340.1 GCA_030838045.1 Acidimicrobiaceae bacterium
GTCGCGGCCACACTCAAGGCGGCGAACGCGAGAGCGACGGCGCCAACCAAACCCCGCCACCCCCAGCGCCGGCCCACCCTGGCTCGCACCTCGTCGGTTGACCGTCGCCCTCCCGACCCTCCCGACCCTCCCGACGCTATTCGCATACAAGTCTTTTGCAGCCCCTACCTCCGCCAGCTGTCGTGCTGACCGCGCAGAATACACCGACGCCGTCGCCGTCGACGGGAGATCCCAAGTTGTCGGGGCAACGGAGTGGACCCGAGCGGCGTCCAAGTCCGAGACAAGCTCCTAGCATTGACCGGCATCGGGTTTGGTGGACTGCTTCGCCCGCCAGCCGAGAGAGGAGGGCTCGATGAGCCGATCGATTCGCGCTGCCCTGGTCCAGACCACGTGGACCGGCGACAAGGAGACGATGATCAAGGCGCACGAGGAGTACGCCCACGAGGCGGCTGCCCAAGGTGCCCAGGTCATCTGCTTCCAGGAGCTGTTCTACGGCCCGTACTTCTGCCAGGTGCAGGACCCCGCCTACTTCGCATATGCCGAGTCGATCCCCGGGCCGACCACCGAGCGCTTCCAGGCGCTGGCCCGGGAGCTCAACATGGTCATGATCCTCCCGATGTACGAGCAGGAGCAGCCGGGTGTGCTGTACAACACCGCGGCCATCGTCGACGCCGACGGTTCCTACCTGGGCAAGTACCGCAAGACCCACCTTCCCCAGGTCAAAGGCTTCTGGGAGAAGTTCTACTTCCGGCCCGGCAACCTGGGCTACCCGGTGTTCGACACTGCGGTCGGCCGAGTCGGGATCTACATCTGCTACGACCGCCACTTCCCCGAGGGTTGGCGGGCCCTCGGATTGAACGGCGCCGAGATGGTCTTCAATCCCTCGGCCACCAGCCGGGGACTCTCGGCCTACCTGTGGAAGCTGGAGCAACCGGCCTCCGCGGTTGCCAACGAGTACTTCATCGGCGCCATCAACCGCGTCGGCGTCGAGGATCTGGGCGACGACGACTTTTATGGGACCTCATACTTCGTGGACCCCGAAGGCAAGTTCGTCGGGGAACCCGCCGACGCCTACAACGCCGAGCTCGTCGTGCGTGACCTGGACCTCGCCCTGCTGGAGGAGGTCCGGGCCCGATGGCAGTTTTACCGGGACCGCCGACCCGAGGCGTACGGCGACCTCACTCGTCCCTGACGCGGCGGCCACCTCTCCGAATGGCTGACGATCTCACCACCCGCCACCGCGCCGTGCTGCCGTCGTGGCTGGCGCTGTATTACGCCCAGCCGATCGAGTTGGTCCGCGGCGAGGGCCGTCACGTCTGGGACGCCGACGGCAACCGGTACCTCGACTTCTTCGGAGGCATCCTCACCACCATCAGCGGCCATGGCGTCGCCGAGGTGGTCGACGCCATACGGGAGCAGGCGGGCCGGCTCCTCCACACCTCGACGCTGTACCTGTCCCAGCCCATGGTCGAGCTGGCAGAGAAGATCGGGGAGCTGTCCGGCATACCCGACGCCAAGGTGTTCTTCACCCCGTCGGGATCCGAGGCCAACGACGCCGCGCTGCTCCTCGCCACCTGCTTCCGTCAGTCCAACCAGGTCCTCGCGCTGCGCAACAGCTACCACGGCCGGTCCTTCAGCGCCATCGCCATCACGGGCAACCGATCGTGGTCACCGACCTCGCTGTCCGGCCTGAGCGTCGCCTACGTGCACGGGGGGTATCGGCTGCGCTCGCCATACCGGGACCTCGACGACACGGCCTACACCGCAGCGTGCGTCCAGGACCTGCGCGACGTGCTCGACATGTGCACCTCGGGCGACGTGGCCTGCATGATCGCCGAGCCGATCCAAGGCGTGGGTGGCTTCGCGGTACCGCCGGACGGATTCTTCGGCGCCATGAAAGAGGTGCTCGATCGCTACGGGATCCTGTTCGTCTCCGACGAGGTGCAGACCGGCTGGGGTCGTACCGGCGACCACTTCTGGGGCTACCAGGCCCACGGCATGGTCCCCGACCTGCTCACCTTCGCCAAGGGGGTTGGCAACGGACTGGCCCTCGGAGGTGTCGTGGCCCCCGCCGACATCATGGACTGCATCACGGCAAACTCCATCTCCACCTTCGGCGGCAACCCGCTGGCCACCGCCGGAGCCCGGGCCAACCTCGACTACCTGCTCTCGCACGACCTGCAGGGCAACGCCCTCAAGACGGGGCAGCTGTTCATGGAGCGCTTGCGGCCCCTTGTCGAGCACCACCCGTTCGTCGCCGAGGTCCGGGGCCGCGGCCTGATGGTGGCGATCGAGACCTGCCGGCCCGGTGGCATCACCCCGTGGCCGGAAGCCGCTGGCGCCCTCATGGAGTCATGCCGCACCCGAGGGCTCTTGATCGGCAAGGGTGGGCTGTACGGCAACGTGCTGCGTATCGCACCGCCGCTGTCGCTTACCGCGTCCGAGGCCAACGAAGGACTGGACATCATCGAAGCCGCAATCGAAGAGGTCGGCGCAGCCGGCTGAAGGAGGGGCCATGACAATCCTGATTCGCAACGGCACCGTCGTGTCGTCGACCGGCGCCACGCTCATGGATGTGCTCGTCGACGGCGAGACCATCGCGGCCCTCTATGCCCCGGGGGCCTCAGCGTCGCAGGGAATCGTCGCCGACCGGGAGATCGACGCCACCGCCAAGTTCGTCATCCCGGGGGGCATCGACGTCCATACCCATATGGAGATGCCCTTCGGCGGCACCATGTCGGCCGACACGTTCGAGACGGGCACCCGGGCCGCGGCGTGGGGCGGCACGACAACCATCATCGACTTCGCGACCCACCACACGGGCGAGCGGGTCCAAGACGTCCTCGCCCAGTGGCACGCCAAGGCCGACGGGAACTGCGCCATCGACTACGGCTTCCACCAGATCATCGGCGGGGTCGACGACGACGCCCTGAAGGCCATGGACGAACTGGTGGCCCACGAAGGCGTCACCAGTTTCAAGCTGTTCATGGCCTACCCGGGCGTGTTCTACTCCGACGACGGCCAGATCCTGAAGGCGATGCAGAAGGCCGCCGACATCGGTGCCACGATCATGATGCACGCCGAAAACGGCATCGCCATCGACGTGCTGGCCGCTCAATGCATCAGCCGGGGGGAGACCGACCCGGTGTACCACGGCCTGAGCCGGCCCTCGGTTCTCGAAGGCGAGGCCACCCACCGGGCCTGCGTGCTGGCTGGCGTGGCGGGCAACGTCCCGCTGTACATCGTTCACATGTCCGCCTCCGAGGCGTTGGAAGCGGTGGCCGCGGCCCGCCACACGGGGGCCAACGTCTTCGCGGAGACCTGCCCGCAGTACCTGTACCTGACGCTCGAGGAGACGTTGGCCAAGCCGGGTTTCGAAGGCGCCAAGTGGGTGTGCTCGCCGCCGGTGCGCACTGGCCACGCCCATCACCAGGCCGACCTCTGGAAGGGCCTGCGAACCAACGAGCTGGCGGTCGTGAGCACCGATCACTGCCCGTTCTGCTTCAAGGAGCAAAAGGAGATCGGGGTGGGCAACTTCTCCAAGATCCCCAACGGGATGGGCTCCGTCGAGCACCGCATGGATCTCATCTACCAGGGCGTGGCGGCGGGCCAGCTGAGCCTCAACCGTTGGGTCGAGGTGTGTTCGGTCACCCCGGCACGGATGTTCGGCCTCTATCCCAAGAAAGGGGCCATCGCCCCGGGCAGCGACGCCGACATCGTCATCTACGACCCCTCGGCCAGCCATACGTTGAGCGTGGAGACGCACCACATGGCCATCGACTACTCCGCCTGGGAGGGCGTGACCGTGCCCGGCAAGGCCGCCACCGTGATCTCCCGGGGCCAGATCATCGTCGACGACGACCAGTATCTCGGCCGCAAGGGGCACGGGAGGTTCCAGAAGCGGGGCCTGTCGCAGTATCTGTCGTAGGGGCGGATAGCCTCAGGGTCATCAGGAGATCTCGTTTGCGCAGAGCGGCTTGCCTCGACGTTGAGTAGCTGTTGACCAGGGGACCAGTCGGCGGACTGCGGAAGAGGAATTTTTGGCGGGCCGTCGTGGTCGGCCTCCTCGGCGCGTCCGCGGTGGTCGCGGGCGGCAACTCGGCGCACGCCCAGACGACCCCCACGCTCACCACCCAGGCCTCGTCGGAGATTTCCTTCGGGTCCGCAGTCTCAGACTTTGCGTTTCTGAGCAACGGCGACAGCCCGACGGGTTCCATCACGTTCGCCCTCTATGGGCCCGACGACGCAAGCTGTGCCGGGACCTCGGTGTTCACCTCGACAGCCGCCGTGAACACCGGCAACGACCGCTACGGGTCCAACAATTTTACCCCGACTATGCCCGGTACATACCGCTGGGTTGCGTCCTACAGCGGTGACGCCAACAACGACCCCGTGACGACGGCGTGCAATGATCCGAACGAGTCTGTGATCGTGGAGCGGGCCACACCGTTCGTCAGCACCACGGCGTCGAATTCGAACGGCGTGATCTCCGACACCGCCACCGTCTTTCCGGGATATTACGGCGGTCAGCCGCCGCCGCCGCTCACGGGAAGCATCACCTTCAACGTCTATCGCGACGACGCCGCCTGCAGCGGCACGCCGCTGTTCACATCGACGACGCCGGTGACCGAGTACGACCCCACGACGTATCAGTCCAACCCGTTCACGGCCACATTGAGCGGCGTGTACCGCTGGGTCGCGGTGTACTCAGGCGACGCCAACAACGCTGCGTACACCTCCCCTTGCCAGGACTCGCGCGAGTCGGTTGTGGTGAACTCCGAAGTCCTCGACCTCAGCACGCAGGCCTCGGAGAGTTTTTTCGTCGGAGACCAGATCCTCGACACCGCCACCCTGGCCGGTGGGATCACCCCGACCGGCAGCCTGGTGTTCACCGTCTACGGCCCCGGAGACACCTCCTGCGCAACACCTCTGTTCGCGAGTACCCAGCCCGTCACCGGCGACGCCAGCTACACCTCCGACCCCTACACCACCCTGACGGAGGGCACGTACCGCTGGCGGGCCGCCTATTCCGGGGACGCAAACAACTCCCCCGTCGCTACGCCGTGCGCTGACCCCGACGAAACGGCGCTGGTGAGCAGGTTTCCCACCTCGATCTTCACGAACTCGACGCAAGTGAACCCGACGCAGGACACTGCGACGTTGTTTCCTGGGACCGAGGGCAGCTTCCAGGTTCCACCCACCGGCACCATCACCTTCAGCCTGTACGGCCCGAACGACCCCACGTGCGCCGGGGCCGCCGTCACCTCGGTCACCCCGGTCAACGGCGAAGGTGACTACCAGTCGACGCCCGTCACTGTCACCGCCAGCGGAACCTACAACTGGGTGGCGGCATACTCCGGTGACGCCGCCAATCTTCCGTCCACCTCTGGATGCAACGACGAGGGCGAATCGGTCACGGTGTCCCTGAGCACGCCCACCCTTTCGACGACGGCATCGGGACCGGTGACGGTTGGGGGTCCCACCACCGACACGGCCGCCTTGAGCGCAGCGGTGAACGCCACCGGCACGATCACCTTCCGGCTGTACGGGCCCAATGACGCCACCTGCGGCGGGACCCCGGTGTTCAGCTCGACTGCGACGGTGAACGGAAACGGCAGCTATCCGTCGGGGTCGTTCTCGCCACTCGTGGCCGGCACCTACCAGTGGGTCGCGGTTTACTCAGGCGACGCCAACAACGCCCTGGTGACCACGCCGTGCAACGACGCCAACGAAAGTGTCGTCGTGGGCCAGGCGGGCCCCTCGATCATGACTCAAGCGTCGGCGTCGGTGGCGGTCGGTGGCGGCATCACCGATACCGCCACCCTGACCGGCGGCCTCAACCCGACGGGCACGATCACCTTCACCTTGATGCAATTCTGCGGCACGCAGGCCCCCCTGCTCACCTCGACCATGACGGTCACCGGTAACGGCAGCTACGCGTCGGACTCCTTCACCTCTGTAGCGCCCGGCACCTATTTCTGGGTCGCCTCCTACAGCGGCGATGCCAACAACGGCGCGGCTGTCAGTCCCTGCGGGGCGCCAAACGAGAGCGTCGATGTAACCAA
>JAUTXN010000341.1 GCA_030838045.1 Acidimicrobiaceae bacterium
CGGTGTTCCTCCAGGAGGACGACGGTCCAGCTCTTCCGGGCGACCTGGCAAGCCTCGTGCAGTTGCACCGGGGTCGTGACGCCGACGGTCACTCCCCGCCCCTGCTCGCCTCGGGCGGGCTTGACCACGATCGAACCGTGCTCCCGCAGGAACTGGGTGTCGGCCTGGTCGAAGCTGGCCTGTCGCCCTGCCGGGACGGCCAAACCGGCTCGTTCCAGCACCGAGCGGGTCAACAACTTGTCGTCGCAGCGGCGGAATGCGACCGCGCTGGTCAGCTCCGACAGCGACTCGAATGTGGTCATCGACCGGCCGGCGAAACTCAGTCGCAACTCGCCCTGGGCGGGGTCGATGATGGCCACGTCGATGCCCCGGTCGAGGGCCTCGTCGACGATGATCCGGGTGTAGCGGTTGATCCGGTCGTACCCCTCGGGGAGATAGCCGTGCGGATGGCCTTCGGGCTCGGCATCCTGCGCTGCGGTCGTACTGCCGCTCACGCGGCTCGGACGGCGCCGGCGGCAGCCGAGCCGTCAGCAACCAACACGGGCACAGGCGCCGCGCCGGCCGGGACCGCCGCGACGGCCGTCATGCCCCCGCTCCGCCGGGTCCGCCAGGCGGCGGAGGCATCCACGAGCCAAGACCACAGCGCGACCTGTTCCGGTTGTCCGGTGAGAAGCTCAGGATGCCATTGTACGCCGAGGGTTCGTCCCCACCTTGTGTCCTCCAAGGCCTCGATCACTCCGTCAGGCGCGAACGCCACCGCCTTCAGCCCGCTGCCGACCCGGTCCGCCGCCTGGTGGTGCAGTGAATTGACACCACACCCTGCTCCGGTGAGGCCATCCAGCAAGGATCCGCTCACGACGTCGATCGGGTGAACCGCCTCGCTGTCCCGCTCGATCACGCGGTGGGCTTGGTCGGTGCAATCGGGCAGGTGGGCAACCAGGGTGCCACCGGCGGCGACATTGAGCGTCTGCAGGCCCCGGCAGATACCGAGAACCGGTACGCCGAGATCCTCGGCGGCAGTGACCAGCGCCAGCTCCCAGAGGTCACGTTCGGAGTCGACACCGGCCAGGTCCGGTCCCGCGACGCCGCCATAGGTCGCTGGGTCGAGGTCGCCACCTCCACTGAGCACCAGGCCGTCGAGCTCCGCTACCACCGCGGACGCGTCCGAGGGATCGAGCATGGGCACGACGAACGGGAGCCCGCCGCCGAGGCGCACGGCCGTGACGTACACCCGGTTGACGGCATGAACCGGCAGGAGACCGATCTGGCCGGGCGCCGCGGCAATCCCGATTCGCACCTGCATGACCCCTTCTTACGCCTGGGATATTGCGAGCGCGTTACACGGCGAGGACGAGCATGTGACCACCGACCCGGCGAGGACCCCGCGAGGACCCCGCGAGGCCCCCGCGCGACCTTGCGCCGACCTCGACGCAAGGTGTCAAAGGTCGTTGGCCTGCAGCCACAGCTCCAGCACACCGAGCTCCCAGAGCTTGTTGTACTTGAGTGTCGTGAGTTCCTGCGGGTGCTCGAGCAGGTGCCCGACGTGAGCCGGGTCGAACAGGCCACGACTGGTGGCGGCGGGATCGGTGAGCGCATCCCTGAGCAGCCCGATCGACCGCTCCTGCAACTGGACGAGCGGCGGAACAGGGAAGTACCCCTTGGGGCGGTCGATCACCTCGGCCGGCAACATCCGCCGGGCCACCTCTTTGAGGACCCCCTTGCCCCCTTGGGCCAGCTTGAGCGAGGCGGGGCAGCGGCCCGCCAACTCCACCAACTCGTGGTCGAGGAACGGGACGCGGGCCTCGAGTCCCCATGCCATCGTCATGTTGTCGACCCGCTTCACCGGGTCCTCGACCAGCATCACCTGGGTGTCGAGGCGCAGCGCCCGGTCCACCGCCCGAGTGGCGCCCGGCCGGGCGAAGCGCTCGGCGATGAACGCCCGGCTCGGATCGTCCGGGAGGCGGTAGGCCGGCCCGACGACCTCGTTCACCTCGTCGTGGGTCCGGTCGCAGAACAACGAGGCGTAGCGCGCCACGCCGTCGCCCGACTCACCGGCCATCTTGGCGTACCAGTGGTACCCGGCGAAGACCTCGTCGGCGCCCTGGCCGGATTGGACGACCTTGATGTCCCGGGCCACCTGTTCGGAGAGCAGGTAGAACGCCACCACGTCGTGGCTGACCATCGGCTCGCTCATCGCCCCGATGACCGCCGGGACGGTATCGAGCACGTCGCCGGTCGCCACCCGCCAGCGACGGTGGTCCGTGGCGTAGTGCTCGGCCACCACGTCCGACCAGCGGAACTCGTCGCCTTCCTCGTCGCCGACCGACTCGAAGCCGATGCTGAACGTCGCCAGGCGGTCCTGGCCCTCCTCCGCCAGCAACGCCGTGATGAGGCTCGAGTCAAGGCCGCCCGAGAGCAGCACGCCCACGGGGACATCGGCGACGAGGCGCCGGCGCACCGCGACGCGCAGCGCCGCGTCGACCTGCTCGACCCACTCCTCAGGGCCCTGCCCGGCTCGATCGGGGTCCTCCTCCACCCGCAGCGTCCAATAGCGGCGCTGCTCGGTGCGTCCGTCGGGCCCGACCTGCATGACTGTGGCGGGCGGCAGACGGGTCACCCCCGACAGCAGTGTTCGCTCCTCGGGGACGACGGCGTGGAAGGTGAGGTAGTGGTGGAGCGCCACCGGGTCGATCGAACTGTCCACGCCGCCACCGGCCAGCAGTGCCGGAAGGGTGCTGGAAAAACGCAGCCGGTCGTCGGTCCGGGTCAGGTAGAGCGGTTTGACCCCAAGGCGGTCGCGGGCCAGGAGCGCGCTGCGGCTCTCATGCTCCACGATGACGAACGCGAACATCCCGTGGAAATGCTCGACACAAGCGTCGCCCCACCGGTGGTACGCCTTCAGGATCACCTCGGTGTCGGAGGTCGACGAGAAGCGATATCCCACCGCCTCGAGTTCGACCCGCAACTCTCGATGGTTGTAGATACAACCGTTGAATACGACAGTCAATCCGAGGTCGCGGTCGACCATCGGCTGATCTCCCCGCCAGGACAGGTCGATGATCGACAGGCGGCGATGGCCCAGTGCGATCGAGCGCGAGGCCCAGATACCGGTGCCATCGGGCCCACGACTTGCCAGGGCATCGGTCATGCGACCGACGGCGACGATATCTGCGGGTCGCCCATCGAAGCGGAGTTCACCGCTTATCCCGCACATGGCCGCTCGCTTTCTCGAAATGTCATAAACTCGACAGCTTTGTATTTGACGGTTTAGCGGGTAGTCGGGCCGTGGTAGAACTCCACGAATCGTCGTGCCCAAATAGAGAAGGATTTGAACCTGATGGCGGCAAACGCCGGTGGGGCGCCGGGGCTGCCCACCGTTGGCGTCGAAGAGGAATATCTGCTCGGGGACGCTCTGAGCGGAGCGCTCGTTCCGCGATCGCGTGACGCCGTGGCCGCGGCTCGCACGTTGCTCGGCGACGCCGTGACCTCCGAGCTCAACCTGTGCCAGATCGAGATCGGCACCCCGGTCTGCCAGACCCTCGACCAACTCGGGGACTCGCTCGGCCAACTGCGCACCCAGCTGGGGGCGGCGTGCCGCCCGCTCGGGCTGGTTCCGATGGCCTCGGGGACCCACCCGTTCACCCGGTGGCAGGACCAGCGCGTCGATCGTTCCAACGAGCGCTACGCCGCCATGGAGGACCGCTACCAGATCCTGGCCCGCCAGCAGGTCATCTGCGGCTTTCACGTTCATGTCGCGGTGGAGGACCCCGCGTTGCGGATCGAGGTCATGAACCGCGCTCGCCCGTGGCTGCCGCTGTTCCTCGCGCTGTCGGCGAACTCGCCCTTCTGGCAGGGATCCGACAGCGGCTACGCCAGCTACCGCACCCAGGTGTGGGAGCGGTGGCCCATGGCCGGCATGCCGCCCGCGTTCGACAGCGTCGACGCCTTCGACGACCTCGTTTCCGGCCTGATCCGCAACGGGGCCATCGATGACGCCACCCACCTCTACTGGTACGTGCGTCCGTCGGTCCGCTATCCAACCCTCGAGTTCCGGGTGTGCGACGTCTGTCTGGAGCCGTCCGACGCCGTCACGCTGGCCGGGTTGCTCCGGGCACTGGTGTGGATGTGCACCGCCGCCAGCCGCTCGGGTCCGACCACATCGGCGCCTGGTTCGATCGTCGGAGCTGACTACCTGCTGCGGTCCGCCATTTGGCGGGCGGCCCGCTACGGGCTGGAAGGGGTGCTGGTGGATCCCGAGAGTGGCGTGGCCGGGCCCGCCCAGGACGTGATCCGCTCGGCCCTGGTTCGTCTGGGTCCGGGTCTCGATGCCCATGGTGACCGGGCCACGGTGATGGACGGGGTGGAGAGGATCCTCACCCGAGGCAACGGCGCGATGTGGCAGCGACGGATCGGGGCCACGGCCGGTGCCAAAGCTCTGGCCGCGCAGATCGCCGCCAGAACGGTCGGACAGGACCCGACTCCCGTCAGGACATCCTCTGGCGGATGAGCCACCGGAACGTCGGTGGCGGCGGCGGCGGTATCGGGCTGTGCGGCCCCGCCCCGGTCTGGCGGCGCCGTCGCAGCTCGAGTCGGAGGCTCTCCTCGCCCCGTCTCATGGCCCAGTGGTGGTTGGCGCCGAACGCCGGGCGAAGGAGCCAACTCAGCCGGCGCAGGAGCGGCTTCGTGGCTCGGATGCGCCAGTCGTAGGTGATCACGACCTCCGGTCCGTCCTGGCGGAACGTCCACCGGCCGGTTCCTTCCAGGTCACCAGTCGCCTCCAGCGCATACCCGGCGTCGGTCAACGGTTCGGTGACGTGAAGCGTCCAGCGCAGCGTGTACGGGAGCCAGCCCTTCGTGTACAAGTCGAGCACCCGACCGAGCCCGCCGGCTCCGCCTTCCTCGATCTGGGTCATCGCGAGATAGACCGACGGCCACCATCGCGTCACTGCCGCCCAGTCGTCGTCGCCCAGCACGGCTTTGACCTCGTCGACCGTGCCGGCGACGCGCCATTCGGTCAGGAAGCTGTAGTCGCGTCCCACTGGCGCCGAACGGTATCAGCCGCTGTCGGCTAGAGGTGCGGCCGCGGCGTCAGCACGCCGCAGGCGCCCGACGCCGAATGTCGCACGATGCATTCCGCAGATACACACCGCGGAAATCGTCCTGCATCGATCGCTAACACTCCAAGTGGGTAGACCCCACTCCTCTCCATGTGCCTACAGGAATTTTCGTTCTATGTCGGCGAAGAACGCAGCCGAAAGCCGATCGCTGTGCTGGCGCCGAGGATTCCGCCGTGGCGGCGGCAAGGGCGTTCACCAGCGTGAGCGGGTCCCTGCGGAGGCTCGTCACACTTGGACGCTGTCAGCGGTAGCCACCGACGATCGTCGCTCCGGTCGCGACGGGGACAACGTCGCACCGGTCCCTTATACCGGCCACGAAGGCTTGAAAGGCCGGTACCGCTTGCAGCGAGTCAGGGTCGTCGACATCGTGCTCGATGACGACGTGGATGAAGCTCACGCCATCCTCGAGCCGAAAGACCTTGTAGGTGAACCCCTCCGGCTGACGTTGCTCGAGCTCGGCGAAGACCGCTTCGATCAGCTGCTGATTTTCGGTGGCCCGGTCAGGCTTGGCCACGTAGCGCACCACGGTCGTTTTCATCATGACCCCACTTCGCGCGGCCCAGGCGAGCCGCTCCGGGTACTTGGACCGCCATCGGGACCAGGACTCATCGGTTGGTCCGGCCAGTCGATGACGGAGTCCCGTTACGCCCGACCGGTACGAAGGCCCGACAGCGCATCCGCCGGCAAACAAGTCCCCGGCAGGTCCGTGGCCTACAGATCCCAGCTCTCCGGTCCCATGCTGGCATAGGCCCTTCAGAGCGTGCGTTCGAGCGCGGCCTTCAGGACTTCGTCGCTCGACAGGTGCATTCCCGCCTGATAGGAGCGCTCGAACGACTCGTCGCCGACCACGGTTCGAAGACGGGCATGATCGGCGTCGCGCAGCCGAGCCTCGAGGCCCCCGGCGGCCGAGCCCATCTGCTGGAAGAGCGAATCGAAAGCGCCGTGCAGCACGGCGGCGCGCGCCACATCACCGGCTCGCGTGGCCGTGATCGCCAGGCCGAGTACGGCGTAGGCGACATTCAAGCGGGCGCCGATGCGCCGGGCGATGTCGAGGCACTCCCGGAACATCTCCTGCGCCGCCGTGTCGTCGCCTCGGAGATAGGCGACGTATCCCGCGTTCACGGCGCACGATGCCAGGCCTTGGCGATTGCCCAACTCGCGGTAGACCTGCAACGCCTCGCCGATCAGGGCGCCGGCTATATCGAGGTCGCCTGCCTCGAGGGCGACGAAACCGGTGTTGCCCACCGCGGTCGCGGCCCCCCTCCGGTCGCCCGCCCTGCGGCACTGCGCCGCCGATTCCTCGAACGACGGACGGCCATCCTCCCCCACCACGTCCAGTGCCCAGCCCCTCATGTTCAGCAGGTGCGCGGTCGGGAGCGGATCACCGAGGCGGCGGGCGATGGGCAGGGCCTCGTCGATGAGCCGGAGACAACCGCGGTGGTCGTCCTGGAGGTTTCGCGCCTCGGCCAGCACGTACAGCGCCTTCACGGCCAACGCTTCGTCGTTCTCCGTGCGGGCAATCGTGAGCGCCTCGCCCGCCAGGGCCACCGCGGCGGAATAGTCGGCTCCGTAGTGCTCCACCAGCCGGGCGGCCGCGGCGAGGGCCCGACCGCGCAGACGGCTCCGCGCCCGGGCCTCGGGCCGGGCGAGATGAGCCCGAAGGGTGTCGGCGCCTTCCACCCCGTAGCCCCGGACGAACCAGAACTCGCTCAAGGCATCCGCCAGACGCAAGCCGAATCCGGCGTCGTCGTCGGTGAGGCACTCGGACAGCGCCACCCGCAGGTTGTCGAGTTCGACATCCAGGCGATCAGCCCATTCGACCTCCCCCGGCCCCCGCAAATGGGGCCGCGCCGCCTCCGCCACGGCGAGGAAGTGATCCCGATGCGCCCGGTGCACGATGGTTTGCTCGGCCTGATCGCGCTCGGCCAACCGGGCTGCGGCATAGTCCCGCACCGACTCCAAGAGGCGGTAGCGCACCGTGCCGGCAAAATCATCCGCTTGCACCAGGCTCTTGTCGACCAACGTGTCCACAAGCCCGAGAACCTCGAAGTCCTCCACACAGTCCCAGTTCTGGTCCCCTGAGCGACACGCCGAGACCGCCTCGGCGGCTTCCATGTCGAAGCCGCCCGCGAAGACACAGAGCCGGGCCAGGACCGCCTGCTCCGGTCGGGACAACAAATCGTAGGACCAGCCGATCAGCGCCTCAAGTGTCTGCTGGCGAGGCAACGCCGTTCGCGACCCACCGGTGAGGAGCCGGAAACGTTTGTCGAGGTGGGAGTCGAGGTCCCGTACCGACAACGACCGCAGACGGGCCGCAGCCAACTCGATGGCGAACGGAATCCCATCCAGTCGCCGGCACACGCGGCCTATGACCTCCGCATTGTCGCCGTCGACAGCGAAGTTCGGCTTCTGCTGGCCGGCACGCTCGACGAACAGGCGAACCGCCTCGCACGCCGCCAGCGTGCTCAGATCATCGTCTCGGCCGGGGACCGAAAGCGACGGCACCCGGTATACCTGCTCTCCGGGGATGCCGAGCGGTTCGCGACTCGTCGCGAGCAACGCGACCCGCGGACACCGGCGGATCAACGCCTCGGCCAGCGTGGCGGCGGCGCCGATGACGTGCTCACAGTTGTCCAATACCACGAGCACGCTGCGGTCCCGCAAACCATCTATCAGCGACTCGGTGATCGGCCTCCCCGCCTGCTCGCGCACCCAGAGCACCCGGGCCACCGTCGAAGCCACCAAGGCCGGATCGGCGATTGGGGCGAGGTCCACGAACCACGCGCCGTCGCCCGAACCATCGAGTGACTCCGCGGCCGCCTGGAGTGCCAGCCGGGTCTTGCCCACGCCGCCCGGGCCCGCCAGTGTCACCAGTCGAGCGTCATGCAGCAGGCGACCCACCTCGGCCACCTCGCGCTCGCGTCCCACAAAACTGGAGATCTGCTCGGCCAGATTGTGATGCAGCGCGGGATTGTCCAAGGAACGCAGCGGCGGGAAATCGGTCGCCAACCCCTCGGCGCAGACGAGGAACACCCCCTCCGGGTGGCCCAGGTCCTTCAGCCGGTGCTCGCCCAGATCCCGCAGCGAGATCCCTTCTGGGAGCCGGTCGCGCAGCAGCTCCGCCGTCAGGCGCGACAACACCAGTTGCCCGCCGTGCGCCACCGCCTCGAGTCGGGCCGCTCGGTTGACGACCGGGCCGAAATAGTCGCCGCTTCGCTCCTCACATGTCCCCGAATGCAGCGCCATGCGGACCCGGATAGGAGTCGCGTCAGGCCACTGCTCGGCGCCCAACAGCTGCTGAGCGCTCACCGCCGCGTCGAGCGCGACCGCGGCCTCCTGGAATGCGGCGCAGAACGCGTCGCCGACGGTCTTGAAGACATGGCCGCCACCGGACTCGATGGCCCGGCGCACCAACTCGTCGTGGCGGGCCAATGCCACCTTCATCTCGTCGGGGTGCGCTTCCCACGCCTTGGTCGAGCCCTCGATGTCGGTGAACAACAGCGTCACCAGCCCCGAGGGCGCCCCCATCAACCCAGTGTGCCCCCAAATGTCGGCCCCGGCGCGGCGGCCGCTATTCGCTGGTGGCGGCAAATCCCTGCCGGAGGGTGTTCTCACTTACCACCCGAGGCTCGAGGAAGGACAACAGGTAGTCGGGCCCACCCGCCTTGGAACCCACACCGGACAGGCCGAGGCCCCCGAATGGCTGGCGCCCGACGACGGCTCCGGTGATCCCGCGGTTGACGTAGACGTTGCCGGCCCGAAGCTCCGCCGTCGCCCGCCGAATGGTCGCGGGGCTTCGTGAGAGGATGCCCGCCGTCAAGGCGTAGTCCGTGTCATTGGCCAGGGCGAGCGCCTCGTCGATGTCGCCGGCCCGGAACACGCTCAGGACGGGCCCGAAGATCTCCTCCGTCGCCAAGCGGCCCCCGGGCGGCACGTCGGCAACGATGGTCGGGCCGACGAACCACCCCTCTTCAGGAACGTCGTCGCGCTGCAGTACGACCGATCCTTCGTCCTGCGCGACCGGCAGGTAGCCCGTCACCTTGGCGTGCGCCTCGGCATCGATGAGTGGCCCGATGTCGGTGCCCATGGACGACGGTTGGCCGATCCGCAGCACTGCGGCCGCCCCAACCAGCCGGGCCACCAACTCGTCGTGGCCATCGCCGACGACGATGAGGCGAGACAGCGCCGAGCACTTCTGACCGCTGAAACCGAACGCCGAGCCGACGATGATGGGGACCGCCTGGTCGAAGTCGGCGTCGGTGTCGACGATGAGTGGGTTCTTGCCACCCATTTCGGCGATGACCCGCTTGACCTGCCGCTGGCCGGGGACCACCCGCGACGCCGCCTCGTTGATCGCCAGGCCGACCGCCTTGGAGCCGGTGAAGGCGATGAGCGAAACATCGGGATGGGCGACCAGCCGGGCCCCCACCTCCTCACCGCGGCCGGGCAGGAAGGCCAGCACACCGGGGGGCAAACCTGCCGCCGTGAGGGCGTCCACCAACATGGCGCCGATGGCGGGGGTCTGTTCGGCGGGCTTGAAGCACACCGCGTTTCCGGCCACCAGCGCGGCCGACACCATCCCGGTGGCAATGGCGAGGGGGAAGTTCCACGGTGCGATCACCGCCGCCACACCGCGTGGCTGATAGTGGAGCGTGTTGACCTCACCGGGGGGCGACTGGACGCCATGACGACCGGCACCCATGTCCAGCATGCGCATCTGGCGCCCGTAGTACTCCAGGAAGTCGATGGCCTCGCAGACATCGGCATCCGCCTCAGCCCACGGTTTGCCCGCCTCGAACACCTCCAGGGCGGCCAGATCGGGGCGACGGGCCCGCATCCACTCGGCCGCCCGGAACAGCACCGCGGCCCGGCCCGCCACGGGTGTCGAACGCCACCCGTTCCCCGCGGCCAGGCAGGAAGCGACCGCCTCGTCAGCCTCGGATGCGCCACACGCAGCCGAAGTGGCGACGACCGCCGACGGCCGAGCCGGATCGACCGACACGATGCCCTCCGCCGTGGCAACGGCCCGGCCGCCGATCACCGCCGGCACGTCCAGGCCCAAGGCCCCCGACGCCGATTCCGGCCGCACCACTCGTGTCACCGCCGCCGCCATCGACGCACGGGCGCCCGCCCGGCGCCATTCGGCCAGCGGCTCGGGCCGGTACTCGCCCGGATCGGACGGGTCGGTCGCCCCCCGGCGGGCCACACCCGCAACGCCGGGCAGGGAGTCCCAGGCCACCCCGGGCGGCGCCACCAGTTCCGCAACCTCGCGCCCCTCGGCGAAGCGGTGACGAACAAAGCTCTCGTTCGACGTGTTCTCCAGCAGGCGCCGCACCAGGTATGCCATCCCCGGAACCAACTCCCCCACCGGCGCGTACACCCGCAACCGCAAACCGAGTCGCCGGATTGCCGCCTGGATGGGCTCGGCCATGCCGTACAGCATCTGCAACTCGTAGGCGCTGTCCGGGATGCCGAGCGACCGGGCCAGCACCACCGCGTGGGCCAGCGACCGCAGGTTGTGCGACGCGAACGCGGGCCGCACGGCACCGATCTGCGACAGCAGCATCGCCGTCAATCGCTCGTAGTTGGCGTCGGTCTCGGCCTTCTCCGAGTACAGGGGCGACGGCCAGCCGGCCGCCTCGGCCTCGATCGTCTCCGCATCCCAGTACGCCCCCTTGACGAGACGCACTCCGACCGGCGCCTGCCCGTCGCGCACCCGGGCCGACGACCAGGCGCACAGATCAGCCAGGTCTTCGCGCGAGTCACGGGTGTACGCCTGGATGACGCAGCCGGCGTCCAACTCCGAGAGCTCGGGCTCGTCCATCAGGTCGCGGAACAGCTGCAGCGTCAGATCCTTGGCGTCGTACTGCTCCATGTCGAACCAGACGAAGACACCCTGGTCGGCGCAGTCCTTGAGCAGGGGCCGCAACCGACCCTTGGCCGACGCCAGCCCGTCGGAACGCGTGAGCGGCCCGTAGTGCGTCGCCAGCGCCGTCGGCTTGATGCTCACCTGCACCCGGGGCAACCGCCCCCGGTCGTCGCGCTCCAAGTGGTCGTCGGGCGCCCAGCCGGCCGAGGCGCGCACCAACGTCGACACGAGCGTCGACACCCGCTCGGCGTAACGGTCGGCCTCGGCGTCGGTGACCGTCTTCTCCCCGAGCAGGTCCACGACGAACCCGCTCCCCGCCCGCCACAACTGGTGCAGGCGCTCCACGGCCTCCGCCGGGGTGGCGCCCACGATGAACTGCTCCGCCATCCGCCGGATGTTGCGCCGCGCCACCGTGGCGGTGATCGAGCCACCGCCGGGAACATGATCGGCCAGTCCCACCCCAAGGTCCAGCGCTCTCGGCACGTCGGCGCCGTCGAAATACTCCCGGACGTGGCGCAGCACCTCGGCGTCGCTGTGGGTCGCGGGAAACACGTCCACGAACCGGAACAACTGCGTCTTGAACGACGGGTGCGACATAGCCCAGCCCAACATCCGGTCGCTCCACCACGACATCCGGTAGACGTTGGCCTTCTCACCCTCGCCCAGCTCGGCGATCCGGGTTGCCAGCGCCGTCACGTCGCCGTCGATTGCCTCAGAGGTGCGAGCCACCCCTCCAGGGTACGGTCGCCCTAGGCGGTGACGGTGAACCGCAGGCCGACCAGCCGCCGCACCCCACCGGTACCGACCCGGCCGTCGAACAGGCCCGCCAGCTCCTCGACCGATCCCGGCGCCACGTCGACGACGAGCAGCCCCCCGTCGAGGCGCCAGCCCTCCTCGGGCCCCACCTCGAAGCGCACCTCACCCGCGTCGCCGACCACGTCGAACACGGCCCCGTCGTGGGTCAGCTTGCGCCGCAATGCCGGCCCGAGTGCCGTCGCGGCCCCGGCACCGAGCGTCACGACCAGCACCCGCCGCTTCCCCCGCCCCCGCCAGTGCCACCCGAGCGTGGCCACGCCGAGCTCGTCCAGCGCGCTGCCCTCGGCCGTCACCCCGGCCTGCGCCGCCTCGCGCAGCGCCGGATCGTCGAGCAGCGAGCTGCGTTCGAGCACGGTCGTGAGCGAGGGATCGCGGCCCCGCAGCAACCCCAGCACGGCCAGCGTCCGCCACGACCGGCACAGCTCCAACTCGTCGGCCGTCAGCCCCACCACCTGCAGGAACTCGACCTCGCCCAGCGTCCCGAGCGCCGGATCCCCCGTCACGGCGGCGGCGGTGATCGCGGTCTCGGCGCCCAGTTTGATGGGCCCCCGCAGGTCGATCTGGTGCCCGTCGGCAAACCCGTGCCCACTACGCCGGGCATACGACGCCAGGCTGATCAAGAGGTCCACGCCCCACGTCGGCAACTCGTCGTCGCCCCGCGGCAGCCGCAGCGTCAACTCGAACCCCTGGTCCGCCAGCCCCAACGTCACCAGGTGCCACGCCCCTTCCAGGGCATAGACCCGGATCTGGTCGACGGCACTACGACGGGGGGAAAATACCTCCCGAGGTGGTCCTCCCGCGATGCGGTCGGCGTAGGCCGCGGCGGCGGCTCGCCCCGGATCGCCGCCCGGGTCACGCCTCGAAATCAAGGAACGATCAGTCCCGTTCCCGCTTGTCCCAGTTGGGATCGAGCTGATGGAGGAAGAGGAAACAGCGGTCCTCCTCGTCCTTTTCACCGATCGCCGCCGCCCGGGCCCGAAGCTGGTCGAGCGCCCGCAGGAACCCCCGGTTGGACGGGTAGCGCCACCGCACATATCCCGAGCCCCGCCACCCGGCCCCGCGCAGGGCGTCGAGGCCCCGGTGGTAGCCGACCCGGGCGTAGGCATAGCCCTCGATGTCGTCGGTGGCGATCTCGGCCAGTTCGGCCCACGCCTGCACGTAGCGGGGATAGGTGGCGGCCACGGCCGCGAGCGCGGCTTTGCGCTCGTCCTCGGGCTGGGCCAGGGCGCGGGCCAAGGCGCCCTGGGCCTGGCCTGGTGCGTCGGGCAGGCTCGTCTCGGGAATCCCGCCTGTGAAAGGGACAGCTGCTTCTGTTGCCATGGGTGCATGCTGGCACAGAATGTCTGCGAGTCTGGCGGGCGTGGCCGCAATCGGGTGCCTGTTTTGCCAGATCGTGAGCGGCGAGACGGCCGGCCATGTCGTGCTGGACGAGCCGGAGGTACTGGCGTTCCTCGACATCCGGCCCCTTTTCCCCGGCCATGTTTTGACCATCCCGAAGCGGCACTACGAGACGCTGACGGACCTGCCGCCGCAACTGGTCGAGCCGCTGTTCGCCGCCGTCCGGCGCCTGGCGGCGGCGGTCGAGGCCGCCATGGGGGCGGACGGGTCGTTCGTGGCCATCAACAACCGGGTGAGCCAGAGCGTCGCCCACCTGCACGTGCACGTGGTGCCCCGCACGCGCAAGGACGGGCTGCGGGGGTTCATGTGGCCCCGGCATCCCTACCCCGACGAGGCGGCCGCGGCCGGGACCGCCGGTGCCATCCGGGAGGCCCTCAGAGCGATTTGAGCTCGGCGATCAGGGCGACCAGGTCGGTGACGGTGGCCCGCACGACGGGGAGGCGGGCCAGGGCGATGGCCCGGACCACCATGGGGGCGGTGCGGCGGGCGAGGAGGCGGGTGCGCGCCGCGTCGTCGGAGGGGTCGTGGACCCAGTACAAGACGATGCCCATGAAGTACAGCCAGAGGAGTTCGGGCAGCTCGCGGCGCAGGGCCTTGCTGACCTTGGTGTCGGAGCCGGCGACGACGTCTCGCCAGAGGGCAATCGAGGCGTTGCGGGCCGGCGCCGATTCGGGGCTGAAGGGGCTGAGCGGGCTGGTCGGCTCGGCGGCGTTTTTGAAGAAGGTGCCCGCGAAGGCCCGGTAGGGGTCGATCACATCGAGCCACGCCTCGATGACACCGGTGATCCGGGCCGTCAGGTCGGTATCGCTCTGCAGGATCGGTCGGGCCGCGGCTTCGTGCAACAGGTAGGCCTGGTCGTAGAAGGCCTGGATCAGGTGCTCCTTCGAGGCGAAGTAGTAGTAGGCGTTGCCCACCGAGACCCCGGCCTCGGATGCGATGGCTCGCATCGTCGTCTCCTCGTAGCCCCGTTCCCGGAACAGCCGGAGGGCAGTGTCGAGAATGGCGGCCCTGGTCCGGGCCCCCTTGGACGGCACCGGTGCCGAACCATCCACCGCCGAGGCGGCGGCACCCG
The DNA here is from genome assembly GCA_030838045.1 of Acidimicrobiaceae bacterium. Lineage (GTDB taxonomy): Bacteria > Actinomycetota > Acidimicrobiia > Acidimicrobiales > Palsa-688 > JALYXV01. The sequence continues at coordinate 14,273 of JAUTXN010000341.1, forward strand.
CGGGTGCGGGTAGCCCGGGGGGCACGCCCGGTCCGGGGGGCACGCCCGGTGCGGGGGGCACGCCCGGTGCGACAGGCACGCCCGGTCCGGCAGGCACGCCCGGTCCGGCAGGCACGCCCGGTGCGGGAGGCACGCCCGGTGCGGCGGGTGGCTCAGGGGGCATGGCGTGCGCCGTCAGGCTCGGGGCGCCGGCGGGGCGCCGGGTGCGGCCCATCCAGGCCACGCCGGCGGCGGCCACTGTTGCCCTGGACCGGGTGCCGAGGCGGGTGTCGGGGGCGGGTTGTACGGTGCCGGCGGCCTGTCGGGCTGCGGAACGGGCGGGACGGGCCGCCCCCGCTGCACGGCGCGCCGGCGAAAGGCGTTGAACGCCCAGACGTTGCCGAAGTGCACGATGCCGACCGCGATGGCGACTGCGCCCACCTTGGTGGAGAGGACCTCGAGCAACCGTCGGGCGCTGTCGACCTTGGTGTGTGAGGTCATGAACAATGCGACGTAGCCCAGGTTGAGGAGGTAGAAGCCGATCACCAGCAGTTGGTTGACGGCATTGGACAGGACCTCGTCACCGTGGAAGACGTCCACCAGGAATACCGTCCCGTACCGGTGCAGCGCCCGAGCCACCCACCACGTCAGCGGCAGGGCGAGCACGAAGTACAGCAGGTAGGTCAGCACGTTGAGGTCCACAGAGTCTCCTTATTGAACGTGTTCAACATCCAGTCTGCGCTTGACCGCTCCCTAAGTCAAGGTTTTTTGAACACGTTCGAACCGCGTCCGACGTGCTGGCGCGGCGCACCCGTAGCGCCCACCAGACCAACGGCACCTGCATCGGGAGCCGGACCCACGCCAGGGTTGACTCGAGCGCACTGCGACGGCTCCAGTTGACCGCCATCTGCACGTTCGCGGGGAAGACGGCGATGAAGAGCACGGCGGCCACCGTTGCCCCGGCCCGGCGGCTGCGCTTTGCGGCCACGGCGGCGGCGACGGCCAGTTCAGCCGCACCACTGGCCAGAACCCAGCTACGAGCGGTGCCGGGCAGCGCGTGGGGGATGATCGGGTCGTAGAACCGGGGTATCACGAAGTGGGCCACGCCGGTGGCGGTGAGCATCCCCGCCAAGGCCGCCGCGGCCGCCTGGTGGGCGTCGACTCGCACCGATCCACCTTCCCACAACGGCTGCGCAACCAGGCCGCATCCAGCATGTGGCAGGCGGCGATCGGTACAGTCTTTCGACTTCCTGATGCCCCATTCCTGCGACCTCGGGTCTTTGGACCGGCGGGACTTCCTCGTCCTGATCGCGGCTGGCGTCGTGGCTGCCGTCAGCGGTTGCAAGAAAGCCCCGACAGGACCGGTCGCGAGCGCTGACCCGCTGGTGCCGAGGATCGGCGGGTCAGCCAGTACCACCAGCACGACCGTCCCTCCCCCGCTGCCGCCGATCCCACGGGCCCAGCCGGGTCGGGCCGTGGTGGTCTCCCATGCTCCCTACGACACGCAGCAGATCGCCTTCACCATCGACGACGGGTATTGCGACGAATGCGTGGCGGGCTACGTGGATTTCGCCGAGCGGACCGGTTTCAACCTCACCCTCTCACCGAACGGCGCCTTCCACGACATCTGGGACACCTACGCCGACCGCCTCCAACCGCTCATCAGGCGGGGCCAGGTCCAAATCGGGAACCACACCTGGTCGCATCCGAACCTGCTGATGTTGAGCGACTCGGCAATCCGGCGGGAGATCGAGCGCAACGAGGACTGGATCCAGGCCACGTTCGGCGTGACGGGCCGGCCCTGGTTTCGCCCGCCCTACGGAAAGCGCAACTCGCACACCGACGGCGTGGCCGCCGGTCTCGGCTACACCAAGATCCTCATGTGGAATGCCTCACTCGGCGACGCCGTCCTCGAAACGTCCGACGGGCTGCTCGGCCAGGCTGAGAAATGGATCAAGGCGGGCGCCATCGTGCTCGGCCATGCCAACCACCCGACGGTGATCCACGTGTTCGACGAGCTGCAAGCGATCATCGCCGAGCGGGGGCTGGAGCCGGTCACCCTTGACATGATGTTCGGCACCACCCGCGCCTACGGTTGAGGCCCGTGCCGGTAGCGAATGACTTGAGGGCGGAGACGCTGCGGATCGCGGGCCACGGCGGCGACGACATCGAGGCCTACCTGGCACAGCCCCTCGGCGACGGTCCGTTCGGCGCGGTGGTCGTGATCCACCACCTCCCGGGCTACGACGAGGCGTCGCTGGAGATCACCCGGAAGTTCGCGGCCCACGGGTACCTCGCCCTCTGCCCCAACCTGTACAGCCGGGACGCTCCGGGTGCGGCGCCCCAAGATGCGGCCGCCGTCGTGCGGGCTGCGGGCGGGGTGCCCGACGAACGCCTGGTCGGTGACGTGGACGGGGCGGCGCAGTACCTGCGGTCCGTGCCGACGAGCAATGGCAAGGTCGGTGTCATCGGTTTCTGTTCGGGCGGTCGGCACGCGTTCCTGGCCGCATGCCGGTTACCTCTGGACGCCGCGGTCGACTGTTATGGCGCCTTCGTCGTCGAACCGCCGCCCGCCGACTCACCGCTGAAGACTCGCCCGGTCGTCGACCTGGCGGGCGGCTTGTCGTGCCCACTCCTCGGACTCTTCGGCATCGAGGACCGCAATCCTTCGCCCGCCGAGACGGCGGCGCTGGCGGCGGTGCTCGAAGAGCGGGGGAAGTCCTTCGAGTTCCACACCATGGACGACGCGGGCCATGCCTTCTTCGCCGTCGACCGGCCCAACTACCGCCCCGAGGCCGCAAACCAGGGTTGGCCGCTCATCTGGGGCTTCTTCGGTCGCCATCTGACCTAGACCGTGGGCTACTTATGGCTTTGTGGGCGTCTTATGGTCGTCCAGCGCTGTAACTCGCCCACAGAAACATAGATAGCCCACAGACAGCCGGCGTCATCGCGCCAATCGGTCCAACGGACCCTCGGGACCGTGGCGGACGAACCACTCCCAGCCGTACACGGCTGCGAATTGCTCCAAGCCGATCTGCATCGCCGACGTGGTCTCGGGGATCTGACTGGCATGGGCAGCCATGGCGGCCCGCTTTCGGTCGAGCACGCCCGCGACGGACACCGTGGTCGTCACCATGACGGTGGGAACGCCGATGTTCGATCGGGCCAAGCCAAGATCGCCGGCCAGGATTGCCTCCTCGACCAGGTGGGTTTCAACGAAGTGGAGGTACTCCCGGTCGACGGTCGCCTCGTAGACCGTGGCAATGCCGGCCTGTTCGGCGCCCAAGAGTCCGGCACGGTGGACCTGCACGTGGTCCGGGTGGCCGTAGATGCCGAAGTCGTCATAGACGACGAGAGCGTGCGCGCGTTCCTCGACCAGCACCTCCGCCAAGCGGCATCCGACCTCGGTCGGGCTGGCGGCGCAGAACGCGCTGCTTGAACTGTTGGCCGGGTCCCCCGCCAGCCCCGAGTCGTGGTAGCCGAGGAAGACGACTCGGGACACCCCGAGCACCGACGCCGCCCGTTCGGTTTCCCCCTGGCGGACCGAGGCCAGGTGCTGCGTCGGCGCCGCCGCCGGGGCGTGCGGGAGGCCAAGCTCCCCACCCGTTGCGACGACCACGACCACCCGATGGCCGGCGTCGCT
>JAUTXN010000314.1 GCA_030838045.1 Acidimicrobiaceae bacterium
ACACCATCACCGGCAACGCCGGCGCCGCCGTCATGGTCGGCCCGGGCGACGTGTTGTCCTACAACTGCCTCAAAGCCAACGGCCAGTACGGCTTCAGCGCCTACCTGCGCACCGCGGCCAACACCAATATCACCGTCGACCACAACGAGATCACGGCCAACAACACCGGCAACTGGGACGTCGTGATCCCCGGCTGCGGCTGCGTGGGGGGCGGGAAACTGTGGAACACCATCGGCGGCAAAGTGACCAACAACTGGATCCACAACAACATCGGACCGGGGATCTGGGCCGACACCAACAACGCCGGCATCCTGATCGACGGCAACTACATCGCCGACAACGACGACGAAGCCGTCATCTACGAAACCTCCTACAACGCGGCCATCACCAACAACAACCTCCTGCGCAATGGCATCGTGAAAGGCAAGAGCTTCGCCGCCCAAGGCACCAACTTCCCCGTGGCCGCCAACTACATCTCCGAATCGGGCGGCGACACCCGCGTCGACGGCGGTTTGTACGCCACCATGAACATCTCGGGCAACAACTTGGTCGACAACTGGGGCGGTGTCACCTTGTGGGAGAACGCCGACCGGTTCTGCGGCTCCCCGGCCAACACCTCGGCCACGTTCTGCACCATGGCGAATCCCGCCGTCGCCAACTTCAACACCTGCGTCGCCGGCACCATCAACAACGCCCCCTATCTTGCTGATTGCCGCTGGAAGACCCAGAACGTCGCGGTCCACGACAACCAGATGGCCTTCAGCCGGGCCAACGTGGGATGCTCCGGGACGACGGCCGGGTGTGGCGTGCAGGCAATCGTCTCCAACTACGGGAGCAGCCCCAACTGGTCCCCGTACATGGGTACCGCCGTCCAGTCCGCCATCACGTACCAGCAGGGCAACCGCTTTACCAACAACACCTATACCGGCGACTGGCAGTTCGTCGCCTTCCAGCCCGGTGCCGTCGTGAGCTTCGCGGCCTGGCAGGCGGGCCCGAACAGTCAGGACGCGGGGAGCAGCCTCAACGCCCCGGCCCCGGCCCCGGCCCCGGCCCCGCCCCCGGCGCCGACTCCGCCCCCTCCGGCTTCCGACCCGCTGTCGGCGCTATTGGCCGGTTTGGGCGCTCTGCTCGGCCATCTGCATCTCTGAGTCAGACAAAACGGACTACGATCTGGCTGTGCCGACATCACTCCGACGCGAGTTCGCCGGAGCGTAAGGGGGCTCGTGGGCCAGGTAGTCGATCTCCGTGGCGTGTTTCGCGGCCTGCGACGCCGCCGTCAGGTGCTGATGGGGGCGATCCTGGTCGGGTTGGTCGCGGGCGGCGCGTTCGTCGTCTTGTCGCCAACGACCTACGTCTCCAAGGCGCGGGTGGTGCTGCCGCCGTCACCCGTGGACGCCCAGGGTCACGACATCCGCGACGTGAAGACCGAGCTGCAAATCGTGCGTGGCGCCGCCGTGCTCGGGCCCACGACCACCGCGGTGCAACCCTCGATCGAACTGGCGGCGTTGCAGCGGGCGATCTCGGTTCAGGCAGTCAGTTCCCAGATAATCGAGATCGCCGGCCGGTCCGGTAGCTCGGCGCGGGCGGCGCAGCTGGCCAACGCCGTCGCGTCGTCCTATGTCGCCTACGCCGATGACACTGCGACCGCGGAAGCCAACTCCACCGCGGCCGCGTATGGCCAAGAGGTCAGCCAGCTGAACGACCAGGTCCGCCAGCTCGACCAGCAGATCGCCACCAACACCGCTGCGCTGACCGGCCTCACGCCGGCCGAGGCTCAGCGCCGAGAAGCCGTGATCGACACCTTTCGGGCCCAGCAGTCCGTCCTCGCCCAGCAGCTCAACATCGACCAGTCCCGCATCGCAGACGCCCAGCTCCAGGCCCAGCTCAGCCGCCAGGGCACGCATCTACTGCAGCCCGCTTTGGCGCCCGGGCGTCCCGCCAGCCCGAAGCCCCTCGTCGACATCGCCTTGGGCGCCCTGGCCGGCATGCTGATCGGGGGCATCCTGGCCTTGGCCATCGAGAACGGTGACCGTCGAGTACGGACACGAGATGGCATCGGTGACGCGTTGGATGCGCCGGTGCTGGCATCGCTGGCGATCAAGCCGATCGACCGCCCCGATCGTTGCCAGGCGTTCCTGGAACATTGGGAGCCCAGTGTGATCGAGGCCTATGCCCTCCGCCAAGCATTCGATCACGCGGGGTTGGTTGGCGCGACCGGGGAGCGGCCTCGGTCGCAGAACCTGGTCCTGGTGGGCTTGGCCGGCGATATCGGTGCCCCGGCACTGGCCTTGGAGGTGGCGGTGTTCAGCGCCGCCACCGGTACCCAGACCGCGATGGTGTTCGCGTCCCATGATGCCAGCAGCGCCGCGCTGCGCGCCGCCTGTCAGGCCGCAGCCCCCGGCGGTCTCGGTCCCCGCGGCGGTCTTGTCATTCACGGCGCCACCGGCAACGTCGATCCGGACCTGCTCGACGGTGCCGAGCTCGTCGTGACCTTCGTCGCCGCCGACGCCGGTCCAATACATGTACCGCGGTGGGACCGGCCGACCCGCGTGGCGGTCGCGGTGTCCGCGGGGAGCGTTACCGCTGAACGCCTTCACGAGGTGGCGGCGGCCTGCGCCGGGGCCGGGACGGCTGTCGTCGGCGCCTTTCTTGCCAACCCCGACCCGAGCGACCGTTCCGCCGGGCAGCGAGTCGCTGTGGGCCCGGGTCCGGGTCCGGTTGATGGTCCGTTTGGCGGCTCGAGTGAGGTTCGTACTGGGCGGATCACCGAGCGTCAGACCGAGTCCGTAGCGGGCGCCGACCGGGCGGGCGCCGAGCGGGCGGGTGCCGAGCGGGCGGGCGCCGACCGGGCCAACGGTGATTCCGGCGCTGCGGCCGGCCGGTCCCGGGCCAACGGGACGCTGGCGGCCAACGGGACGGCCCCCGCCGCTCGACGGGTGACGACGGTCAAGGCCCCGGCGACGGCGAAGACCGGTACGAAGATGCCAGGCGCCCCGAAGTCCAACGGTCCGATAGGGGAGTCCGAACCGGCCGGCTCCAACAGCGGCGGGACGGCCGCGGAGAGCGGAGCCGAAGGATGAGGGCTCGGACCGCTTGCGCCAGGAGACACCGAAGCCACGAGAGCCCCCCGACGGTGGTGGCGCATGGTTGACTCCGCCACCCGCCTCGGGGACTTCCACGACACCGACGCGGACCTCTTCGGTGGCGACGGCAACCACCTCATCCGCGTCTCCTCGCTCGTGGGTGCCCTTCGCCGCCGGAAGCGGGTCTGGCTGGCGAGCGGCCTGGCGGGACTGCTCGCCGCCTTGGCCTTCTTCCTGGTTCGGGGACCGCAGTATTCCGCCACCACGACGGTGCTCCTGCGGCGGGCCACGATCAACCCGCAGGATCCGGCCCGGGCCATGGAGACCGATGTCCAGCTGGCCCGGAGCCGCACTGTGGCGGGCCGGGCGGTCAGCCAGCTACAGCTCACCGAGACCGCCCGGCAGTTCCAGGCGGAATACCAGGCCACCGCCTCGACCAACGACGTCCTGGAGCTGACCGTGCGGGCGTCGACCGCGGCGGAGGCAGAACACCACGCGAACGTGCTTGCGAACGCCTTCCTCGACTTCCGGGGCCAAAGCGTGCAGCGCGAGACGCAGGTCGAGATCGCCGCCCTCCAGCAGCAGAGCAACACCTTGCAGGACCAGGTTCGCCCACTCGACGACCAGATCAACGTCGCCACCCTCGAGGCGGGGAGTACCTCCGCTCCATCCGCCAACAACAGCCTGGGCGACCTCCTGGCCCGGCGATCGCAGGTCAACGGCCAGATTGCCACGGTTGAGCAGCGAATCAGCGACGTCACCGCCGATTCCGCCACCGTGGTGCAGAACACCCGAGTCGTCGATCCCGCCCTCGCCAGCCACACGTCGACGTCGCGAGCCTTCATCATCGACGTGGTGGCGGGCATGCTGGGCGGCCTGGCCATCGGAGCGGGCTGGCTGGTGGTCAGTGAAGTGGTCTCCAACCGGGTTCGCCGCCGTGAGGACGTGACAGCTGCCCTCGACGCACCGGTTGTGGTGAGCGTCGGCTCGCTCGTCGGGACCAGGCGGGGGCGGGGCCTGGGCCTGCCGGGTGGTCGTCGGTCGACGACCGGGCAGTTGCTTGCCTCGGCCGGCGCAGCGAGCCACGACGTCGCCAAAGTGGCCCGGCACCTCCGGGAGGTCCTGGCGACGACCCAGTCGCCCACGCCCGCCCTTGTAGTGGTCTCGGTCGGCAGCGATGCGGCGGCCGGCCTGGCCGCAGCGTCGACCGTGCAGGGCCTGCTCGGTGACGGCAACGACGTGCTGGCCATCGACCTGTCGGCGACGTCGGCACTGGCCCGCCGGTTCGGGGCGG
>JAUTXN010000315.1 GCA_030838045.1 Acidimicrobiaceae bacterium
ACACCATCACCGGCAACGCCGGCGCCGCCGTCATGGTCGGCCCGGGCGACGTGTTGTCCTACAACTGCCTCAAAGCCAACGGCCAGTACGGCTTCAGCGCCTACCTGCGCACCGCGGCCAACACCAACATCACCGTCGACCACAACGAGATCACGGCCAACAACACCGGCAACTGGGACGTGGTGATCCCCGGCTGCGGCTGCGTGGGGGGCGGGAAACTGTGGAACACCATCGGCGGCAAAGTGACCAACAACTGGATCCACAACAACATCGGACCGGGAATCTGGGCCGACACCAACAACGCCGCCATCGTGATCGACGGCAACTACATCGCCGACAACGACGACGAAGCCGTCATCTACGAAACCTCCTACAACGCCGCCATCACCAACAACAACCTGATCCGCAACGCCATCGTCAAAGGCAAGAGCTTCGCCGCCCAAGGCACCAACTTCCCCGTGGCCGCCATCTACATCTCCGAATCGGGCGGCGACTCCCGGGTCAACGCCGGCCTGTACGCCACCATGAACATCTCCGGCAACAATCTCACCGACAACTGGGGCGGCGTCACCTTATGGGAGAACGCCGACCGGTTCTGCGGCTCCCCGGCCAACACCTCGGCCACGTTCTGCACCATGGGCAACCCCACCGCCGCCAACTTCAACACCTGCGTGGCCGGAACCATCAACAATGCCCCGTACTTCGCCGACTGCCGATGGAAGACCCAGAACGTCGCGGTCCACGACAACCAGATGGCCTTCAGCCGGGCCAACGTGGGGTGTGCCGCATCAACCGGGGGGTGCGGCGTCCAAGCCGTCATCTCCAACTACGGCACGACACCCTCGTGGTCGCCCTACCTGGGCAATACCGTCATGAACACCATCGCCACCCAGCAGAACAACCACTTCGCCAACAACACCTACACCGGCGACTGGACCTTCGCCGCCGGGGGGGCGGCGGCGCTCAACTTCTCCTCATGGCAGGGGAGCAGTTACGGCCAAGACCCGGGCAGCACCTTCAACGGCGCGAGCGGCGGAGTCACGGCCAACAACCTGCTCGACGCCGATACCTCGGGACTCGAAGCGTCGATCGGCCATTGGATCCCGTGGTTCTCGGCAGGCGTCGCCCAGAACGCCACCCAGGCGCAATCGGGCACCCACAGCCTCCAGGTGAACATCACCGCCCCCTACGGCTGGGGCGTGCAGATCAACAACTGGCCCGGATTCACCGCCAGCCCGGGCCCGGCAACGGTCAACTTCTGGGCCATGACCATGACCCCTGGCCTGAATGCCACCATGGCCGTCCAGTGGCGCGATGGCGCAGGCAACGTGCTTGCGTCGAGTACGGCCGTCGCCTCGGGGCTCACCGCGACCTGGCAGCAGGCGACCGCCAATGTCACCGCACCCGCAGGGACTGCCTCCGCCACCGTGACCTTCACCGGTACCAACGGCGTCGCCGGCAACGCCGTGTACCTCGACCAGATCGCCGTCCTGACCGGTTCGGGCGCGGCTACTACTCCCCCGCCCACCCAGCAGGCCAACCTCCTTGACGCCGACTCCTCGACCCTCGAGGGCTCCGCCGGACGGTGGACGTCGTGGTTCTCCTCGAGTGTGGCGCAGAGCACGACCAAAGCGCAGAGCGGCACCCACAGCGCCCAGGTGAACATCACCGCCCCCTACGGCTGGGGCGTGCAGCTCAGCAACTGGCCCGGATTCGCGGCCGCGCCAGGCCCCCAGACGATGAGCTTCTGGGGCCTCCTCGGCTCAGGCAACCTCGGCGTCACCATGCAGGCGCAGTGGCGAGACGCGAGCGGCAACGTGCTCGGAACGACGAGCGCCACCGTCAGCACCCTGAGCGGCACCTGGCAGCAGGCCGCCGCCACCGACACGGCACCGGCGGGCACGGCCTTCGTATCGGTGACCTTCACCGCCCCCAACGGCGGGGCGGGCGTGGCCGGCAACACCCTGTTCCTCGACCAGATCGTCGTGGGACCGCCCGCGTCGGTCGGTGTCAACCTGCTCGACGCCGACACGGCCGGAGCCGAGGGCTCAAGCGGCCGCTGGGTCCCATGGTTCTCCGACAGTGTCGCCCAGGCCACGACCCAGGCGCAGAACGGGACCCACAGCCTCCAGGTGGCGATCACCGCCCCCTACGGGTGGGGCATCCAGCTGAGCAACTGGCCCGGATTCGCGGCCACGCCGGGACCGAAGAGCGTCTCGTTCTGGGCGATGGCGAGCACGGCGGGGTTGAACGCCACGATGCAGGTGCAATGGCGTGACAGCAGCGGCACGGTCCTGGCCACGACCTCGGCCGCCCTGGCCAACCTGACCGGTACCTGGCAGCAGACGACGATCAGCGCCACCGCCCCGGCGGGCACCGCTTACGCCAGCGCCACTGTCACGGGCACCAACGGGGTGGCCGGCAACAGCGTCTACCTCGACCAGATCTACGTGGGCAGCTGACCGATCGCCACGAGGCGGTCCGGCGAGGTCGCCCCGATCCGGATCAGCGACGTCGGGATGGCCGCCATGGCCGTCCCGACGGTTGCGCTCGCGGCGTCGGACCACTCGACCAGGTACCACCCCCGCCAGGTGAGGCGCCGGTGGCCACCGATGGCCAACCAGGACGAGTCGACCGCCAGCCCGTCGAGTTCGGTGGTCGCCATGGTGTCCAGCGTCGCCATGCCCAGCTTGACCAGCGACTCCTTTCGCACCCATTGACGGGCGAACGCCCGTGACGGGTCGGGCGCCGCCGCCACGACGGATTGCTCGGAGGGACTGAGCACCAGCCGTAAGAGGGCCCCGTCGACTGTCACGGGCGGCGGATGTTCGACGTCGACCGCCACCGGGACGAACCCGGCGATGGCGGCGACGTAGCCGCGCGTGTGCGACCAGCTCACCTGCAGCGCTGGTTGCTCCGCGATGTAGGGCTGACCGTGGGGTCCTCCGCAACGGGCGCAGCGTTGCACGACCGTGAGGTCGTCGGGCCCGCAGCCGAGGAGTTGGCCGGCCACCAGCCGCACCAGGCCGTGGGCAGCCATGAAGTCGGACCGATCGGAGGACGAACGGAGCCGCTGCGCCCGCCCAAGTTCGACGTCGGTGAGAAGTGCGGCCGGGTCGCCGAGGCGCGCCGCGACATCGTCGGTGCTGCCGGTTGCGGCCAGCGGCCGGATGCCGGCGTTCACGACTGGGAATTCCCACCGGAAGGCCGGACCTGGTCGGAGCCCGCGGCGCGCCCGACGGAGTTCCCGTTGGTACGGGCCGCGCCGAGGGGGGCCGGTGCTTCGCCCGCAGCCCGGGCGGCGCTCCTGGTGGCCCGGGCCGCCTCGGCGGCGGCCCCGATCGTGGCGTAGGTGACGATTTCCGGCCGGAGCCGGACGCCGGCCACCGCTTCGACCGCGGTCACGTGCGCAGTGGTCACGGCGTCGGCGGTGGCGCTCTCCCTTTTCCCCGCTCCACCACTGGCACCTCCACCACCTTGGATCAGCTCCTTGTGATAGAGCCACCAGATCCCTGCGGTGTAATAGACGGCCGTGGCGACGCCGCCCCACCCGGCACCGTTGGTCCCCAGCACCCGGACCAGCGCGAAGACCGAGGTGAGCGACAGCACCGCGATCAGCGCCCGGATCCGCCAGAGGCGCCGCATGCGGCCGGCGGCCTTCAACGCGATGCCTTGCCCGAACACCAGGGCGTAGATGACGTACTGCACCGCTGCCAGGGTCGCCAGCAGGCCGTACCGGCCGAACTGCGCCCCATACAGCAGCCGCAACAACCGGCCTCCGGCGACCGCGACCACAACGCCGTAGGCGGCGATCCCGGCCGTCGCCAGGAGCGACATTCGGCGGGCGTAGCGCGGCAGGTCGTCGGGGTCGTCAGATTTGGTGCGCGCCGCCGCCTCGGGCAGCCCCACGTTGCCGCCCGCCAGCAGGATGACCAGCACCGGGCCCATCAGGTTGAATCCGGCCCGGAAACCCCCGTAGGCCACCCCCGAGAGGAGGCCCGCGACCAGCACGAGGTAGGCCTGGTCGGCCGTGAAGCCGGTCACGAACTCGGCCAGCATCCAGCGGCTGAGGGGCCAGAGGCGCTTGACGAGTTGCCGGCCCGCTCGGGGACGGGCCGACGCCGGGAACCAGATGAGGCCGAGCAGCGCGCCCGCGGTCGCGCCGAGGCCCCACGCGGTGATCATTGAACCGACGCTGCGCCACCCCATCAGCCAGAAGGTGCCCGCCGCCAGCACCTGGACCGCCGCGAACATCGAGTCGTTGACCAATGCCAGGCCGGGGCGGCGTTGCTTGAACGCCATGGCCCGCCAGTAGTCCTGCACCAGCAGCGCCGCGAACCACGGCGCCATGGCGAGCATCGGGGTCGCCACCCGCGCCCCGAAGGCCAATGCGGTGAGGCCCCCGACGAGCGCGATGGCCGACACCGAGGCGCCCAGGAGCAGCTCCGCGCTGACGCCGTGGGACAACGTTTCGGGATCGTCGCGGCCCGCCGTGTTGACGATGATCGGTTCGGTCACGATCGACCGGTGGCAGCCGACGATGACCAGCCACAGGGTGTAAGTGAGCATGTACGCGCCGAACTCGGCGGGGCCGGCCAGGCGCGCCACCGCCAGGCCGACGACGAAGTTCGATGCCGACGAGACCCCCTGGTCGCAGAAGGTCAGCATGAGCCGCCTCCTGCCCGCACGGCCCCCGCGGGCGGGGCCGTTGGGACCGCCCATGGTGGCGGCGCGGGCGGCGGCGCGTCGCCCGGCGCCCGGCGAGCGCCGCCGACTGCGATCCGAGCCCGAGCCGAATGAGCCCGAGCCAGATGAGGCTGGTGAGCCGGGTGGGCCGGCTACGCCGGCCGGGGTGGCCGGGCCGGGTGAGGCTGGTGAGCCTGCCGGGGCGGCCGGGCCGGGTGCGCCTGCCGGGGTGGCCGGGCCGGGTGAGCCCGGTGCGCCTGCCGGGGCGGCCGGCGGCCCGGCGGGCGCTGCGTCGGTCACGCCACCGCGGCCCGCCCGGCGACGGCGCGCTCGGGGGGCGACCGGCGGAGCGAACGGTTCTCGGTTGGGGCCGCCGATCGGGCCGCCGACAGCAGGAGCGACGACGCCACCACGAGGTGGAGAAGGTAGGGCGAGGCGTCGCCGATGACGACTTCGGTGTAGGTGGCGAAAGCGCAGTAGACGACGAGGAAGATGGCGACCGCCCGAGCTGGTCCGGCCCTTCGGAACGCCGGCGTAATGAGGAGAAGGGCGAGAACGGCGCCAATCACGGCATCGCCGACAAGGCCCTCGTCCTTGTACACCGCCAGCCACGTGTCGTCGATCGGGCGCCCACCGGACGACTTGTCCGACAGCCCGAACCCGAAGAACCGCTCGAACTCGGATCGAGGCTGATCGAGCACCGTCGCCCAGACCGCCTTACGACCGGTGAGGCCCGAGATGTCGGCTGAGGACTGGTTGCGGGTGGCCCAGCCGGCCAGCGACGGCGCCAGGGCGACGAGGGCAAGCGGCGCCGCCAGCAGGGTGGTCAGCAGGACCCGTCGGACCCGGGATCGGGCCAGCAGGAGGCTGAACGACGCCACCAGCACGCCCACCACCAGTCCCAGGGCAGCGGTGCGCGTGTGGGTGGCGAGGATCAGCGCCACGCCGATGCCTGCCGTCCACCAGGCCCGGCGGCGGTTCATCACACCCGACAGCCACAACACGATCGAGCACCCGGCGGCGACCGCGGCGTACTGACCGACCTGCGTCGCCGGGATGGGCCAGATCACGCCCTGCAGGCGCCCGTCGCCCAACGCCTTTCCGGGAGCGACCAAGGCTCCGGCGACCACCGACGCCAAGACGACCAGCAACGCTCGGAGGTGACAGCGCAGAAGGAGCAGGTCGCGCCGGCCCCACCAAGGGGTGAGCAACCACAACGCTCCCAGAAATCCCGACAGGCGCACCGCCCGGAACAGGGCGCCATTGCCTGCTGTCCCCCGCAACCCGGTCATGACCGCGATGACGAGCAGCACCAGGTACAGGGTCAGCAACGCGTTGGGCCGGATTCGCAATCGCGGGTTGATGGTGAGGGCCAGGATGATCGCCGCCGCCAACGCGACGCTGGTCATCATCTGCCCGATCCGGTGGGGAATCGGGACCACGGTGCCGATCGGCAGCCACGTCATCCCGTTGAACAGCAGTAGCCCCCAAACGAGCGCCAGGCGACGCTCTACCGACCGGGCCACCGCGGGGTCGCCGCCGCCCGGAGCGCGGTCAGTTGCCCCGGGAGCGGTCGTACCGCCGACGCCTGCGCTGCTGGCGCCGCTGGCGCCGTTGGCACCACTCGCGCTGTTGGCACCACTCGCGCCGGCCGTCAGGGTCATGGGCCGGCGGGGGTCAGGCCCATGCCGGCGGCCGCACCGCCGCCGGGGCGGGCATGCCGAAGCTCTCGTCATCGGGGTCCGCTCCGATGAGCACCGCCGAATCCAGGCGCACCCCCGCGGCCCGCAGCATCTGCCCGGTGGCGCGCAGCGTGGCGGATGTCGACTGGCCGGTGGTCACCACGGCGACCGCTGTGGTCGCCAAGGCAGCCAAGTACCCGGCACCCTCGGCGGGGTCGAGCGTGGCCAGCACCACGACGGCCTCGGTCTC
>JAUTXN010000163.1 GCA_030838045.1 Acidimicrobiaceae bacterium
GGGTTCCTCGGTGCCTACACCACCTATTCCACCTTCGCGGTGGAGACCGATCTGTTGATCAAGAACGGCCACGTCCCAATCGCCCTGACCTACGCCACGGCCAGTCTGGTGTCCGGTTTCCTGGCCGTATGGGTCGGGATCTGGGCCGCTCGGACCATCCGCCTACCGCACCGAGGAGGCAAGCAATGAAGCTCCAAGGCCACCAAACGCGCCACACCAACTTCATCGGTGAGGCCGACCACTACGGGCACACCCCACTGGCCACTGAGATCCGTGAGGGCCTCGTCATCATCGACGACGTCGAGGTCGTCAAGTACGTCGGCCGTCCGGCCCAGGGAACGTCGTGAGCCTGCTCGCATGGGTCGCCTTCGTGGCCGCGGCCGCGGTCGGTGCCCCTCTCCGCTACCTCGTCGACGGCTGCGTCACCGACCGGGTCGATGGGGCCTTCCCGTGGGGCACCTTCGTCGTCAACGCCAGCGGCTCGCTGCTGCTCGGCGTGCTCACCGGGCTGGCCCTCTACCACGCCTTCCCCAAGACCCCCAAGGTGATCCTGGGAACCGGCTTCTGCGGCGCGTACACCACCTTTTCCACGCTCACCTTCGAGACGGTGCGCCTCGCCGAAGAAGGCGCCCTCAACGAGGCGTTCCGCAACGCGCTCGCCACCCTCGTCACCTGCGCCGGGGCAGCGGCGCTTGGTCTGGCCCTGGCAGCGCTCTAGAGAGGCGCTGAACGAGCTGGTCTCAATCAGCCGATGATCGGTCTTGGGACCGCCCCCGATCGGGCCCGGGGGCGAGAGCGGGCAAGCCAGGGGGGCTGCCGGGCAATCGGGGCGGGCCCGAGTTGGCAGTTCGAGAGGGGCGAGCCAGGGGGCTGCCGGGCAATCGGGGCGGGCCCGAGTTGTCAGTTCGAGAGCGCCTCAAAGCGCGAAAGGTCTGACCCGCGCGAGGCCGAGGTGTCAGGTCAGACGTTCCACCACGTAGTCGATGCAGTGCGTCAGCGCTTGCACGTCGTCCGGGTCGACGTTGGGGAACATTCCAACCCGGAGTTGGTTGCGCCCGAGTTTGCGGTAGGACTCGGTGTCGACGATCCCGTTGGCCCGCAGCGCCGCGCACACGTCGGCCTCCCGCGCGACCGAGGCGTCGAGATCGATCGTCCCCACGACCGTGCTGCGCGCATCAGGCTTGACGACATAGGGCGACGCGTAACCCGACGCCGACGCCCACGAGTACAGCGTCTCGGCCGAACGGGACGACCGGGCGGCACACCACCCGAGCCCACCTTTTCCCAGCATCCATCCAACCTGGTCGGCAAAAAGCCACAGTGTCGCCAGCGCCGGGGTGTTGTAGGTCTGGTCGAGGGCGCTGTTGTCGAGGGCGATGGCGAGGTCGAGCGACGCCGGCACCCAGCGCCCCGACGAGGCGATGCGCCGGACCCGGTCGACCGCCCCGGGTGACAACAATGCCGCCCACAGCCCGCCGTCGGAACCGAAGCACTTCTGCGGGGCGAAGTAGTACGCGTCCACCTCGGCGGGGTCGAACGCCAGCCCGCCCGCTCCCGACGTGGCGTCGACCGCCACCAGCGCCCCTGGGTCGGCGCCCGGCGGTCGCCCGAGCGACATCATCACGCCCGTCGAGGTCTCGTTGTGCGTCAGGGCGTACAGGTCGATCCCGGGCACGGCGCGGGCGTCGGGGTGGGACCCAGGAGGCGACTCGATCAGGTCGGGGGCGTCGAGGAACGGGGCCGCCGCGGCCGCGGCCGCGAACTTGGTCGAGAACTCGCCGAACACCAGGTGCTGGCTGCGCCGCTCGATCAAGGCGAAGGTGGCGATGTCCCAGAAGACGGTGGCTCCGCCGTTGCCCAGGGCGACCTGGTACCCATCGGGCAGCCCGAAGAGATCGGCGAGACCCGCCCGCAGCCGCCCGACCACCGACTTGACGGTGGGCTGGCGGTGGCTCGTCCCGAGAAAGCTGCGACCCGTCGCCGCCAGTGCCTCGACCGCCTCGGGGCGCACCTTCGACGGACCGCATCCGAAGCGCCCATCGCGGGGCAGGAGATCGGCGGGTATGCGGATCTCAGTCGAGGGCCGGGTGCTCACTGTGCCAGCATGGCAGCAATGACACGCATATCGAAGCGGGTATCGGCGGTAACGGAATCGGCCACCTTGGCCATCGACGCCAAGGCCAAGGCGCTCAAGGCGGCGGGCGAACCGGTGATCGGCTTCGGCGCCGGCGAGCCGGATTTCGCCACCCCGGACCACATCGTGGAGGCCGCCGCGGCGGCCTGCCGGGACCCGAAGAACCACAAGTACACGCCCGCGGCGGGCCTGCCCGAGCTGCGGGCCGCGGTGGCGGCCAAGACCGAGCGCGACTCGGGCTGGGCGGGCGTCAAGGCCAACCAGGTGCTGATCACCAACGGGGGCAAGCACGCCCTGGAGACGGCGTTCGCGGTGCTGCTCGACCCCGGCGACGAGGCCCTGCTGCCTGCCCCCTACTGGACGACCTACCCCGAGTCGATCCGGCTGGCGGGCGGTGTTCCCGTCGTGCTGGCCACCAACGTCGACAGTGGGTACAAGGTGACCGTCGAGCAACTGGAGGCGGCTCGGACGCCGCGGACCAAGCTGCTGGTCTTCGTGTCACCCTCGAACCCGACCGGTGCCGTCTACACGCCCGCCGAGGTGACGGCGATCGGCCAGTGGGCGGTCGAGCACGGGGTCTGGGTCGTCACCGACGAGATCTACGAGCACCTGGTGTACGGCTCGGCGGTGTTCTCGTCGATCGCCGTGGCAGTGCCCGAGGTCGCCAACCAGACCCTCGTGGTCAACGGCGTGGCCAAGACCTACGCCATGACCGGCTGGCGCGTCGGGTGGCTGGTCGGCCCGGCCGACGTCATCGCGGCGTCGGTCAACCTCCAGTCCCACACCACGTCCAACGTGTGCAACGTGGCCCAGCGGGCGGCGCTGGCCGCGGTCAGCGGCGACCTCACCGCGGTCGACGCCATGCGCAAGGTGTACGACCGGCGCCGGCACCTGATCGTGTCGATGCTGCGTGACATCCCCGGCGTGGTGTGCCCCGAACCCGAGGGGGCGTTCTACGCCTTCCCGAGCTTCGAGGGCGTGCTCGGCCAGACGATCCGGGGCCGCACGCCCGCGAGCACCCTGGACCTGGCGGCGCTCCTGCTCGACGAGGCCAAGGTGGCCGTCGTCCCGGGCGAGGCGTTCGGCGCCCCGGGCTACATCCGGTTCTCGTACGCCCTCGCGGACGACGATCTGGTCGAAGGAGTGTCGAGGATTGGGAAATTGCTGGCCGAGGCCGAATAGGCGCTCCGTGGTGCCCCTTCAGGGCGGCTGTTTGTCGGCCGGCGGCGGGTCGTCGGTCGACCGTCGCAACGGCCAGTAGCGCCGGTCCCTCAGGAAGGATGACTCCATGGCCCGCGTCCTGGTAACCGAGGAAATAGCCGAGAGAGGGCTGGCGACGCTGCGCGCCGCGGGCCACGACGTGGACGTGCGCTTGGGGTTGTCGGCGACCGAACTGCTGGTTGCAGTTGCGGGCGCCGCCGCCCTCGTCATCCGCTCCGAGACCAAGGTCACGGCCGCGGTCATCGAGGCGGGACATGGCCTGGTCGTGGTCGGCCGGGCGGGGATCGGCCTGGACAACGTCGACGTGGCCGCCGCCACCCGCCGCGGCGTCATGGTCGTCAACGCCCCCCGCTCGAACATCCTCTCGGCCGCCGAGCACACCTTGGCCCTGCTGCTGGCCCAGGCCCGGAACATCCCCCAGGCCCACGCCGCCCTGACGGCGGGCCGCTGGGAGCGGTCCCGCTGGGAGGGGGTCGAGGTCCACGGCAAGACGCTCGGGATCGTCGGCCTGGGCCGCGTCGGTGCCCTGGTCGCCCAGCGGGCCCATGCCTTCGGGATGCGGCTGGTGGCGTTCGACCCCTACGTGGCGCCGGAACGGGCCAAGCAGATGGGTGTCGAGTTGCTGTCGTTGGAGGACGTGGTGCGCCAGGCCGACTTCCTGACCGTCCACCTGCCGAAGACGTCCGAGACGATCGGGCTCATCGGCGCCGATCTCTTGGCCCAGGCCAAGCCCGACCTTCGGGTCATCAACACCGCCCGGGGCGGGATCGTGGACGAGGCCGCCCTGGCGTCGGCGGTGGCATCGGGGGCGATCGCGGGGGCGGCGATCGACGTGTTCTCGTCAGAGCCCATGGTGTCGTCGCCGCTGTTCGAGCTGCCGTCGGTCGTGGTCACGCCCCATCTGGGCGCTTCGACCAAGGAGGCCCAGGACAAGGCCGGTATCTCGATCGCCGAGCAGGTCGAGTTGGCGCTGGCGGGGGAGTTCGTCCCGTACGCGGTCAACATCGGGGCGGCGGCCGCATCGGAGACGGTGCGCCCGTTCCTGCCCCTGGCCGAGCGGCTGGGGCGTCTGTTCGGGCTGCTGGCCGGGGAGCTGGCCCCGGTGTTGGAGATCGAGTACGAGGGTCAGCTGGCGGAATACGACACCCGGATCCTCACATTGTCGGTCTTGAAGGGTCTGTTCTCGGCCGCGACCGACGAGCCGGTGTCGTTCGTAAATGCGCCGCAGCTGGCCGAGGAGCGGGGGCTGTCGGTGCGGGCCACCACCGCCTTGGCGTCGCAGGACTACGTCAACCTGATCACGCTGCGCGGCGGCAGCCACGCCTTGTCGGGGACGCTGTTCGGGATGCGGGGCGAGCCCAAGATCGTGATGGTCGACGACCACGACATCGAGTTGCCCTTTGCCCGCTCGATGCTGGTGGTGCGCAACGACGACCGGGTGGGAATGGTGGCGGTCGTGGCGGAGATCCTGCGCGATGCCGGCATGAATATCGTCGACCTCAAGTTGGGCCGCAGTCGCGGGGGCTCGGGGGCTGCGGGTCGCGCCGAGGGTCGCGCTGAGGGTGCTGGGGTTGGCGGTCGCACGGCCATGATGGCGTTGTCTTTCGAGGAGCCGGTCAAGCCCGGGGTGGTCGAGGCGCTGCTGGCGGAGCCTGGAATACTGGGAGCGGTGGCGATCGCCGAGGCCTAACGGCTGGGCCGGGCTGCGTCTCCCCGACGAGGAGCGTCGCAATGGCAGGAAATGCGGCAATGGGGTCGGTTTCCATCCTCCATCACATCACGGTCGGCATGACGCTGAAGCAAAACGTCGAAGGCCATTCGAGTCGCACCGACTCGACGGAATTCGTGCACGCACGGGCCGCGGTGCACAAGATCGTCGCCACACTCAATCCCAATCCATACGGACCCGTCCCGATCGAGGCGCACCATGCGGGATCGATTTGGCTGTACGACGGCACCAATTGGCGATTGGTCCTGAACTGGGCCGGGATTGAATGGTCGGCGCAGTTCTGTGCCGACCCGGTCAAAGTGGATGCCCTCCGCCAGAACGCCGAGGCCATAACGGCGGCCTTTCCCGAGACCATTCCGGAGCTGACGAGACTCCGCTACCCCGATGTGGACCTGCTGACGACGCCCGTCACCGATAACGAGGGAATTGCCAGGTACGTCGACAGCATCTGGAATTCGTGCGTCCCCATCCCGAAATCCGGGCACACCGGAAGTGTGAAGGCCGGGTCACCGCTCGCGGCCGGAGTGCACAACTATCCCGAGGCGGTGTGCGCGATCCCTCGCTTCATGCACGACGACTTCATTCCCTTTGTGGTCGACACCGCGACGGGCACGGTGTCGGCGGTCGCACCCGTTGCCGGTCGCGGTGAAGGCGACCCCCGGGTACGGGTGCTCTTCGCGGAGAAAGGCCATCCGTTGGCCGGGTTGAAGGCCGAGGCCTCACGAGAGGGTGCGGCGTTGGTATTGGGAGCCGACAACCCGATCACCCAGGTGGCCTTCTCGCAGCAGTAGGGGCGCCGCCTTTTTGTTGGCCGCTTGGTCAGCGCTTGGCTTTGGTGAAGCCGTCGGCCTCCGCCGCCGACTCCTCGGCGTAGCAGCGGTCGGGCTTGGTCCGGTTGTAGTTGGCCATTCCCGGCAGGTGGTAGATGCCGCTGGCCTCCTTGGCCTTGATGACATGCGTCGGTGGGCACTCCCCGTCGGCCGGAGCCAGCCAGGCCGCGGGCGCCTGCACGGTTTCGGTCTGCGCGGCCTCGGTCTGCGCGGCCTCGGTCTCGGCGGTTACGGGCGGCGGCGGCCGCTCGACCTCGGTGATGGGAGGCCAGGCGTCGCGGGAGGGGACCACCCGGAACACCTCGGAGCGCAGATGGACACTGCGCCGGACCAGCAGCGCTACGACCAGCAACAGTCCGCTCGGCAGCAGGAAACGCACGAAACGCCTCACCATGGCCGCGACGGTACCGGCTCGGCTTCTTGACGGGTGGGATGCATCCATGCGACCATGGTCGGGCATGACTCCGGCCTCCTACCTGTCGATCCTCCTCCTTACCTGACGGCGAGCCCCCTTTCTGGGACTCGCCCACCGCCTCCTGCGCCTCTGGCCAGGAGGTTTTGTTTTGCCCCATGACCACCGAAAGGACCAACGGCAATGGCTGAGCGAGTGATCATCTTCGACACCACCCTGCGCGACGGCGAGCAGTCGCCGGGCATTTCGCTCGATGCCGCCGAGAAGCTCGAGATCGCCGAGCAGCTGGCGCGCCTCAACGTGGACTACATCGAGGCCGGCTTCCCCGTCGCCAGCCAAGGCGACTTCGAGGCGGTCCAGGGCATCGCCCGTACCGTCGGTCGAGCGGGTGGTCCGGTCATCGCGGGCCTGTCCCGCACGCAGCGGACCGACGTGGACCGTTGCTGGGAGGCGTTGAAGGACGCGGCGCGGGCCCGTATCCACGTGTTCATCTCGACCAGCCCCCAGCACATGGAGCACATGCTGAGGATGAACGAGGCCCAGGTGAAGGCGGAGACGGCGGCCGGCGTGAGCCGGGCGCGGGAGCACACCGCCGACGTCGAGTTCAGTCCTCAGGACGCCACCCGCACGCCCCTCGACTTCATGATGGAGGTGCTGGAGATCGCGGTGGCGTCCGGTGCGACGACGCTGAACATCCCCGACACTGTCGGCTACGGCATCCCCTGGGATTTCGGTGCCCTGATCCAGTACGTCCGGCGCGAGATCAAGGGCGACTACATCCTCTC
The DNA here is from genome assembly GCA_030838045.1 of Acidimicrobiaceae bacterium. GTDB lineage: Bacteria > Actinomycetota > Acidimicrobiia > Acidimicrobiales > Palsa-688 > JALYXV01. Next base: position 7,112 of record JAUTXN010000163.1, read on the forward strand.
GACCCACTGCCACAACGACCTGGGCCTGGCGGTGGCCAACTCGCTGGCCGGCGTTCAGGGCGGTGCACGCCAGATCGAGGTGTGCGTCAACGGGCTGGGGGAGCGGGCGGGAAACGCCGCCCTCGAGGAAGTGGTGATGGCGCTGAAGATCCGGCCCGACCAGTTCCCTGGGCTCGAGACCGGGGTCCGGACCGAGGAGCTGGCGCGAACCAGCCGCCTGGTCAGCCGGCTCACCGGTTACCCGGTCCAGTTCAACAAGGCAGTCGTCGGCCGCAACGCCTTCCGCCACGAGTCGGGGATCCACCAGCACGGTGTGCTGGCGGAGCGCACGACTTACGAGATCATCGACGCCGACTCAGTCGGACAGACCGGCAGCCAGATCGTGCTGGGCAAGCACTCGGGTCGCCACGCCTTCTCCGACACCCTGGCCAAGATGGGACTGACAGTCAGCGGCAATGCCCTGAACGCGGCCTTCATCCGGTTCAAGGAGCTGGCCGACCGCAAGGTCGAGATCACCGACGCCGACCTTGAGGCGATCGTGGCCGAGGAGATCGGGACCAATGTCGAGCCGGAATTCACCCTCGAGGCGCTGGAGGTGGCGGGAGGAACCGTCGCTGTACCGAACGCCCGGGTGGTGCTGGTTCGGGGCGGCGAGAAGGTGGAAGCGATCTCGGAGGGCGACGGCATGATCGATGCCGCCTGCCAGGCCATCCGGGCTGCGACCGGCGTCGACAGCCGGCTGACGGATTTCAACGTGAACGCCGTCACCGGAGGCATCGACGCATTGGGCGACGTCATCATCCAGGTGGTCGCCGACGGGATCCGGGTATCGGGGCGAGGCGTGTCCACCGACGTGGTGGAGGCAGCCGCCCGTGCGTACCTGAACGCGGTCAACAAGGTGGTGCGCATCCGGGCGCGCGACGACCGCCGAGTACCGGAAGCAACGCCATGACCGCCGCGACCAATGAGTGGGCCACACCGGCCCACGCCGGCGCCTACCTCGATCGCGGGCAGGATTGGCCGCCGCATCGCTTTGAGGGTGAGGCGGTGCTGCTGGCTGTGCTGCAATCCGTCGTGAGCGGGCCGGGCGGACTGCGGCGGGTCCTCGATCTGGGCACCGGCGATGGTCGATTGCTGGCCACCGTGCTGGCTGCCCATCCGGCCGCCCGCGCGGTCGCGATCGACGGCTCTCCGACCATGCTGGCGGCCGCCCGCAGGCGCTTCACTCCCGCTGCTGGTGCGTCGGCCCCGGCCTCGGCGGTCGCGGCCTCGGCGGTCGAGGCCTCGGCGGTCGAGCTGATCGAGCACGATCTCGATCGCCCGCTTCCGGCCGACCGCCTCGGCCGCTTCGATGCCGTGATCTCGGCCTTTGCCATCCACCATTGCCCCGACGAGCGCAAACGTGCCCTGTACGCCGAGGTCGCAGCGCTCTTGGAGTCAGGCGGCTGGTTCTGCAATCTCGAACACGTGGCCTCACCGACCCTGGCCGTCCACGGCGCCTTCTTCGACGCCATCGGCGTCAGGCCCGAGGACGAGGATCCCTCCAACAAGCTGGTTGCGGTCGGGATTCAGCTGGGGTGGCTGCGCGACGCCGGGTTCGACGACGTCGACTGCTATTGGAAATGGCGCGAGCTCGCCCTGCTGGCGGGCCGGAAGAGTTGACTCAGGGACCGACGGCCGGCAGCCAGGCCGGGCGTCGGTCCTCGAATGCATCGATGTCACCGGCGTGGACGAGGCTGAGCCCGATGTCGTCCAGCCCGTTGAGCAGCCGGTGCCGGGTGTGCTCGTCGAGCGGGAATGCCGCCTCGATTCCCGCCGCGGGCGCACTCAGGGTGCCCCGTTCGACGTCGATCGTGATCTCGAGGCCGGGGTCGGCCGCCACCGCTTCGAGGAGGGCGGCTCCGACCTCCGGGTCGACCTGGACCGGGAGCAGTCCCGACTTGGTGGCGTTGTTGCGGAAGATGTCGCCGAAGCGGGGGGAGATCACTGCCTGGAACCCGTAGTCCGTGAGGGCCCAGACGGCATGCTCGCGCGAGGAGCCGGTCCCGAATCGGGGCCCCGCCACCAAGATGGTGGCTCCGGCGTACTCAGGCTGGTTGAGGACGAAGCTGCGTTCGTCGCGCCATTCGGCGAAGAGGCCTTTGCCGAAGCCGGTGCGTTCGACCCGTTTCAACCAGTCGCTGGGGATGATCTGGTCGGTGTCGACATCAGATCGGTCGAGCGGGACTGCCGTCCCGGTGATGATGTGAACGGGTTGCATTGATCGCTCCTCAGACTCTGGCCAGGTCCGACGGGCCGGCGAAATGGCCGGCCACGGCCGTGGCGGCCGCCACCGCCGGCGAGACCAGGTGTGTGCGGCCCCCCCGACCTTGGCGGCCCTCGAAGTTGCGGTTGGAGGTGGAAGCGCACCGCTCGCCCGGCGCCAGCTTGTCGGGATTCATGGCCAGGCACATGGAACATCCCGGCTCGCGCCACTCGAAGCCGGCGCTGGTGAACACCTGGTCGAGGCCCTCGGCCTCGGCCTGCGCCTTGACCAGGCCGGAACCGGGCACCACCAGTGCCCGCATGCCGCTCGCCACGTGGCGTCCCGCCAATACGCCGGCGGCGGCCCGCAGGTCCTCGATGCGGGCGTTGGTGCACGAACCGATGAAGACGGTGTCCACCCCGATGTCACGCACGGGCGTGCCTGCCGCCAGGTTCATGTAGGTGAGCGCCCGGGCAGCCGCCTCGCGCGCCGCCGGGGACGCCATGGCGTCAGGATCGGGAACGGCGCCGTCGATCGGTACGACCTGGCTGGGATTGGTGCCCCAGGTGACGTGGGGCGTCAAGGCGGCCGCGGGCAGCGACACCTCCTTGTCGAATGGGGCGCCGACGTCGGTGGGCAGCGCCCGCCACGCATCGAGCGCCGCCTCCCACGCCCGCCCCTCGGGTGCGTGGGGCCGTCCCTCGAGGTAGGCGAAGGTTGTGTCGTCGGGGGCGATCATGCCCGCCCGGGCACCGCCCTCGATCGACATGTTGCACACCGTCATCCGGCCCTCCATCGACAAGGCCTCGATGACCGAACCCCGGTACTCGATGACGTGGCCCATCCCGCCGCCCGTCCCGATCGTGCCGATGATGGCGAGGATGACGTCCTTGGCCGTGACCCCGGCGGGCAACTCGCCGTCGACGTTGACCGCCATGGTCAAGGGTCGCTGCTGGGGGAGTGTCTGGGTGGCCAGGACGTGCTCGACCTCGCTCGTGCCGATGCCGAACGCCAAGGCGCCGAATGCCCCGTGGGTCGAGGTGTGGCTGTCGCCGCAGACGATCGTCATGCCCGGCTGCGTAAGTCCCTGTTCGGGCCCGATGATGTGGACGATGCCTTGGCGGCGGTCGCCCATGGGGTACAAGGTGATGCCGAACTCGGCGCAGTTGGCGGCCAGGACCTCGATTTGACGGGCCGACACCGGGTCTTCGATGGGCCGGTCGACGCCGATGGTGGGCACGTTGTGGTCCATCGTGGCCAGCGTCAGGTCGGGGCGGCGCACGCCTCGACCGGCCAGGCGCAGTCCGTCGAAGGCCTGAGGTGACGTCACCTCGTGAACCAGGTGGAGATCCACATAGAGCAGGTCGGGTTGGCCCTCGGCCTGGTGGACCAGGTGTTGCTGCCAGATCTTCTCGGCCATGGTTTCAGACACGTCATTCTCACAATCTGGGATACGATCTTGGATCGTGAGAGACAGTGTAAGTGATGTCGGGGTGCTCAACAAGGCAGTTGCGATCCTGGACGCGGTCAGCGCCGGGCCCCTTGCGCTGGCAGAGCTTGGGGGCGCGACCGGTCTGCCGCGCGCGACGGTGCACCGGCTGGCAGTGGCCCTCGAGCGCCACCGCCTCGTCGGCCGCGACGTGGACGGCCGCTTCGAACTGGGCCCCCATGTCCGGGAACTGGCTCGGTCCGGTCCCGTCAACCGGCGGGCGCTGGCGTCGGCCGCCGGACCGGCGCTGGCGATGCTCCGGGACACGACCGGGGAGAGCGCCCAGCTCTACGTGGCGATGGGGGAGTCCCGCGTCTGCGTGGCGGCCCTCGAATCACCGCACAGTCTGCGCACGATCGTGCCTGTCGGTGCTTCGCTGCCCATGGACCGCGGCTCAGCGGGCAAAGTGCTGGCGCTCGAGTCAGACGCGCCCACCCAGTGGGCCGAGAGCGTCGAGGAACGAGAGCCAGGGGTCGCCTCGGTCAGCGCCGCGGTCGTCGTCGACGGCGAGATCATCGGCGCCGTTTCAGTGTCGGGGCCGATCGAGCGCACCACCCGGCGACCGGGGCGCAAGTACGCCGTCGCCGTCATGGAGGCCGCGGCCGCCATCGGGCGGGCTATGTCGTAGGAGGGGGCGTCGTCGGAACGGGCGTCACCGGTGCCGCCGCCGCAGCCGCCGCCGTGGGGGGCCGCCGGGCGACCATCCGGCACGCTTTGAGCAGCACGGGCACGAAGTGCGCCGCATCCGCCACGCACACCGCATGGTCCCCGGCGACTCCGAACACCTCAGCGCCCGGAATGGCCCCGGCGAGCGCCAGTTGGTTGACCGGAAGGACGATCCGGTCGTCCTCGGTGACGACGACTGCGGTCGCCACGTCGATGTTCGGCAACCAGCTCCGGGAGTCAAAGGCCCCCAGCGCGGCGCCCGCCCGCAGCAGGGCGGCGGGATCGTTGCGGGCCAGTTCTTCGCCCGCCCACCCGGAAAGGTCGGTGCCGTCGAGGCGGTTGTTGACGAAGCGGACCATGGCCCGGTGCCGCAGGGCCTCGGGGGAGAGACTGGCAGCCAGCGACAGCCCGAGCATCCCTTGGGCGAACATCCGGTGAGTGGGGCGGCTGCCGACAAAGCGCGCCGCGGTGGCGCACAGCACCAGGCCCTGCACCAGGTCACGGTGCCGCAGCCAGGTCAAGGTGGCGATCGGGCCACCCATCGAGTATCCGACCGGGATGAGCTTGGTGATGCCGAGTTGCTCGGCCAGGGCGGCGACGTCGTCGGCGCAGTCCTCGAGGCGGAACGGTTGACGGCTGCGGATGCCCTGCCCGTGGCCCCGGTGATCCAAGGCGACGACGCGGAAGTGGCGTCCGAGGGGCGCGAAGCTCGGGAACCAGTTCAGGGCCGCGGTCGCGGTCCACCCATGCAACAGGATCACGACCGGGGCGCCCGGTGGTCCCGTGACCTCGCGGACAAAGGTCAGGCCCCGACCGGGCAGCTCCAAATGCCTGCCCTGAGGCAGTTTGGGAGGAGCGCCGGGATCATGGACCATCCAGTCAGATTAGGGACCGGTCGTGGTCAACCGGCGGAAGCCAATGCGGCCCGGTGACGCGCCCATGCCCAACCGGCGGCGTCATGGGCCAGGGCGGGGTGGTAGCGCAGCTCCAACAGGCGACGCTCGGCCACCTCAAGTTCATCGCCCATCTCGATCATGCTCAGGGCCAGCAGGCGCCCCCGCCGGCGCAGCAGGTCGCCGCTCGGTACCTGTAGCTGGCCCTCCTGCCATCGCGTGTGGGTGAGCTGCAGGCTCGGTGGGAGGCGTTCCACCTGGCGCTGGGTGAGGGGCGGGACCTTGCGGCGAACTGCCAGCACCTCGGGCCCCTCGACTTGGGCCAGCTCGAATCTGACGGTCCGGGAGACGGCCCGGACGAACGGCGACGACCGCCCGCCTCGTTCGCTCAGGCCGAGCGACCGGGCCGTCTCGGGCAGCGAGATTCGGTAGCCGTCGGGTTGTAGATCGAACCCCGCGACCAGGCGACGTAGCAACCAGGTCGTTGACGGACCCAAGACGCTGAGCCAGTAGGTCTCGACGTACGACGAGCGCGGGTCGAAGCCCAGGCCGTCGATCACGTCGTCGGGCCAGGGGCGGATGTCCAATGTGTCGGGCGCGTTGAAGTCGGTGGTGCAGCGCAGCGCGGGGCGTATGGAAGTGGGCACGGCAGGCCTCCAAAAGGCTGAACGTCAGCAACGGGAGGGGGGAAGCGCTTACCCCTCTCTATGCCGCGTGCTGCCGGCCCACGCGCCCTTGCGGCAACGCGCCTATTCGGACATTTCTGTCGGTGACAAATCAGATTTGGCCTGGCCCTGTAGTTTTTCCCTCCAGTGAAAGCGCAATCCTCTTTGGTCCGTCATTTCATCGTTCTCATGGTCGGGCTCTCGTTGGCCGGCCTGGGACCTGTGGTGATCGCGGCCACGGCTGCGGCCGGGCCCGCCTCGACGGCGGCGGCGATTCCTGGGACGGCACCGACTGTTGGTGCGGTCAGCGTTCGCGACTTCGGGGCACTGGGAAGCGGGTCGGGCGACGACACGGCGGCATTCGCGGCAGCCATTTCTGCCGCGAGCGGACCGAATGCCGTTCGCTACCCGGCCGGTCCTTCGGGAGCGTCCCAGGGCGTGGTTTACGTGCCGGCTGGGACCTACCGGCTGCTCAACCTCACGTTCAAGAGCAATGTCCGTATGGAGGTGGACGCGGGTGCCGTCCTCCAGCAGGCCGGTGGCCGCCATGCCAGCTCGCCGGCGGGATACCCGCCCGCACCTGCGATTGTGCTCTGGGACGGCCCGCCGGGAGCGCCTCTCAGGAACGTGTCCCTCGTCGGCGTCGGCGCCTCGCCGGGCGGCGTGAAGTCGACTGCTACCCCTGGCGTCGCCGGCTGGTCGGCCGATAATGATTTCACTTTCAACCTCGACCCTCAGGCAACCGACGCCAACAATCTCGTCTCCGGCCTCATGGCTGTCAACGTCGACGGCTTCCTCGTGGCAAATGTGTTCTCGATCCAGAATGACTTCCTGCCGTCGACCGCGCCAACGACAGATGCGGGGTGGTGGCCGAGTTCCCGGAAGGCGGCGCTGGGGTTGCGGGCGCGAACGGACACGCCCCTCAATGGCCCGGATTTCTACGACCCGCACAACGGCACGATTGCCAACTGGCTCAACGTTCGAAGCCCACGGGGTTTCGGGCCCAACCAGGTGAACTCCGGTCACATTCTGACGTTTTCCCATATCTACAGCCAAGGCGGCACCGCGCTGCGATTCGAGACGGATACTTCCAACCAGAAGAAGTTCGGCTCTGAAGTACGCTCGGTGACGGCCGACGATATAGCGGGTGTGAACTGCAACCGTGCTGTGTCCTTCGCTCCCCATTTCCAGGTCAATTACGACGTGCACGTGAGCAATGTGGAGGCAACGGCCTGTTATCAGGGGGTCATGGAGTCGATCGACGGGGGGATTCCCGTCGCCCAACGCGGTTCTTTCGTGCGGAGCTCCATTTCCGCCGTGACCGTCACCGGGGGAGCCGATGCCGAGGTTCCCACGCCGGGCCAAAACGGTCTGTGGACGATCGGACCCTCATCCCAAGCGTTCGGTCGGGACAGCGAGGCGTCGTGGGCCGTTACCTACGCGGCATCCGGCGTGGCTTGTGGTGGCACGTTCCAATGGCCGTCCGACCCGATCCAGACCACCGAAGGCGTAACGCAGCCGGTTTGTACACCGCGAACCGCGAATCCGACCGTGCCGTCGGCGCCGTCGGCAGGCTCGGCGACCCTGCACCTGGCCGACGCCAGTGTGTGGTTCTCCCCGGCGACTAGTGACGGGGGCAGTCCAATACGCAACTACACGGTCACGTCGAGTCCCGAAGGCAGGACATCGACCGGTACCACCAGTCCCATCCTGGTGCCCGCCCTGACCGCCGGGACCAGCTACACCTTCACCGTGCACGCCACCAACGACGTCGGTCAGGGACCCGAGTCGTCACCCTCCAACCAAATCACGGTGATGCCCCCCGATGCGCCAACGGGTCTTACGGGCGTCGCCTTGTCGACCAGCCGATTGAAGCTCACGTGGAAATCGGTGGCTCGGGCCACGAGCTACTCGGTGTTGCGATCCACGTCGTCCTCCGGGCCGTACACCGTGGTCGGTAGTACCACGGGCATACGTTTCACCGATACCGGGCTGAAGCCGCACACGACCTATTACTACGTCGTCCAGGCCGTCACGCCATCGGGCACGTCGGCGGCGTCCAGTCCTGTGTCGGTGACGACTCTTGGTTAGGCCTGCCGGAGCCGGCCGTTGGTAGGCCGGGACCGAATCGCAAGTTGGCGAAATGGGATGGCGCGAACCAGGCCACCGTCGACAGGCAATGTCCTGCTCTCCGGTCCGAGCCGCCCAATGTGCCTCGGCTGGCACCGGTCACGAGCTCGACGATCCGCCGCGGACGATTGGGCGCAGCCAATGTCGGGAGCCTGCCACACCGCCCACGCCGAGACTCCGCCGCGTCTCCTGGCATAGCGTGGCGATGGCGGGCGTCGGAAGCGGAGGAGACGACGGTGCAGGTCCAACACGCCGTCGGGCGAAGCGGGTTCATCGAGGGGCTGGCCGCCTTCATGGAGGTGGCGGACGGCCTCGATGATGCCCAGTTGCTGACGCCGAGCCGGTGCCGGGGGTGGACGGTGGCCGACGTGGTGGTGCACGTCCACCTCGGCCTCCAGGAGATGGTCTTGGGGCTGCTGACACCGGCGCACGAGGAGCCGGACACCGATGCGGCCTCCTATTGGCGGGCCGAGTTGAAAACCAACGACCCCGACGCCGACCAGATCGACCAGATCCGCTTCGTCCGCCTGCTCAGCGCTGCCTACCGGCGACCCTCGGGGATCGTCGGCCACCTGCGTTGGACGGCGGAGTGCCTCACGGCTGCCGCGGCGAACCTCGAACCGGTCAACCTACGGTCTCAGGGCCGGGTCCTTCGCTCCGGCGACTTCCTGGCCACGTGGGCCGTTGAGCTGGCCATCCACCACCTGGACCTCACCGAGGAGCTGCACCTCGGTGCGCCCGCTTCCCCGGCGCTCGCGCTGGCGCGCCAAACCGTCGAGGCTCTCCTGGGCGGGTCCTTGCCCCACGACTGGAACGATGCGCAGGCGGTGCTGATCGGCACCGGGCGTATCAAGCCCGACCGGCTCCAGGTTGAGCAGGCCGGGGATCTGGCCAACCGCCTCCCGGCCCTGAGCTAGGTCTGGCCGGGAGCCGGGACGGGCTCCTCGTCACCCGGACCGGACGGGTCCAAGTTGAGGCGCATGCAGGCTCTCGTTGCCGGATCGAGACCGTGGGCCGTCTCGGCGGCACGGACAGCCCTGGAGTCCGGGGCCGATGGCGTCATCGGCCTGCACCTGGAAACCCAGGTGCTCGTACCAGGGTGCATTCCACGGAACGGTTGCGAAGGTGGTGAGTGTCAGGGCCGGGTATCGCGACAGGCACGGATCACAATGGCCACTCCCCGAGCATGGCAGCCGGTGGCGGGCGCACGGTCAGGTCGAGGAGCGCGCCTCTATCGTGGTGCAATGGCCAGTTTGGAAGGGTCACTTGTCAGACTCCGGCCGGCGAGCAAGGCCGACATTCCGGCCCTGGTTCCGATTCGTCAGACCGCGGAGGTCTTCGCCCGCTGGCGGGGCGGCGACGATCTGGCGGCGGCGATCGAGGAAGACTTCGCCGAGTCCGATTCGACGCCGTACGTGATCGAGTTGGCCGGTCGGGTCG
>JAUTXN010000328.1 GCA_030838045.1 Acidimicrobiaceae bacterium
GCGCAGGCGGAAGACGAAGCGCTCCAGCGTGCGGCCGCGCTGCGGCCGGGCGAGCGCGGGGTCCACGACGTAGCGCTCCTCGGTCACGGCCCGGGTGACCATCTCGAACGCGTCGCGGGCGCCGGGGCCGGCGAAGGCGGTCTCGACCGTGATCTGGCGGCGCTCGGGCGGCCCCTCCGGATCCAGCAGCGGGAACGCGCGCTCCATGACCTTGAACGCGTGCGCCACCCCGCCCGGCGATCCGTGGCCGTGGTACCTCATGAGGTCGCCGATCGAGAAGACGATGGGCTCGCCCCGCTCGACGACGACGATCGCACTCTCCATCCGTCCTCCTGGCGGCCACCCGCTACGCTTGATGTAGTTGCTTGCACAACGGTCGCCGGTCGCCCCCGCGACGGTGGCCGAGCCGAGGGAGGAAACCACCATGCACGTTGAGATCTGGTCCGACATCGCCTGCCCGTGGTGCTACATCGGCAAGCGCCGGTTCGAGGCCGCGCTGGCGGGCTTCGAGCACCGCGAGCAGGTCGAGGTGGTCTGGCGCTCGTTCGAGCTCGATCCCTCCGCGCCCCGCAGCCATTCCGGGGCGTACGCCGAGCGGTTGGCGGCCAAATATCGGATGAGGGTGGTCGAGGCGCAGGCCAACATCGACCACATGGTGGAAGTCGGGGCAGAGAACGGCGTGGTCTTCAACTTCCATGTCGCCCAGCCCGGCAATACGTTCGACGCCCATCGGCTGTTGCACCTGGCCCTCGACCGGGGGAAGCAGGACGTCTTGAAGGAGCGGTTCCTGGCCGCCGCGTTCACCGAGGGCGCGCCGATCGGAGACGCCGATGCGCTGGCGGCGCTGGCCACCGAAGTTGGGCTGCCACTCGACGACGTTCGCGCGGTGCTGGACGGCGACACCTATGCCGCTGACGTTCGGGCCGACGAGCAACGGGCCACCATGTTGGGCATCTCCGCGGTGCCGTTCTTCGTGGTCGCCGAACGCTACGGCCTGGCAGGCGCCCAACCGACCGAACTGATCCTGCAGGTGCTCGAAGACGCGTGGGCGGAGACGGCACCCGTTCCCGCGAGCACTGGCGCTCAGCCGGAAGCCGCGCCGGGATGCGCCGACGACAGCTGTGCCATCCCCAACTGAGGGGCCGGCCGTACCTCGCGGCAGCATGGAGCAATGCTCTCGGCCGGACACTCGGGGCGTGCTACCGCCTTTCGTCCTCGGGGGTCGAGGCTGTAAGTGACCAACGAGTACCGGCGGCCGTTCTCAACGCCTATGCCAGATGGCATCTAGGCGGAGCGTGTAAGGCCACAAAGCCCACTTACTCCCTCGATCCTGTTACAACGCCACGTCGGCGGCGGAGCTGATCCGGCTCGGCCGGAGGCGGACCAGCAGCTCGCCGGGCACGCCGTTACGGGTGCCGTAGGCCTCGGCCTGGTCCGCACCCATGTACCGTCCGCCGATCACGGCGGCAAAGCGCCGAAGCTCGTCCAGATCCTCGGATATCTCGACCGTGCCCTCCACAACGGCGAACGCGAAGGGCGGACGTTCGTCGTCGACGCACATTGCCGCCCGGGGATCGCGACGAAGGTTGCGGCCCTTCAGCGACTCGGCGTGGGTCGTGAACACCAGGCTCCGATCGTCCACCACGTACCAGATCGGTGCCACGTGGGGACTGCCGTCGTTCCGGGTCGTGGCCAGCTTGCCGGTGTGCGGAGGCGCGCTCGCCAGGAACTCCCAGACCTCGTCGTCGCTCATCGGGTGATACGCCATGCCCAAGGCAACCGGCCGTCGGCGACCGATCTTCCCGCCACGCGAAGCAACCGGTAGCGTCGGCGGCCATGCGTATCGAAGGATCCGCCGCCATCGTGACCGGCGGCGCGTCCGGCCTCGGAGCGGCGACGGCCCGACGCCTGGCTGCCTCCGGTGCCGCGGTGACCATCTGCGATCTCGACCGCGCCCGCGGTGAGGCGCTGGCCACGGAACTCGGTCCGATGGCATGTTTCGTGGCGTGCGATGTGACCGACCCCGAACAGGTCGCCGCGGCCGTCGCAACCGCAGCCTCGGAGCTCCCGCTGCGGATCAACGTCAACTGCGCCGGCATCGGCGACGCCGTCCGCACGGTCGCCCGAAACGGCGCTCCGCACGACCACGCCCGGTTTGTGCGGATCATCAACATCAACCTGATCGGAACCTTCAACACCATGGCCCAGTCGGCGGCCGCGATCGCCAAGACCGAACCCCAGGCCGACGGGGAGCGCGGGGTGATCATCAACGCTGCGTCCATCGCGGCCTACGACGGCCAGATCGGTCAGTTGGCCTACGCCACGTCCAAGGGCGGCGTGGTCGGGATGACGTTGCCCGCGGCGCGCGATCTGGCGTCGGTCGGCATTCGGGTGTGCGCCATCGCCCCCGGATTGATGGACACGCCGCTGCTCGGGATGCTCCCCGAGGATGCCCGGCGGATACTCGGGGAGCAGGTTCCGTTCCCCAAACGGCTGGGTGACCCCTCCGACTTCGCCGCGCTGGCGGCCCACATCGTCGAGAACCGGTACTTGAACGGCGAGGTGATACGCCTCGACGGCGCGCTGAGGATGCCGCCCCGATAACTGGTCGCGCTGCTGGAGCGGCTTCTCAGCACAAATGGACTCACACCGGACAGCCCACCGTGCATCTGTGTTGAAGCCGGGCGTGGTGCTGTGCCCAACCTCCGCGCGCTCACGCAACCTCCGCGCGTATGACGGGGCCGAAGCCCCGACAGTGCGCGAAGGTTGCGTGAGCGCGCGGAGGAACGCGACGCAGTGACACCGGAGGCGTTAGGTCTAGGCGATGCGGGTCAACTCGACGTTCACCTTGAGCCGCTCGACGGGGCTGCCCACGAAGATGCCCTTCAGAGGAGTCACGTCGGCGTAGTCGCGGCCGCGAGCGACCATCACGTGCTGCGGACCGACGAACCCGCCCTGGGTCGGGTCGAGCGCCACCCAGTCGCCCACCCACGCCTCGACCCAGGCATGGCTCTGACCGGCGTACACCTGGCCGAGGCCCCCCTCGTCGTCGGGGTAGGGGTAGAGGTATCCCGAGACATAGCGGCAGGGGATCCCCATGGCGCGCAGGATTCCGAGGAGGACGTGGGCGAAGTCCTGGCACACCCCGTTGCCGGCTGCGAACGCCTCGGGGCCAGAGGTGGCGACGGTGGTAGACCCCTTCCGGTAGACCATGTGGTCGTGGACGAACTCGCTGGCGGCGACGGCGGTGTCCAGCGGATCCGCCGACGGGACTGACCCGGCCGAGCGCAGGATCGCGGCCTGCTCCATCAACGCCAGGTCCACCGGCACGTAGAACGACGGGTTGAGCATCTCGCACCAGCGATCGCGCTGTTCCTCGGCCGCCAGGGTCTCCCACGAGGCGATTTCGGTGCACGGCGCAGCTGAGGAGGTCTCGACGACCGCCGTCGCGGTCACGGTCAGCTCGTCGTGGGGCTGGTGGACGTCGAAGGCGTGCACCATCGTCCCCCAGTAGTCCCAGTAGCGAAAGGCCCGCACCGAGGGCCGGATGTCGAGCCGAGCGTCGATCGTGGTCTGGCCGGGAACGCTGAGCGGCGTCATCCGGGCCTCGTTGTACGACGTCGTCACCGTCCCGGTGTACTC
>JAUTXN010000168.1 GCA_030838045.1 Acidimicrobiaceae bacterium
TCGGCGTCGACGGCCACCACCGAAGCGCCGCGCCGCATGGCCTCGAAGGCGTGGCGGCCCCCTCCGGCGCCGAGGTCGAGGAGTCGGTCGCCCCGACCGACCCGAAGGCGGTCATATTCAACGGTCAACACGCCTGGCTACCGACCCCGCCGGCCCTGCCGCCCACCTCGCCGGCCACGCCACCGCCCCCGCCGGCCACCGCGGACCGCGCTCGACCGCCCGCAGCGCCGGCCACCCAGGACCGTGCTCGACCGCCCGCACCGCCCGCAGCGCCGGCCACTCTGGACCGGGCTCGACCGCCCGCACCGCCCGCTTGGAAGGGAGCAGAATTGTCGAGGACCCACCGGTAGTGCTCGACCGTCGCCTCGGCACAGGCCCGCCACGTGAAGTGCTCGAGCACCCGTTCGCGCCCCGCGGCCGAGAGGCGAGCGGCCAACGAGCCGTCGTCGAGCACCCGGCCCAGCGCCGCAGCCAGCGCACCCGGGTCGCCGGGCGGCACCAGCAACCCCGTCTCGCCGTCTCGACCCACCACCTCGGGCAGCGCGCCGCCCGTGGTCGTCACGAGCGGCACTCCGCAGGCCATGGCTTCGATGGCCGGCAGCGAGAATCCCTCGTACAACGACGGCACAACCGCCACCGACGCCTCGGCATACAACTCGACGATCCGCTCGTCGGTCACGCCGGAAACAAAGGTGACCGCCCCGCCGAGGCCGAGCCGCTCGATGGTCTCCTCGACCCGGCTCTCGGCCCGGGGCTTGCCGATGACCACCAGGTCCGCGTTCCGCTCGGTCCGGACCTTGGCCAGCGCCTCCAGGAGCGGCACGAGGCCCTTCATGGGCACGTCGGCGCTGGCGGTGGTCATGATCCGCCCGGGAACCCGGGCCACCGAGGGCAACGGCCGGAACCGGGTGTGATCGACGCCTACCGGGACGACCGCCAGCTGCGAAGCGCGGATACCCATCTGCGCCACGATGTCGCGCTTGGACGACTCCGAGACCGTGATGATGCGGGGCACTCGTGCCGCCACCGCCATCTGCATCCGGAGGAACCCGTACCAACGGCGAAGCGTCAGCCGTCGTCCCAACGTCGCGGCATGGGACAGATCGAGTGACCGGTCGACTGTGATCGGATGATGCAGGGTCGCGGCCAAGGGCCAGCCGTCGGCCATGAGGCCGAGCAGGCCCCGCCCGAAGCACTGGTTGTCATGGATCAGGTCGAAGTCGCCCCGCCTACCGGCCAGTTCCCGGCGCACCCGAAGGCTGAAGGTCAGCGGCTCGGGAAACCCTGCGGTGCACATGAGCCCGAACTCGAGCACATCGATCCAGGAGCGGAATTCCTGCGGCTGGGGCACCCGGAAGGGGTCCGGTTCCCGGTACAGATCGAGGCTGGGCACCGGCACCCATCCGACGCCGCGATCGAGATCAGGCCATGGCTGGCCGGCAAACACCGTGACCTCGTGGCCCAGTTCGACCAGCTCCCGCGACAGGTACCGGGTGTAAACGCCCTGGCCACCGGAGTGCGGGTTGCCCCGGTACACGAGCAGTGCGACCCGCAGGTGCTCAGGGCTCTGGCGGGCCATAGAAGCGGGCAGCCTAGCGGCTGTCCTGGGCCATTCCGACCGCTCAGACCAATGCCGCCAGCCGGGTGAGGAGGTCGTCGAGCAGCACCTTGGTGCGGTTGTAGACCGCCGCCGGCTGGCCCACCGGGTCGGCCACGTCGTCACTCAAGCTGGCCGCCAGGATGGCCGAACGGGTCCGGCCCTCGCCCACCGCGGCCAGCCAGTCGGCGAATGGCTGGTCCTCCGGCCGCCGCCCCACTTCCTCGGCTCGCCGGACCAGGTCCACCGCCTGGAACATCCGAGGCCAGGCAGCCGGTGCCATCAGCGTCACCTCGATGAGGTGCTGGCGGGCCATGGCCACCACCAGATCCGCTTCGTCTATGAGGTCGGTCGTCACCTGCCGGCTGAGGTGTCCCGATATGTCCAGCCCCTCGGCGGCCATGGCTTCGACGGCCGGTTCGGTGGCCGGTGCCCCGCCCGCCAGCAGCCCCGCCGACGAGACGACGGCGTCGACGCCGCGCTCCTCGAGACGGCGCTGGAGGAGGGCCTCGCCCATCGGCGAGCGGCATTGGTTGGCGGTGCAGATGAGGAGAATGTTGAGAGGGATGGGAAAACGCTACCTGGGGCGCGGGGCCAGCCGGGTCGCAGCGATGAGGCCGATGACCGCCAGGACCAGGACCGGGAGGTCGCCCAGGCGCACGAACAACGTCCGGCCGTGGCGCAGCGTCAATTGCCCCGTAATCGCCTGCTGGCGCCCCAAGGTGGTGCGGGCCAGAACCCGACCGTCGTGGTCGATCAGGGCACTGAACCCGGTCGGCGCCGCCTGGACGGTGTCGCGGCCGGTCTCCCAGGCCCGTAGCTGGGCGGCCGCCACCTCCTGGGCCGGAACCTGGCTGGTCCGGTAGGACGAGGCGTTGGTCGGCACGATCAAGAACTCGCCGCCGGCGTGTATGGCCGAGCGAGCCCGATCCTCGAAGAACACCTCGTAGGAAATGACCGTCCCGAGCGGTCCGGCGGGTGTGACCAACACACCTGGACCGTGGCCCGCGATGGCGTCGCGGGGGACCAGGTCCAGGTTGGCGACGTGGCGGAACAGGCTCCGCCCGGGGATGTACTCGCCGAAGGGGACGCGGTGGACCTTGTCATAGCGAGCGACGATCACCCCGGCCGGGGACCAGGCGACGGCGGCGTTGCGGAACCGGTCGGTACCCACGTCTTCGACGACGCCGGCCACCACGGTCACTCCGAGACGGGTGGCCAGCCGGCCGACTTCGGCCCCCTCGGGCGTCGAGGCGATCGGGCCCTGGACCCGGATGACGTCCTCGGGCCACACCACCAGGTCGAGCGGTCCTCGAAGCGTGTTCGAAACGTCGACCTGCCGGCGGAACACCACCTCAGGGTCCACGTCGGCGGCATGCAAACCCCGGGTGCCCCCGCCCTGCACGGCGGCCACCGACACCGATCGGTGAACACCGGTGCCGGCCCCATCGGGGCCGAGGCGACCGCCGACCACGAGCGCCACGACGACCCCCAGTGCCATGAGGCCGGCGACGATGTTACGACCTGGGAACGAGCGGGCGGAAATCGTGGCCCGTCGGCCGCGGGCCGCCTCGACGCCGCCCGAATCGTCACTCCCGGACTCCTGCCGCCGGAGACGAGCCACCCCGACGCCGGCCGCGACGAGGATGGCCAGGCCAACCCCGCCCGCCGCGGTCACGCCGGTGACGAGCATCGGGCCGCCCAACCGAGCCACCGGGACCAGTGGTCCGGCCGCCTGCCCCAACGCGATTCCGCCCAGGGGCAGGCCCCCGAAGGGGAAGTGGCCCCGGGCCCAGTCGCCGGCCATGAGGGCCGCAGGCAGCCCGACCAGGACACCGATCCAGCGCCGCGACCCGACCACCGCCCCGGCCGCGGCGGTGAACACCATCGACAGCACGAGGAGTGCCACGTACCCGCCCACGTTGAACTCAGTTACCCACCACAGTCCGATGGCGTACTGACCGAATCCCAGGGCCGCTCCCAGCGTTGCCCGGCGACCTGCCGGCCGGTCGTACAGCACCGTGGCCAGGGCGCCCAGGCCGACGACGCCGAGGGGCCACCAGCCGAATGGGGGCAGTGACAGGGCGATCGCCACGCCACCACCGAACGCGACGCCAACGGCCAGCGGGAAGGGAAACTGGTCGGAGGGGTTGATGAACCGTCATGTTGTCGGTTGACGGCTCCGTGAACCAATCAACGCCACGGTTGACCGCTACCGTGGACACCATGAGGGCGGCCCTGCCGATCGAGGTTTCTTGGTCGGGGTAGTGCTGTCGGTCGTCGTACCGGCCCACAACGAGCAGGACTATCTCGAAGCGGCAGTGGTCGATTTGGTGAAGGGTCTGCGGACCCGGGAACGGCCGTTCGAGATCATCATCTGCGAGAACGGGTCGAGCGACGCGACCGGTGCCTTGGCCGATGATCTGTCCTCCCGGTTCGAGGAGGTTCGGACTCTGTCCGCCGATCGACCAGATTACGGGCGAGCGCTGCGAGCCGGTTTCCTCGCCGCGGATGGCGAGCTCGTGGCCAACTTCGACGTCGACTACATCGACCTGGCATTTCTCGACGCAGCGCTGGACCTTGTCGGTGCCGAGGGCGGCCCGGCGGCGGTGGTCGCCAGTAAACGCAGCGCCAGCGCCGACGACACCCGACCCGTCGGGCGCCGCCTCGTGACCGCGGCCTTCTCCCTCGTGCTCCGCTTGGGCTTCGGCCTACGGGTGAGCGACACCCACGGGATGAAGGTGTTGCGACGGGTCGTCCTGGCGCCGATCGTGGCCGAATGCAAGTTCGGCGACGATCTGTTCGACACCGAACTCATCCTCCGGACCGAACGAGCCGGACATCAGGTGGCGGAGCTCGGGGTGACGGTCCGCGACACGCGGCCGCCCCGGACACCCATCATCCGGCGTATACCCCGTTCGCTCGCCGGTTTGGCCAAGCTCAGGATCGTCCTCTGGCAGGAAAACCTGGCCAAACTGCGCCGGTAGGACGCTCGTGAGCGCACGCCGGCGGTCGTCGCCCGCCTTAGGGTCGCAAGCGGCCGTTCCACTGGCGCCAAGAAGCGCCCGTCGCCCGAGGCGCCATGCTCACCTGCATCGAGGAGCTGGCCGTCGTCAGCCACGTCTGCGTCCACTACCCCACCGGCCGTCGAGGCCAAGAGAGGGCCCGGGCGGCAAGCCTGGAACATCTCGTCGTCGAGCTCGTCGTCGACGGGGTGGACGACCTGATCATCGAGAGCCGCACAGCCAACGACGATCGCCGGGACCAAACCACCATCCTCGACACCCTCCGCAACCACAGCCGTCCCAACGCAATGACCTACCAGTGGCGATCCAAAGAGGAACGGCTGCTGTGGATCGCCGACGGGATCGCGGAGCCACCAGGGGCAGATAGCGCACCGTGTCCATCGTGGCAATCATCCCGCCGTTCCTCGCCATCACCGACCTGGTCCTCGAACGGAGGCAACGCTCTGGCGCCAAAACGACGAGCCAACGACGAGTCCAATCGGCCATCGTTGGTCGACCCGAGCGGAGGTCCTCGAACTTCGCTTCGCTCGACGTGGAAAATCCCGATTGCGAGCATCTGGACGCGCGGGAGCAAAGGCTGTCCCGGCGGGATTAGGAACCCAAGAAGCGATCGGCGATCTCGTCGTCCCAGGTCACGTCGCCGGCGATGACATCGGTGCGCATCCCTTTGATCGAGGGTTGGCGCAGGGTCCCCGCCTCGGTGACCTCGGTGTAGGCGATCTCGACGACCAGGAGTGGTTGGACCCAGTCCAGGGCCAGTTTCGGGGGGTTCACGAAGGGCGACTCGGGCGCCTTGATCTGGGCAAAGAGACGGCTGAGCTGGCGGATCATCTCCTCGTTGAGCCCAGATCCGGCCTGACCGACGTAGAAGAGTCGGGGTGGGCGGCGGCGGCGTTCGGCCTCGTCGGGTGTCAGGTCGTAGCAGCCCAGCGCCAGGGAACCGATGCTCGACTGGCGCGATCCCTGGCCGGTCGACCAGCCACCGACCACGAACTCGCGCCGGCGGCCGCACTTGATCTTGGACCAGGCCGGTGATCGCTTTCCGGGCTGGTAGGGCGCGTCAAGTTGTTTCGCCATGAAACCCTCGAGGCCGAGGTCTCGGCACGCCTCGACGAGCTCATCCGGCGCGGCATTGAGGATTGGTGCCGTTTGCCATGCCGGACCTTTCAGGCCGAGGGTGGCGAGTATCCGAGTCCGCTCGTGCTGGGGGCAGCCGATGAGCCACTCGTCGTCGAACCACAAGATGTCGAAGGCGACGAACACCACCGGCACCTCGGCCAGCAGCTCGGCCGTCGGCTGAGCCACGTGCATGCGCCGCTGAAGGCGCTGAAAACTCGTCTGGCCCTTCTCGTTGAAGGTGACCACCTCGCCGTCGAGCACAGCCGAGTGGGGCGCCAGTGCAGCGCCCAGCCCGACCAGCTCGGGGTAGGTACCGGTGGTGTCGATGCCCCGCCGGTTGGTCAGGATCGCCCCGGAGGGCTCGGACGATGCGATGATTCGCTGGCCGTCCAACTTGGGTTCGAACTGGTACGCGGCGGGATTGGGCGGGATTCCCTTTCCCCCTGCGAGCATCGGCAGAAGGCGCGGCGGAGAGGTCACTCCCCCATTGTCGGTTGTGGGCCGACCAATTTCGATACCCTTCGCCTCAGGATGGATGCAGACGACGAACCCCCCGACGACCTACGCGTCCGGCTCACGTGGCCCCAACCGTCGCCGACCGAGAACAGCCCGTTCGACTACACCGGCGAAGACGGCCCGCCCGACGACCCGCAAGGCAACGATTACACCCCTGCGGTGGGAATTCCGGCTGTCCCCGCACCTCCCCGCCCGCCCGTCGGACGGCAGGCGCCGAGATACCCCGACGACCGGGGCGCCGACGCAGGGTCTCAGGGCCGGCGGCCGATCAGTCGTTGGGCGGCCGGCAAACGCGCCGCCGCACAGCGCGCCGCCGACGCCCGGGAGCAGGCGGGCCGGGCCGCGGCCGAGCGGGCAGCAGCCCAACGGGCTGCGACCCAACGAGCCGACAACCAGCGCGCTGGGGGCCCGGGAGTGGCCGGCGAGCGAGGCGCAGCCGAGCGGGCGGCGGCGCAACGGGCCGCCTTCGAACGAGGACCGGCGCAACCGGCGCAGCGATTCGAGTCCCCCCCGCCCGAGCGCCAGGAGACTGGGATCGACCGCGGGGCGGGACCGCGCGAAGCGGAACGCCGAGCCGCCCAGGAACAAGCGGCACGGGTGGCTGCCGAGCGGGCGGAGGCCCAACGCGACGCATTGCGAGCCGAAGCCCAACGCGCCACCGCGGAGCGGACCGACGCCCAGCGCGCTGCTCAGGCAGCGGCCGAACGAGCCGCCTCCGAGCGGGCGGACGCGCAGCGGGCGGCGGCCGAACGAGCCGCCGCGGAACGGGCCGCCGAACGGGCCGCGGCCGAGGCGGTAGCCGAACGAGCGGCGGCCGAGCGGGCGGCAGCCGAACGAGCCGCCGCGGTACGAGCGGCCGAGCAGGCCGGAGTGAACGCGGCCGCCGAACGAGCCGCCGCCGGTCGGGCAGTGGCCGAACGAGCCGCAGCAGAACGGGCAGCCGCGGAAGCGGCCGCCGAACGGGCAGTCGCCGAGCAGGGCGTCAAGCGGGCCGAAGCTGAAGCCGCGGCGGAGCGGGCGGCGGCCGAACGGGCAGTGGCCGAGGCCGACGCGCACGCCCGACGGCGACCGCTGCTCACCGTCGATGCCGAGGAAGAAGAAGACGACGACGACGAGCCCCACGGCGGGGCTCGTACGACGGTCACCACGCAAGAACTGATCCTCGCGGGCCGGTCGGACTCGCTCCAGGCCGCCCTGGCGTCCATCGCGCTGCGCATCGACGCACTCACCAGCACCACCTCGACGTTCCGCAACCTGGTCAGCGACCGGATCACGGACTACGCCGAACAGGTCGGGCGCCTGGCCGCCAGCGCGGCCGGGGATCTCGATGACTACCGCCACCTCCACGAGCGGGCGCTCGAGCAGATCCGCCGCTCGGTCGGCGACGCCGAGGACAACGTGCGCCGCCTCAGCCGCACCGTCGGTGATCTCGATGCCAAGGTCGGCGCCCTGGTCGCCGCGGTCCGCGAGAGCGGTGATGCCGTCGATCAGATCACGAGCGAGCGGGACCAGGTCTCCGACACCGTGCTGCGCAGCCTGGAGCGAGTGGAGGAGACGCTTTCGGAACTCACGGAGGGCAAGGGAGCCACGAGCTTCGCCCGCCTCGGCGACATGATCGCGGCATTGACCGGCGAACGCGACCGGCAAAGCGCGGTGTGGTCCCAGCTGGAACAGGCGGTCGTCGCTCTGGCTGACGATCGCGAGCACGGTGCGGACGTGCTGGTCCGACTGGAGCGGGCGATCACCGAGATGACCACGGGCCGGGAGCGGGGACTGGCCAAGGCCCTGGCGCGGCTCGAAGCCCGCATCGACGAGGTCGCAACCGCCATGACCGGACTTTCGGGCGACGAGCTGGCATCGACGCTCAGTCGCCTCGACACCCGTTTGAAGGAGATGTCGACCGAGTTGGTCGTCGGGCGAGACCGTGAAACCGCCCGGGCATTGGCCCAACTCTCCGCCCAGGTGGACGAGATCGCGGGGTTGGTGGCCGAGGGCCGGACCGATCTCTCGCCCATCGAAGCCCGCCTCAACCGCATGAGCCGCAACGTCCCCCAGACGCCCGCGATCGACCTGGCCGAGTTGTACGCCCGCCTCGACGAGCTGGCCGAAGCCGTGGCCCAGCAGGCCCCACCCGACCTGAGCGACCTGCAGGCGCACTTGGACCAACTGGCGCGAAGCACCTCGCCCGACCCGACATGGTCGACCGCGATGCACCGCCTCGAGCGCCTCCTCCCGGCACTCGAAGGCCTTCGCGCCGGCGGCGGGGTCCGTGGAGAACCGCCGGGGTCGCCGCAGGATCGTCGCGAGTTGTTGGAGCGCTTCGACCAGTTGGGTCAGCAGTTGGGGGAGCAGCTCGAGGCGCTCCGCAGGCGGATCGCCCTTCGGGCGCGCCCCGGCGGACAGGGTCTGGACGAGGAGACGATCGCGGCGATCGCCGACGCAGTCGTCGCCCGGCTCAACGAAGCGACACCGCGTCGCGCGAGCATGTTGCCAGCCTCGTCGACCCCCGCGCTGTCGCGCCCGGGGCCGACGCCGGCGGCCGACATCGCGCCCGAACGACCCCAGCGGAGCCGGGACCACTGGCGCAACACTTGACCTGACGGCCGGCGGTCGGCAGGATTGTGCGATTCAGATTCAGCAGACTCTTCAAACATCGAGCGACAGGACAACATGGCTGACCTGCCATCGGTGACCGTGTGACGTCAGGGAGGCCCGACATTCCGGTCGAGCAACTGTTCCCGGCCCACGCGGAGACCGACGCTGTCGAGATGCCACCAACGGTGGTGGGCCGCCCCGCTCCGGCCTGGCTGACCGCCCTCGAGCTGTGGCATTCCTCGGCCGCCCATCCGGCGGTGCTGTTCGTCGACGCCATGATCGTGGCGAGCGCCTTCCGCCATGTGGGAACCACCCGCCCGATCGCCTTGGCGAGCGGCGCCGCCTTCGCCCTTATCAGTCCCATCACCGGGTTGGCCGCCCATCGCACGAGCGTCCAGGCCCAGGGCGTCCGCTGGTACCTGAAGCCGCTGGCAGTGGTGGCCGCAGTGATCGTCGTCCTCGTCTCGCTGTTCCAGTCCATCGGCCTCAGCGGGGCCCGTACCACCGCCGCCCTCATCAACGCGGCCATGCTCCTCATCCCGCTGCGGGCCTTGGCGTGGGCGATCATCCGGGCGGCGCGCCGCCGGGACCTCGGTCTCCGGCCCACGCTCGTGATCGGGACCAACGCCCGCGTCGGCGAGCTGGCGGCCGAGTTGGCCGCCTGCCGGTCGGTGGGCCTGCGCTTCGCGGCGGGCTACACCCCCACGCTTCCCGACAGCCAGGCGGTCAAAGACGGCCATGCCCAAGCCTTCAGCCTGCTCGACCGCAACGAGATCGATCACGTCCTGCTGATCAACGACGGGATCGACGAGTCGGTGTTCCGCGAGTTCGTCACCTGGGCTGACGACCGGCGGGGCTACACCCTGGTCCTCCCGCTGGCCGACATCGTCCGCCACGGCAGCCGGTTCCACGTCGGCCGCTTCCCGGTCGTCCCCCTGCCCATCGGTCTGAGCCGCAACGGCCTCATCGCCAAACGAGGCCTCGACGTGGCGGCTGCCTTCACGCTCCTGGTGCTTACCGCTCCACTGATGCTGTTGATCGCCGGGGCCATCCGTTTCAAGGACCGCGACCGGGTCTTCTTCCGGCAGGACCGCGTGGGCAAGCACGGGGAGGTCTTTTCCCTGCTGAAGTTCCGAACGATGTTCGGCTCCCCCGACGAGCACGGTGAGGCCGACGCCCATTGGGCGTTCAACAGCCTGGCCGACGGGGGCGTGGGGGCCGAGCCCGCGCTCGACCGCCAGACGGCCCTCGGGCGGGTTCTGCGACGCTGGGACCTCGACGAGTTGCCGCAACTGTTCAACGTCCTGCGCGGCGACATGTCGCTCGTTGGCCCCCGCCCCGAGCGGGTGGGATACGTGGCCCGCTTCGCCCCCGCCATCGACGGCTACGACGACCGCCACCGGGTGCGGCCGGGGATGACCGGTTGGGCCCAGATCAACGGGCTGCGGGGCCAGACCCCACTCGGGCTGCGCACCACGTTCGACAACGACTACGTCGACCACTGGAGCTTCGGGCTCGACATCCGCATCCTGGCCCGCACGCTGCCGGCCATCGTCAAGCTGCCCCCGCCCAACCTCGACTGCATGCTCTCGCGCCGAGCCCAGCCGGGTCCGCCCGCACCCGACCACACCGGTCGGCGGGCCCAGCGCCCCTGACCTCCCCGGCACCGACGAGGGTCCTGCACGTCCTGGAGGCGGTACGGGGCGGGACGGTGCGCTACTTGTTCGACGCCGTGTCTTCGACACCGGGCGTCGAGCATCACGTCGCCCTTGCGCAGCACGAGGGGGTCGCAGGCCGCTCGGGCGCCTTGGCCGACACTTCGGCCGCAGGGCGGCTGCGGGCGCTGGGCGCCACCCTGCACGTCATCGAGATGCGTCGCAACCCGCTGCATCCCACCAACGCCAGGGCCATCGTGGCCGTGGGGCGGGTGATTTCGGAGGTCCGGCCTGAGGTCGTGCACGGTCACAGTTCCGTGGGCGGCGCCGTGGGCCGGCTGGCCGCCCGCGCCGCCGGGCTGCCGGCCACGTACACGCCCAATGGCCTCATGGCATCGGTACCGGCTGTGGCCTTCGAACGGGTGCTCGGTCCCCTCACGGCGCGCCTCGTGGCCGTCTCGCCCACCGAGGGCGAGCGGGCGGTCGCCCTCAAGTTGGTGCCCGAGTCGCGAGTCGCAATCATCCGCAACGGCATCCAGCTGGAATCGCCGCCCGCCGCGGGTGGTGATTGGGACAACCTGCGAGCTCGGTTGGGCCTGCCGCCGGGCACGCCCCTGGTCGCCACTGTTGCCCGGGTGGCCGCGCAGAAGGCGCCCGAGGAGTTCGTCCGGGCCTGTGCGGCGGTGGCCCGCCGCCGGCCGGGCGTGCACTTCCTGCTGATCGGGCTCGGGCCCCAGCAGAGGCGCGTCGACCGCGCCGTCGCCGCCGGGGGTCTGGCGGGACGGTTCCACCAGATCAGCCACGTTCCCGACGCCGCGGCGCTGATGGCGCAGTTCGACGTCTTCGTCCTGCTGTCGCGCTACGAAGGCGGACCGTACGTTCCGCTCGAGGCGATGCGGGCGGGGGTGCCTGTCGTCCTCTCCGATGTGTGCGGAAACCACGACACCGTCGAACAGGGCGTCACCGGGTTCCTCGTTCGGTTCGCAGATGCAGAGGCGGCAGCCACGGCAATAGTCAGGTTGCTCGACGATGGCGCCCTGCGATCCACGGTCGTGGCTCGCGCCCGCGAGCGGCTGCGGCGGGATTTCGACGTGCGGTTGATGGGTGAACGCCTGGCCGCGCTCTACGCCGAGCTCGCCTGAGGCCCCCAGTCCGCTCCGGGGGCTTCGGTTGCGTCGGGTGGCTCAGAGGACCGGCGTACGACGCGGAGGCTCCCGCACGACAGCTCAGGGATGTCTTGGAAATGGCCCGACGCCACCGCCTCGCAGAACAGTTCATACGGGGGACGGCCGCCGTCGGCCGGATCGGGGAACACATCGTGAATCGCAAGCAGGCCGCCGGGCGCGACCTTCGGCGCCCACCCCCGGTAGTCCGCCCAGGCGACCTCGCCGCCATGGCCGCCGTCGATGAACAGCAACGCCAGCGGGGTCGACCACTGCGCCGCCACGACGGGGGAGGGACCGACGACGAGCACGACCGACTCCTCCAAGGCGGCGCGCTCGAGGGTGCGGCGCGCCCACGGCAGGGTGTCCATGCGGCCGCTGGCCCGGTCGACGACGGCGGGATCGTGGTGTTCCCAGCCCGCTTGGTTCTCCTCCGACCCCCGGTGGTGGTCGACGGAGAACAGCACGGTGCCCGATTCTTCGGCCGCCGCCCCCAGGTAGACGGCTGACTTCCCGCAGTACGTGCCGACCTCCAGCAGCGGCCTCGTCGGGGTCAGGGCGCGGGCCGCGACGAGCCCGGCCTGATACAGCGCCAGACCCTCGTCATCGGGCATGAAGCCCTTGACCGAGCGAGCCAGCGCCAACCATTCGTCGGTTCGCGGTCGCACGGTGAGTCGGCTCCGCCGGCGGTTAACCCGGTAGGCCCGTGCGTCCGTCGAGCGCCGGGGTCAGGTCTTGCGGGTGATGGGCGAACAGGATCTTGTTGAAGATGACGAACTTGCCCACCCAGAGCACCCCGAAGGCCCCGATGAAGGCCCCGTCGACGACGACGGTGTGCAGGAGGTGCGGGAAGTGGTGGTGCTTGGCGACCGACTCGGCCTCCACCGACGCCCAGGTGGAGAAGGCCAAACCGATGAAGGCCAGTGTCCAGAACGGGACGACCTCCCTCCAGACGTGGCCCTTGCCGCTCTTCCCCCAAGCCCACTTGCGGTTCAACTCATAGGACGGAATGGTCGAGATGGCGGTGGCGGTCAGACTGGCACCGAAGGCACCCCAGTGGAGAACGCCGACGAGAAAGGTCAGGATCGCGGTGCTGATGACCACGCAGATCATCGAGGTGGCGCTGTAACGAATGAGCTTCTTGCCCTGGGAGGTATGGGTGAACGCCAGCAGGTCAGAAGCAGAGATGCGCACGGCGCCAGGGTAGTGGGCGCCGCTCTGCAGCTATGAGCGGGCGTCGATCGGCACGTACGACCGTTCGTCGGCACCGGTCCACAGCTGGCGGGGCCGGTAGATCTTCTGGTCCTGGACCATCAGCTCCTCGTAGTGCGACAGCCAGCCAGTCGTGCGGGGGATGGCGAACAGCACGGTGAACATCTCGATCGGGAAGCCCATGGCCTGATAGATGAGCCCGGAGTAGAAGTCGACGTTGGGGTAGAGCTTGCGGGAAATGAAGTAGTCGTCGGAGAGCGCCACCTCCTCCAGCTTGAGGGCGATATCGAGCAGCGGGTTCTTACCCGTGACCTCGAACACGTCGTCCGCGATGTTCTTGATGATGGTCGCCCGGGGATCGTAGTTCTTGTACACCCGGTGGCCGAAGCCCTGCAGCCGGCCATGACCCTCCTTGACCGCCTTGATGAAGTCCGGGACAGCGTCGATGGTGCCGATCTCGGTCAGCATCTTGATGACCGCCTCGTTGGCACCACCGTGGCGGGGGCCGTAGAGGGCGGCGCAGGCCGCCGCGCAGGCCGAATAGGGGTCGGCGTGGGCCGAGCCGACGGTGCGCAAGGCCAGCGTGCCGCAGTTCTGCTCGTGGTCGGCGTGGAGGATGAACAGCACGTCGAGGGCGTGGGTCAGGACCGGGTCGGCGGCGTAGTGGGGCTCGGCCACCTTCCACATCATGGAGAGGAAGTTCTCGACGAACGACATCGAGTTGTCGGGATACACGAAGGGCATGCCCACGCTGAAGCGGTGGCAGGCGGCCGCAAGGGTGGGCATCTTGGCGATCAGCCGGGTGATCTGCTTGGCCCGGACAGTGGGGTCGTCCACACCCTTGGCTTCGAGGTAGAACGTCGACAAGGCGCCCATGGCCGAGACCAGCATCCCCATGGGATGGGCGTCGTAGTGGAAGCCCTCCAGGAAGCGCTTGCGGACGTTCTCGTGGATGAAGGTGTGATAGGTGATGTCGTGCAGCCACTGGTCGTACTGCTCCTGGGTGGGCAGCTCCCCGTGGATCAGCAGGTAGGAGACCTCGAGGTAGGTCGAGCTCTTGGCCAGCTGTTCGATCGGATAGCCGCGGTAACGCAGGATCCCTTCCTCGCCGTCGAGGTAGGTGATGGCGCTCGTGCCGAGGGCGGTCGTGGTGAAACCGGGATCGGAGAACCAGATCCCGGGCAGCAGCTTCCGCCAGGGATCAGCCGAAACGCCACCGTCGACGATCGGGATTTCGACCGATGAACCCGTGCGGTTGTCTGTGATCGTGATCGAATCGGGCATGGTGTCCCCCTAGTGCGCGCCGCTGGGATGCTACCGCCGTCGGCGGGAGTCGCTGTCCGTTGCTACGCGTCGTGGTGCTGGTACCGGTAGACGTTGGTGTCACGGGGTTGAAATCCCAGCCGTTGGTACAGGCGGTTGGCGGCCTGGCGCGATGGTCGCGAGGTCAGCTCCACCGTCCGGGCCCCAGCGGCCGCCGCCAGGTCGAGAGCACGGCGCGAGAGCGCCTCGCCGACCCCTTGGCCTCGGGCCGATTGGTCGACGACCACATCCTCGATCCACGCCCGAACTCCCGTCGGGATGCGGAAGACGGCGAGCGTCAGCATCCCGACCACGGCACCCTCGGCCCCCTCTGGGGCTTCCTCGCGGGCGAGGAGCAAGATGGTGGCGGGTGACGCCACGATCGCCTCGAGCTCGGCGCTGGTCGGCGGGGGCGACGAGGACGAGAGTTGACGGACCAAGCGGCCGACCGCGGCCACGAGTTCATCGCTGACGGCCCTGACCTCTGCGATTTCCGGCACCGTGGGCACCGGCCAAGCCTAGGGGTCGCCGGCCACGGATCCCCGGGCCATGGCCCTGTCGCTCGACCACGCTGAGCGACAATTGCCCCTTCCCTCCCCCGGCCGAGACGCCGCCGGGACGGTCGCCGCGGGGGATATTCACGGTCGATTAACAATAAATGGGGTGCGAATTGGAGTCGCCGGGGCTAGGGTAGATTTCCAGTGGGAGGGAAGCGGCCGGTTGACTCCCCCCCTGTCCACCGGCCCCCCTCCCC
Source organism: Acidimicrobiaceae bacterium (assembly GCA_030838045.1). Taxonomy (GTDB): domain Bacteria; phylum Actinomycetota; class Acidimicrobiia; order Acidimicrobiales; family Palsa-688; genus JALYXV01. The sequence continues at coordinate 14,940 of JAUTXN010000168.1, forward strand.
TCTTCTGCCGGTAGCGTGCATGCGTAATGGGTCTTGACGCTGCCTCGGTTGTTCGCTGGGAGCACCGTCCCCAGCTGAGACAACCGATCATGATCGTGGCGTTCGAGGGCTGGAGCGACGCCGGTGACGCTGCCTCGATGGCCGCCCGGTACCTGGCGGAGAGTTGGCCGGTGCGCCGCTTCGCGACCATCGACCCGGAGGAGTTCTTCGACTTCACCGCCTCCCGGCCCAACATCCGGATGGTCGATGGGGGGGCCACTCGCAGCATCGACTGGCCCGAGACGTTGCTGCTCGCCGGTCCCATTCCCGGCGCGGGCCGAGATGTCGTCATCCTGCGCGGCGTGGAGCCACAACTGCGGTGGCGGGGCTTCTGCGACAGCGTGCTCGGGATCGCCAGCGCCGTTGGCGCCCAGATGATCCTGACGCTCGGCGCCCTCCTCGCCGATGTGCCCCACACCCGACCGGTCCCCGTCGCCGGTGCGGCCTACGAACCGTCGCTGGCGACCCGGTTCGGCCTCGAGATCTCCCGCTACGAGGGCGAGACCGGCATCGTCGGCGTGTTGCACGACGCCTGCATTCGGGCCGGGATACCGTCGGTGGGCCTGTGGGCGTCGGTTCCGCACTACGTCCACCAGGTCACCTCGCCCAAAGCGGCGTTGGCGCTGGTCGAACGGACTGCGACCCTGGTCGGCACCCGCCTCGATCCGGTCGAACTGCGGGCCGCGGGCGAGGTCTATGTCCAGCAGGTCGACGAGCGCGTGGCCGACGACGATGACGCGGCGGCCTACGTGGCCCAGCTCGAGGAGGCCTCGGATCGGCTGGCGGCCGAGGCTCCGACCGCCGACTTCGTCCTGCCGAGCGCCGACAGCCTGGCGGCCGAGGCCGAGCGCTTCTTGCGCGACCACGGCCGCGACTGAGCCCGCCGTGACGCCGTGACGCCGTGACGCCCACGTGCGTCTGGCGAGTGTCGCCGGCGCTGATCGTCGCCTTGGACCGTCGCTTCGGGGAACCGTTCGACACCTACGTGAACGGCTCGCAGGTCTGGCTCCGCCCGGACGGCCCGAACGACATCACCATCGAATGGCGGCTGCACCCTGTGGCCGGGTACCGGCGACCCCCGGGCGTCGGGACCAGCGAGGTCTTCGAACAGGTCGCCTACGCCCTGGCCTCCGGGGATGACCCTGCGGCCCCCCTGGACCGCCTGTGGGACGGCCTTGAGGCGTTCCCGGCCTACGGCGACGAGGTCGAGCCGGCACCGCTCACGGCGGCGGCCACCGCGGCCCTGGGGTTGGCGCCCGACGCCGCGGGCCTGGTCGATCACGGACCGATCGGCGACACCTGGGAACGCAGCCAGGGGGGAATCTCGATCATCGAAGAGGTGCTGCGCCAACTCCAGCCCTGAACGGGTGGGATTGCGCCACGTTCGATGGTCATCTGGGGCTTTGAGGGCGAGTTAAAGCGCTCTGCGACCGTAGGACGCCCACAGAACTCAAAACGCCATCAGACGCGGCGCCAAAATCGGAAAATCCAGAGTCAGGCGTCGGGGCTGTCCCGCTCCTCCCGCCACGGCGGCTTGCGGGGACGGTCGAAGACCACGTCGATGGGCTCGCCCCGGATGGCGGCAAACGCCGCCGGACGCCATCGGTCCGCCCCCGCCAGGGGCGACGGCATGGCGTCCTCGGAGAACCAGCCGACATCGCGGGTCTCGAGGGGGTGGCGTTCGAGTGAGCCACCAACCGCCCGGCAGTGGAAGACGAGCGAGTACAGCGGGACGCTTGTGAACCCGAGCCGCAACCCGTCGAGGACCGCGATCAACCGCAGCGGCTCCACCTCGATTCCGGTTTCCTCGAACACCTCTTTGGCCGCCACCTCCGAGGCCGAGTAGCCGACATCGGCCCATCCTGTCGGGTACAGCCACACGCCCGAATCCGCTCGTTGGATCAACAGGATCTGCCCCTCGTCGTTGCCGACGACGGCGCCGACCGCGACCTTCGGGGTCACGTATCCCGGGACGCCTCGGCCGACCGAGCGCAGCCACTCTTCGACCAGGACCTCGGCCTCCAGTTCCATCCCGGCCGCCACCCGGATGTCGGCCGCCACCTTCAGGACCTCCTCGAAGCGTTCCCGCTCGTACAGGTTGTCGCTGAACCCCAGTCCGGTGCGGGCAATCCCGGACAGGGCCTCGCTCCACCGGAGGAGATCGTGGGCGTTGGCCGGCCGGCTGGGCATCGCTTCGGAGGCTAACCCGCCCGGGACGAAGTCGGGCTCCCGCTAGTTGCGGTTCTCCTGCATGCTGAGCGCCCGGCGGGCCGCCTGCTGGACGGGATCCCACAACGGTGAGAACGGCGGGGCGTAGGACAAGTCGAGGTACACCAGATCCTCCGCCGACATCCCCGCTGTGATCGCCGTGGCCAAGACGTCGATGCGCTTGGCTGTCCCCTCGTTGCCCACCACCTGGCCCCCGAGGATCCGCCCCGTCACCCGCTCGGCCAGCAACTTCACCTTGATCGTCCCCGCTCCGGGGTAATAGCCGGCACGCGTCGTGCTCTCGATCTTGGCCACGACGTAGTCGAAGCCCGTGGCCTTGGCCTCGCGCTCATTCACACCGGTGCGGCCCACCTCGAGCGAGCACAACTTGGTGATCGCCGTGCCCACGACCCCCGGGAAGGTGGCATAGCCGCCCGCGATGTTGACCCCGGCCACGATGGCCTGCTTGTTGGTCACCGTGCCCAAGGCGACATAGATCGGTTGGCCGGTGACGATGGACTGGGACTGGCAGCAGTCGCCCGCAGCCCAGATCCCCTCGACCGAGGTTCGCTGGCGCCGATCGACGGCAATCGAGCGGCGGACGCCGACGTCGATACCAGCCTCGGCCGCCAGATCGGAGTTGGGCTCGACGCCCAAGCCGAGGATCACCAGGTCGGCGGGGATGGTCCGCTCGGTGGTGATGACCGCCCCGGGCTCGATGGCGGTCACCTTCTCGCCGGTGTGCAGCGTGATCCCGTGCTGGCGCATGGCCACGGCCACGTCGGCGCCCATGTCGGGATCGAGGGTGCCCATGACCTCGTCGGACCGCTCGACCACCGTGACTGACGCCTGGCGCTTCACGAAGGCTTCGGCCAGCTCGAGGCCGATGTACCCGCCGCCGATGACCACCACCTGGTCGCAGGCGCCTGACTTGACCGCCTCCAGCAGGTGGGCGGCGTCGCCGAGGGTCTGCACCCCGTACACGTTCGGTCCGTCGATGCCGGGGATCGGCGGACGGCGGGGCCGGGCGCCCGTGGCGATGTGCAACATGTCGAAGCCCAGCGTGTAGGTCCGCTCCTGGGCCAGATTGCGGACCTCGACGGTACGACGGTCGAGGTCGATGGCCATGGCCCGGTGGCCGGTACGGACATCGATTCGCAGCTGGTCGCGAAACTGCTGGGGCGTCCGTACCACCAGCTCGTCGAGGGCCCACACGTCGCCGCTGATCACGTAGGGGATCCCGCACGCCGAGTAACTGGTGTGCGGGCCCTGCTCCAGCGCCACGATCTCGAAGTCGGCGCCCCGGCGCCGGGCCGTCGAAGCGGCTGCCATGCCGCCCGCGTCGCCGCCGATGACGAGCAGCCGATGCGACATACGCGCAGCCTAGGTGCCATGGTGCGAACAAGTCCGGGACCCCCGTACCGCTCGCCACGATCGCGTCCAGGGAGCATGCGATGATGGAGCCATGGCCGTCCGGGACGACTGTCGCCACTATTTGAAGCGCAGCACCCCGACGGGTGAGGCAGTCGAGCGTTGCCGCATCAACGCCAACGAGGAGAACCCCTTCGCCTGCCCCGAGGGATGCCTGTTCTTCGAGAAACGCAACGTGTCCTCGGCCGGCTGGACCCAGGCCCCGGACGAGCCCCTGAGCAACACCGGCCACGGCCTGCTGGCGCTGCCCGATCCGCCCTCCAAACGCAGCCGGCGGGGCAAGAAGAAAGGCCGCTAAGCGGCGGGAGAAGCCAGGAGCTGCGCCACCTGGCTGAAGAAGGCGCTGCGGGCCAGCACCCGGTCGCACCCCGCGGCGGTGGCCGCGGCCAGCCGTTCCCGGTCGTCGTGGCGACCGAACCCGATCGTCGGAGCGACGATCGACGGCAGTACCTCGAGCACCCCGGGCCGGCTGAGGTCGACCACGACCAGGGCCGCGCCCTCCGACGCTGCGGGGAGGTCGGCCGGACGGCTCACGAAGGTGACCGGACCCACCGAGGACACCTTGGAACGGTCCATCAGATCAGGTACATAGGCCACGGTTCCGCTCATCGGTTGCCTCCGCTGGTTTTCGGTTGATGACGTCGTTTGTGCTCGAAGGCCTTGGACGCCCCCCAGTACAGCCCGAGGTCGGCCAGGTCGGGGGCGACATCGGCGAACGACGCCGGGACCAGGTCGTACACATCGTCGGGGAACAGCTCCTCGGCCGCGGCGTCGCGCACCACCGGCGGGACCCCGGCCGCCTGAAGGACCCCGCTCGGGTAGGCCACCGCGGCACCTCGCAGGATGGCCAGGGGCGTGGTGCGCTGCTCGTCGATGTCGGATTCGAGCAGGGCCCGCACCCGGGGCCCGACCATGGCCGCCGCTTCGTGGCCCGCCGCCTGTGCGGCATCGGCGACCTCGGGCGGGACTGATCCGGTCCAGGCCGTCATGATCTCGGCTACCACGCGCTCGACCCAGCTGGGGAGCGCCACCTCTATCCCATCGGCCAGGGCGGTGGCATAGGCCGCAACATCCACGGACACGCCCTCGGCGCTCACGGGTACAACAGCGCCTGGTTGAGGTTGCCCGACCGGAAACCCTCCAGGTCGAGGGTCACGTACCGGTAGCCCGCTTCCCGGACCGCAGCGACCAGCTCGTCCCGGCGGGCGACCGCGGCCGCCAAATCCGGTGGGGGAAGCTCGATGCGGGCCAGGTCGCCGTAGTGGCGCACCCGTAGCTGACTGAAGCCCAGCCGGCGCAACCCCTCCTCGGCGACCGCGACCGCCGACAGCCGGCCGACGGTCACCGCGGTCCCGTAGGGGAGCCGAGACGCCAAGCAGGCGCCCGCAGGCTTGTCCCAGGTCCGCAAGCCCAGCCGGCGAGATTCCTCCCGCACGTCGGATTTGGTGAAGCCGCTGTCGACCAGCGGGAACCGGGCGCCCCGTTCGGCCGCAGCGGTCTGACCGGGCCGGTGGTCGCCCAGGTCATCGAGGTTGACACCGAGCACCACCGTCGCTCCCCGGTCGGCGGCCAGGGGCGCGAGCGCGCCCAGCAGCTCCGCTTTGCAGTGGTAGCAGCGGTCGCCGCCGTTGGCCACATACTCCGGCCGGTCCAACTCCCGGGTCTCGACCGGAAGCCACGGCATCCCCCACTCGCCCGCCAGCGCCTCACAGTCGGCCAGTTCGCTCGGCGCCAGCGATGGCGAGACGGCGGTGGCCGCGAGCACCCGGTCATTCCCCAGCGTGTTGGCGGCCACCCAGGCCAAGAACGCAGAATCCGCGCCGCCGCTGAAGGCCACCACCACCCGATCGAGCACCCGCAGCATGCGGCGCAGCGCCGCCAGATCCCCCATCAGCGCATCAGCCCGAGGACCATCAGCCCGACGCCAGGCCGACCTGGGCCAGGACGTCTTCGATGGGTCCCACGATGCCAGTGAAGAACGGGCCGAACTCGGCGTAGTGGGCCGACGCCTCGTCGAAGCGCATGGTGTAGACCACGTCCTTCAGGTCATCGGGCCCGGTCGCGAACAGCGACACACCCCACTCGTAGTCGTCGAGACCGGTCGAGCCGGTGATCAACTGCACGACCCGTCCCGCGAAGGTCCGGCCGACCTTGCCGTGGCCGAGCATCAGGCCCTTGCGGTCCTCGAAGGGCAGCGCGAACCAGTTGTGCCCCTCGCTGCGCCGCTTCGACATGGGGTAGAAGCAGAACGCCCGCTTGCCCTCCGGTGGCAGCACCGGGTACAGGCGGGTGCGGAGCATCTCCTCAGGCATGCCCTTGGCGTACTCCGACACCTCGGTGAGCGAGACGTAGGAATGGACGACCTCGAGCCCGGCGCTCGACACGGCCGACTGCAGCAGCCGCAGGATCACCCAATCAGGGCCGAGCGCCATCAGGCCGAGGTCCGCCTTGTGCCCGAACACCGAGAACGCGACCACTTGGTGGTCCGCCGCCTGTGCCGATTTCACCGCGGCCATGACGGCTTCGGGATCAGCGCCCGACCTCACCTTGCAGAACAGGTGCAGGACTCCCCAGCCCTCGCCCGGCAGCAACGGTTCGCTCACAAGGAGCGATTCTACGCGGCCACCCTGAATGTCGGCCCGGCGCGAAGAAGGGGCGCCCTTGGGGCGCCCCTCCCTCGAAGACCTCATTGCGAGATCTAGTAATCCTCCATGCCTCCAGGGGAGATCCCCGAGGCGCCCTCCGAAGGCTTCTCGACGATGACCGCTTCGGTCGTGAGGAACAGCGCCGCGATCGACGCGGCGTTCTGCAGCGCCGAGCGGGTGACCTTGGCGGCGTCGATGACACCGGCCTTGAACAGGTCCTCGTAGTCGCCGGTGGCGGCATTCAGACCGAACGCCCCTTCGAGGTTGCGGACCTTCTCGACCACGACGCCGCCTTCCATGCCGGCATTGACCGCGATCTGCTTCAGCGGCTCTTCGACCGCCTTGGCCACGATGCGCGCCCCGGTGGCCTCGTCGCCCTCGAGCTTCTCGGCCCGGTCCATGATGCGGGCCTGGGCACGCAGCAACGCCACGCCGCCGCCGGGAACCACGCCCTCTTCGACCGCCGCCTTGGTGGTCGACACGGCGTCCTCGATGCGGTGCTTCTTCTCCTTCAGCTCAACCTCGGTGGCTGCGCCGACCTTGATCACCGCGACACCGCCCGACAGCTTGGCCAGGCGCTCCTGGAGCTTCTCGAGGTCGTAGTCCGAGTCGGTGTGGTCCATCTCGGCCTTGATCTGGTTGACCCGGCCCTTGATGTCATCTTCCGCGCCGCCACCTTCGATGATGGTGGTCTCGTCCTTGGTCACCACGACCTTGCGGGCCCGGCCCAAAAGGTCGAGCGTCACGTTCTCCAGCTTGAGGCCCACCTCTTCGCTGATGACCTGGCCGCCGGTCAGGATGGCCATGTCGGTGAGCATGGCCTTGCGGCGCTCACCGAAGCCCGGCGCCTTGACCGCAGCGCTCTTGAACGTGCCCCGAATCTTGTTGACGACCAGCGTCGCCAGCGCCTCGCCCTCGATGTCCTCGGCGATGATGAACAACGGCCGGGCGCTCTGCATGACCTTCTCCAGGATCGGGAGCAGGTCCCGAACGGCGGAGATCTTGGAGGATGCGAACAGGATGTAGGGGTCGTCGAGGACCGCTTCCATCCGGTCGGCGTCGGTCACGAAGTACGGGGAGATATAACCCTTGTCGAAGCGCATGCCCTCAACCAGTTCCATCTCCATGCCGAAGGTCTGCGACTCCTCGACGGTGATGACGCCGTCCTTGCCGACCTTGTCGATGGCCTCGGAGATCATCCCGCCGATCTCCTCGTCAGCGGCGGAGATGGATGCGACCTGGGCGATCTGCTCCTTGGTCTCGGTCTCGCGGGAGATGTCCTTCAAGCTGGCAACGGCGGCCTCGACGGCCTCCTCGATGCCCCGCTTCAGGCCCATCGGGTTGGCCCCGGCGGCCACGTTGCGCAGGCCCTCGCGGACCATGGCCCAGGCCAGCACGGTGGCGGTCGTGGTGCCGTCGCCGGCCACGTCGTCGGTCTTCTTGGCGACTTCCTTGACCAGCTCGGCGCCGATCTTCTCGTACGGGTCCTCGAGCTCGATCTCCTTGGCGATGGACACGCCGTCGTTGGTGATCGTGGGCGAACCCCACTTGCGCTCGAGCACGACATTGCGGCCCTTGGGGCCGAGGGTTACCCGCACCGCGTCCGCGAGCTGGTTCATCCCACGCTCGAGGGCCCGGCGGGCGGTCTCGTCATATGCAATCAGCTTGGCCATGCTGTCTTGTTCCCTCCGTTGGCGAACGGTTAGCACTCTCGATGTCTGAGTGCTAACAGTTAACCGCCTCGGGCGGCCAAACGCAACCAGGCGGGCCCGATCAAGCCCGAGGATTACCCCCCGGCGACGGCGGGGACGATGGAGATCGTGCTGCCCTCGGCCACCGGTGTTGCCAGGCCCTGAAGGAAGCGGACGTCCTCGTCGGCGACAAACACGTTGACGAAGCGGCGCAGGGCGCCGGAATCGTCGAACAGGCGATCCCGGAAGCCCGGATGGGCCGATTCGAGAGCGGCCAGCACGTCGGCTACGGTGCCCCCGTCGACGCCCACCTCGCTGGCGCCGGCCGACAGGGGACGCAGCTGCGATGGGATCCGCACCTTCACTCGGGCTTGCACGGGCACGGGCAGCGGATCCGTCATTGATCGAAACCTTTCAGGCCGGCCGCCACGAAGGCTTCCATGGAGGGAGGAATGGTGATGGTGGGACCGCACCCCGGTGCCACCGCGTCGAGGGTCTTCAGACCGTTGCCGGTCACGTAGGCGACGACCTGCTCATCGGGGCGGATGACGCCCGACGCCGCCAGCTTGGCCAGCACCGCGATGGTGGCGCCCGCCGCCGTCTCGGCGAAGATCCCCTCGGTGCGGGCCAGGAGCCCGATGGCCTCGACGATCTCGGCATCGCTGGCCGATGCCACTGCGCCCCCCGAGTCGCGGACCAGGTCGAGGGCGTAGATACCGTCGGCCGGGTTGCCGATGGCGATCGACTTGGCGATGGTCGTGGGCTTGACGGGCCGGACGTGGTCGGCGCCGGAGGCGAAGGCGGTTGCGACGGGCGAGCAACCGTCGGCCTGCGCCCCCGACAGCCGCACCCGTCCCGCACCGCCGGGACCACCGCCCGCCGGGATGAGCCCCACTTTCTCCAGCTCGTCAAAGCCTTTGGCGATCTTGCACAGCTGGCTTCCCGAGCCGACGGGCACGACGACGTGGTCGGGGGCGTGCCAGCCCAGCTGCTCCGCCACCTCGTACGCCAGGGTCTTGGAACCCTCGGCGTAGTACGTCCGGATGTTGATGTTGACGAACGCCCAGTCCTGGTAGTCGCCCGCCAGCTCGGCGCACAGGCGGTTTACGTCGTCGTAGCTGCCGTCGACGGCCACGACCTGGCCGCCGAAGACCGAGGTCATGATCACCTTGGCCGGCTCCAGGTCGGAGGGGATGAACACCACCGAGTGCATGCCGGCGCGGGCGGCGTGGGCGGCAACGGAGTTGGCCAGGTTGCCGGTGGAGGCGCACGACGCCACCTTGAAGCCCAGTTCCCGGGCCTTGGTCAGGGCGACCGACACCACCCGGTCCTTGAACGAACCGGTGGGGTTCACGGTGTCGTTCTTGATCCACAGCTCGCCCAGGCCGAGCTCGGCGGCCAGGCGGTCGGCGCGCACCAGGGGCGTGAAACCGGCCCCCAGGTCGACCGCGCCGAGCGGCGACGCGGGGAGAAGGTCGGCGTAGCGCCAGATGGTCTGGGGCCCGGCGGCGATGCGCTCGGGGGTGATCACGGCGGCGATGGCCTCGTAGTCGTAGACCACTTCGAGGGGGCCGAAGCACCACTCGCAGACATGCAGCGCCTCAGCCGGATAAGGGCGCGAACACTCCCGACAGCGAAGTCCTTGGACGAATGGCAACGGTCCTCCTCATCGAACCGGGCATTGGCACCTGGACACCGGCAATCTGCCGGTGCTGGTTGCCGCGGCGTCGTCGGGCCCGAACCCTCGACCGCTCTGGATGATGGCAACTCCTATCGTGGCTCATGCAGGCCGCTCCCGTCAACGCAGATCCCGCGGCGAATGCCCCGGTTCGGGTTGATCTGGGGACGTGGCAAGCTGCGAACGATGCTTCGTTCCTTCGATCATCGTGAATTTCCCCTGGCCCGGCTGATCGAGGCCAAGCGGGGGCGGACGATCTCGGTGTGCCTTCCGGCCCGCAACGAAGCGGCGACCGTCGGCCAGGTGGTGAAGGCGATCCGCACCGCGCTGATGGTGCAGGCGCCATTGGTCGACGAACTGATCGTGGTCGACGACGGCTCGACCGATGCCACCGCGGCCGTCGCCCGCGCCGCGGGCGCTGACGTCGTGGCGGCGTCGGCGATCACGCCGGACCCGAGCAGCGGGGGCCCGAGCGCCGGGAGCCCCGGCGGCACGGCGAGCCCGGGCGGCAAGGGCCAGGCGAGCCCGGGCGGCAAGGGCCAGGCGATGTGGAAGGCGGTGCACGTGTCGAACGGCGACCTCGTCGTGTTCTGCGACGCCGACATCCGCCAGTTCGCCCCGCATTTCATCACCGGCCTGTTGGGGCCGCTCCTGTGCCGCGATGACGTGGTGTTCGTGAAGGGCTTCTACGAACGCCCGCTCGACGGTCGTCCCGCCGAGGGCGGCCGGGTGACCGAGCTGGTGGCCCGTCCGCTGATCGCCGCCTTGTTGCCCCATCTGGCAGCGATGACCCAGCCCCTGGCGGGCGAGTACGCCGCCCGGCGGGAGGTGTTCGAGGAGGTCCCCTTCGTGGACGGTTACGGCGTCGACCTGGGACTGGTGATCGACGTGGCCGAACGCTGGGGCGTGGCCGCCATGGCCCAGTGCGACCTGGGCGAGCGGATCCACCGCAACCGCCCGTTGTCGGATCTCGGGCCGCAGGCCCTGGCCGTCGTCCAGGTGGCACTCAGCCGGGCGGGCCTGGCGCCTCAGATGACCAACCTCGTGCCCTGGCAGTCCCGATTGGTCCGCCCAGGCGAGGAGGCGGTCACGATCACCCTTTCCGAGCGTCCTGCGCTGGCGTCGGTGGCCGTGGAAGCCGCACAGCGCAAGACCGCCTAAGCACGGGCCAGGAACTCCGAGACCACCTCGCCGACGCAGGCCAGCGTGTCCTCCATCGCCCGCTGCCGCCCGAAACGCTCGACGAGTGAAACGCACGGGGCCGGCACGTCGCCCACCCCCTCCCAGTCGATGTCGCCCGCCACCACCATGACGGGCACCTCGAGCTCCCGGGCCAGCTCCAGCACGCCGCCCACCGCCTTGCCGTGGAACGACTGCTCGTCGAGCAACCCTTCGCCCGTCACGACGAGGTCGGCACCCTCCATGCGCTCCGCCAGGTCGACAGCGTCGGCGACGACCTCGAACCCGGCCACCAGTTCCGCCCCGATCGCCGCCAGGCCGCCCGCCAGCCCGCCCGCCGCGCCCCCGCCGGGCAACGGCCGGACGTCCACGCCGTACTGCTCCTGGTAGAGCAGGGCCAGGCGGTCGAGGCGCCGGGCGAGCAACTCGACCTGGGTCGGCGTGGCGCCTTTTTGGGGGGAAAAGGTGGCCGCGGCGTCGAGAAAGCGGGTCTGCACATCGCAGGCGACGACCAGGTGGACGCCGTGCAGCCGGCTGTGCGGCTCCAGGGCGCGCAATGCCGCGAGGCCCCCGTCGGTCGTGGCCGAACCGCCGACGCCCACCACGACGCGTTTGGCCCCTTCCTTGACCGCGGCCGCGATCAGCTGACCCGTGCCGGCGGTGTCGGCCGCCACGGGGTCGTTGCCCGCCGGTCCCCCGACGAGGGTCAAGCCCGATGCCTGAGCCATCTCGACCACTGCCGTCGTACCGTCGATCTTCCACTGCGCACTCACGATGCGGCCGAGGGGATCGCGCACGTCGCTGCGGCGCATCCGGCCTGCCACCACGTCGAGCAGCCCTTCGCCGCCGTCGGCGATCGGCGCCTGGTCGCAGCTCCATCCGGCCGCCCGGGCGGCATGCGCCACCGCGGCAGCAACCAGCCGTGCGGTCGCGGTGCCCCGGAACTTGTCCGGGGCGGCAACGACGTGCGGCATCACCTCAATGGTGCCCTGCCCGTCGCGCCCTCGCATCCTGGGGCCCCGGGCCGGTGACGAAGCCATCTGGAGGGCTGGTTATGGTTCTTGTGGCAATGCCTCGCTCCGGAGAGACCCAACTGGCGGTCGTGTCGAACCGCGGTCCGGTGTCGTTCGCCTTCGATCCGGAAGGGAATCTGCACGCCAAGCGGGCCAGCGGGGGCATGGTGGCGGTGCTCGGCCCCGGGGTGATCGAGCACGACGCGTTGTGGCTCTCGACCGCGCTCAGCGACGCCGACCGGGCGGCGACCGGCACCGGTGAGGTGGTTGTCGAGGGTTACCGGCTGCGCACGCTCACGATCGACCCGCCCTTGTTCCGCCAGTACTACGACGTGATCGCCAATCAGACGTTGTGGTTCCTCCTGCACGGAATGTGGGACCTGCCTCGCCGGCCCCGTTTCGACCGCTACTGGTGGGAGGCGTGGCGGGCGTTCGTGACCGTCAACCGGTTGTTCGCCGAAGCGGCGGCGGCCGAGTTGGCCCCGGGTGCCACGGTGCTCATCAACGACTACCAGTTGGCGCTTGTCGGAGCCGAGTTGCGGCGGCTGCGGCCCGACGTCCGCAGCAGCATCTTCATCCACACCCCGTTCTGCCATCCGAGCGAGTTGGATGTGCTTCCCGGTGAGGTGGCCGACACCCTGCTGACCGGTTTGGGGGGGACGGGCGCGTGTGGCTTCCACTCGCACCGTTGGGCGGCGGCGTTCGAAGCCTGCTGCCGGGAACGCAGGCTCGCGGTGCCGGAGGTATTCGTCTCTCCGGCGGCGGCCGATGCCGCGGGGGTGGCGGAGGTGGCCGCCTCGGCCGGATGCCAGGCCGAGTTGCGCCTGCTCGACGAGGTGATCGGTGACCGCCGCTTCATCGTGCGGGCCGATCGGATCGAACTGTCGAAGAACTTGCTCCGGGGCTTCCACGCCTTCGACGACCTGTTGGCGAGCCAACCGGAATGGCGGGGTCGGGTGATCTTCGGGGCGTTCGTGTACCCGTCACGCGAGAGCCTGGCCGACTACCTCGGGTACCGCCAGGAACTCGAGGCGGTCGTGCGGGCAATCAACGCCAAATGGGCGACGAAGGATTGGACCCCGATCCTGCTCGACTTGGCGGACAACTACCCGCGGTCGGTTGCCGCCCTCCGCCGCTACGACGTCCTGGTGGTCAATCCGATACGTGACGGCCTCAACCTGGTGGCGAAGGAAGGCCCGCTCGTCAACGAGCGCAACGGGGTGCTGGTGCTGTCGCCCGGCGCCGGGGCGTGGGACGAGTTGAGCTGCTACGCCGTCGAGGCTCACCCCTTCGACGTGGCCGGCACCGCCGAAGCCCTGGCAACCGCGCTGTCCATGCCCTCCGACGAGCGGGCGACGCGGGCCCAGTCCCTCAAGAAGATGGCGTCCGCCCGGACGCCGATGGATTGGTTTGCCGACCAGCTGGGCCGGGCCCGCCAACCGGAGAGCTAGAGCCGCAGGCGGCGGTTACCGCGCCAGGCGCCGCAGGAAGGCCATGGCGCCCTCGGCCCCGTCGACGACGAGGTCGGCCTGCTCGACGAGCTCCGGCGGCTCCTCGCCACTGCGGACGGCCACGGCCAACGTGGCGACGCCCTGGTTTCGCAGGTCGGCCAAGGCGGCGAACGCGGGCAGGTCCCCGACGTCATCGCCGACGTAGCAGGCTGCATCCAGCCCTTCGGCCAGGGCGGCCACGACGAGGCCCTTGTCGGTCGGAACCGGCGGGACCAGTTCCAGGGACATCTTGCCGTGATGGACGACCAGGCCCGTGCGGCCGGCCTGATCGACGGCCCAGGCCAGAACCCAGCTGGCGGCCTCGGGGGCCTGGCGGTAGTGCAGGCCCACGGCGAGGCCCTTGCGTTCCACGTAGATCCCGGCGGGAGCCGCCGTTTCCGAGGCCGCCGCCACGGCGTCGACGGTCTCGCGCCACCGGCGGACCTCCGGGAGGACCTCTATGCCGCCCCCCTCCCTTTTCTCCAGACCGTACAGACCGACCATGGTGACGCCCGGGAGCGGCCCCAGCCGGTCGAGCAGGTAGGCGACGGGCCGGCCGGATACGACGGCCACCGTGCGGTAGCGCCCCGCCAATCGGGCGAGGAGGTCGACTGCACCCGGCAGCGGCTGGGCCGCCTCCGGGTCGTCGACGATCGGCGAGAGGGTGCCGTCGAAATCGGTGAGTACCCCCGCCCGTTCGGGCGCCGCCAGCCACGCCGCCAGCCGCGGCGCCAGCCCCTCGTCCTCGCCGGTCACGCCGAGGTGGCTAGGTGGACGACGTGGTGCTGGCCACGTTGGCCAGGTCGGGGCCCACGACGATGAGGATGTTGGCCCCGTTGAGGTTGGCCACCGGAGGCGGCTGCGGCATGGCCAGGACGGCGCTGGCCGGGAGGTTGAGCTTGCCCGCCAGAGCCGCCGCGTCGGCGCTGTAGCTGGGCTGGAAGTAGATGATGGAGGTGGCCGGCTTCTGAGTCGAGTTGGTGCTGGCCAGGGTGTTGTAGCCCTTGGCGTGCACGACGTTGCTCACCTTGCCCGCGAGGCCCGGCGTGGCGGTGCCGTTGGCAACGAGCGCCTTGATGTCCTGGGGCGCCCGCACGGTGCTGGTGTTGGTCGTGGCCGTGGGCCTGGTGGTCGCGGTCCCAGTCCCGGGCTTCACCGTCGTGGTGATCTGGTCGAGGGGCGACGTGGTGCTCGTGCCCTCGACCTGGACCGGCACGACGCCCCCGCCGCCTGGGGTGCGGTGGAGGAGCAGCACCCCGATGAGGACCGCGACGGCGATCAGAATGGCGGCTCGTCCGGCTTGGATTCCGGCCGACCGCGGGAAAGAACCGTCGTCGGCCGCGTGGGACCCGGGGCTCACCGGACCGGTGGCTCTCCGGCCGAGCGCCCCTCGTATCGCGCCCGACGGCGGCGGTCCCGGACCCGGCGCAGGCGTCGCACCACCAGCGGGTCGTACTCCGCGGCGTCGGCCGAGTCGATCAACGCCCCGAGGAGCTGGTAGTAGCGCGTCGCCGAGAGCTCGAAGCGGGTCCGGATCGCGACCTCCTTGGGACCGGCCTCGGTCCACCAGCTGCGCTCGAAGTCGATGATGGCGCGCTCACGCTCGGACAATCCCACTGAGTCACCCTGCCACCCTGAGGCGGCCGGATCAAGCATCCTCGGATTGGGGGGTGCCGCCGGGCATGGCCGCCACTTTGCCCGCCGCGTGGCGCAGGCGGGAAATACCATGGACGGTGGCATGGCCAGGCGAGAGCCCCGGGCAGCGCGGCCGTACATGCCGGGCTACGGAATGTTGCCCGGCCCGGAAGGCACGGGCCTCCTGCCGTGGAGCTGGGCCGAGGAGCGGCTACGCGATTCGCACGACTACTGGCTGGCCAGCGTCTGGCCGGACGGCCGGCCCCACGTGATGCCGGTTTGGGCCGTATGGCTGGACGACTGCCTGTGGTTCAGTAGCAGTCGCCAGTCCCGCAAGGCACGGAATCTGCAGGCCAATCCGCCCTGCGTGATCACGACCGACCAGGCACGAGAGCCGGTGATCCTCGAGGGCTGCGCCGAGCTGATCGTCGATCGGCAGCAGCTGGCCGAGGTGCTGGCGGCCGAGAATGCCAAGTACTCGACCGAGTACGGACCGGAGCTGCTCGACCCGGAGGTGAACTCGTCGTTCCGGATCGTCGCGCGCTCGGCGTTCGGACTGACTACCGACGACTTCGCGGGCTCACCGACCAAGTGGGTCTTCGAGACCCCATGACCGGGTGGCCCTTGGGCAGAGTCAGCTCGACGGTCACGGAGTTCGGGGCTTGGTTGTCGTCGTGGCCCGCCTGGTGGTCGTCGTGTGGGCGGCGGTCGTGGACGTGCCGCCAGTCGCGGTTGATGTCGACGTCCTGGGCCGCGTCGTCGTGGTGCGGCGGGGCGAGGTCGTCGACGCCGTGATCGGCGGAAGCGTCGTGCTCGTCACGAGCGGCTCGGCGGGCAGCGTCGTCGGCGACGTCAACTGCGTGATCGCCAGTCGAACCAGCGTGTCGGCGGCCGATTCGCGGCCGGCGTCGGCGACGAGGTGGGCGATACCAGGCTGAACATCGTTGCCCTTGGCTCGGCCCAGCGCGTTCAGATCGTCAACCAGGGTGTTCATCGAGTTCATGACGTCGACGATGTCGCGATGGAGCGGTTCTGGCGCCCCGATGCCCCGCAACAGACGGGCGGCGCTCTTCAGGCCGGTCGCGGTCGGCGGCACAGCCGAGTCGAGGTCGGCGGTCGACCCACCGGCGTACGCCAGCGCCCGTTTCAACATCGCTGCGAGGGCGCCGTTGGCGGGATCGACGGCCGCCCGGTAGCGCTGGCTGATGGTGGCGATCGGCAGCGCCGCCGGGCCGCTGTTCGAGCTGGCGCGGCTGCAGCCCGCGAACGCCGTGGTGGCGGCAAGGATCGCAGCCAGCGCGAGGGGCCGCGTTCGGCCGGTCAACCGGAGTGGCGGCGTCAAGGCGTCATCGTGGCTGTAAGGCTGCCCGCAGTCACAAGGGGTAGAGACTAGACGGATCGTCACCTTTTGCCCCAAGTTCGGAAGGGGTGGCGTCCACCGGTTGGTCGGTCGGCTCAGGGAAGCTCGGGTTATCTTGTCTGGACGCCGTGCTCGGCTTGCGCCCTCGTTGACGACGGACTCTGCATGGCCAGCACCGCAGTATCCCGCCCGAGTAGCTCAGTTCGGCCAGAGCAGGCGCCTTGTAAGCGTCAGGTCGTGGGTTCGAGTCCCACCTCGGGCTCGTCGTCGTCGTCGAGGTCGCCGCAGTCGAGGTCGCCGCAGTCGCCGTCGACGTCGACGTCGCTGACAGCTCTCAGCTGCACGGGAACCCGGCATCGATCAATGCCTGCTGCTGATCGGCGGCTGGGAAGTCGCTGCACGGAAAACCGGTGCCCGCAACCTGGTAGTCGAACTGCGTGCCGCCGGTGTTGTGAATTTGAACGAATATGGCGGCCGAGCCGAGGCTCTGCGAATCCAACCGGCAACCAACCAGTTGCCCGGCATAGAGAGGGCGAGGCCTCCGGCACGTGACGACGGCGTCGGTGGTGCCGTCGCTGCGCACTCGGCTCTGGAGTGTCCGGACAAGTGTCGCGAAGGCCAGCGCCGGCGAGGTCGTGGTGGGCCGTACGGTTGTGGTGGTGGTCCGCACGGCAGTGGTGGAGGTTGTCGCGGCGACCGACGTGCTGGGCCGGGTTTGAGGCACCGACAGGGTCGATTGAGAACTACTCGACGTGGTCGCGACGGTGGTCGTTGTGGTCGCCAGCGTTGCGACCGACTTCGGGTGGCCGCTTGCGGCGCAACTCGTGATGAGCACCGTGGCCAGGACCGACGCCGCTGCACGCCTGACCATGAATGAGCGTAACCGTCGGTCACCGGCTCGACAAAGTGGATGTAGCCTCACCGGCCGATGCATCGGAACGTGGCGGCGGTCATCGAGGCGGGACGCATCATCGGCATCGACGTGCAGCCGAGGGAGTTCACCCAGAGCACCCGGACGGCGGCCGAAGCGGCGGAGGCCATTGGCGTTCACGTGGGTCAGATCGTGAAGTCTTTGGTCTTCACCGTCGACGACCGGCCTGTTCTCGCCCTTGTCGGTGGTGACCGCCAGCTCGACGAGAAGAAGCTGGCCGCGGCCGCGGGCGGGACCGTGACGCGCCGCCCCGACGCCGATTTGGTCCGGGCGGTGACGGGCTTTCCCGTGGGCGGCGTGCCGCCATTTGGCCACTCCCGCGCGTTTCCCGTCTTCGTCGACCTTGGCCTGCTCGACCACGACGAGGTGTGGGCGGCGGCGGGCACTCCGCACGTCAACTTCCCCGTCCATCCCCGGCAGCTGGCCGAGGCGACGGGCGCCACGATCACCGACCTCGGTCGCCAGCCCATCGGTTAGCAGACCGCGCGTTCCTCGACGCC
The DNA here is from genome assembly GCA_030838045.1 of Acidimicrobiaceae bacterium. GTDB lineage: Bacteria > Actinomycetota > Acidimicrobiia > Acidimicrobiales > Palsa-688 > JALYXV01. The sequence goes on from JAUTXN010000168.1 coordinate 32,740, forward strand.
CTGTCGGATCAGCGGCGCCAGGCGGCTGCCAGGTCCTCGCACACCACGCAGATCGGGAGCTTGCTCGGGTCGGCGTGAGGCCGGAAGAGCGTTCCGCACAGCGCTTTCACGGCTCGGCCCTCACGGCGGGCCGCCGCCAACTCGTCGTTGCGGGCGTAGTGCGCCATGTCGGAGGGATCTCCCTCGTCCAGTTCGGGACGCTGGACGGTCGGTGCGGGCTCAGCCATCGACGCCGCCGGACTAACCGACGAGGAGACTCCGCGCCATCGGTCGGTCGGCGGTGAGATGCGGGTCGAGCTTTCGTTTGATTCGCTGCAGGGCGTTGTCGATCGACTTCACGTGGCGACCGAGACGGTCACCAATCTCCTGATACGACTCGCCCTCCACGTAGAGGCGCAACACGTCGACTTCGAGGCCCGACAGGGTGTCGGCCACCGACTGGCGCACGTCGTCCATCCGTTCGCGCGACACGATTGTGTCCGCCGGGTCACAAGCCCGACGGTGGTCGAGCAGGGCCTCGACCGACCGGTCGCCCGTCTCCCCGCCCTTGAACCCGGAGATGGAAACGTATTGGTTCAGAGGCTGATGCTTCTGGCGGGTGGCGGCCTTGATGGCCGAGAGCACCTGGCGAGTCACGCAGAGTTCGGCGAAGGCCCGGAATGACGTGTGCCGGTCGGGCAGGTAGTCCCGTGCCGCCTTGTACAACCCGATCATTCCCTCTTGTTCGATGTCGTCGGCGTCGGCGCCCACCAGGAAATACCTCCGCCCTTTCGAGCGGGCAAAGCGCCGATAGCGTCCAATCAACACATTGAGGGCATCCAGGTCGCCTTGCTGGAATCGGGCCGCCAAGTCCTCGTCCTCAAGATCCGCGAGCAAGGAACTCTCTGTCCGAGAAGGCATGAAGACCTCTAGAAGGCGATGGTGTATGGTGTGCAGGCCCGATATGACGCGAGGAACGGCTTACTTTTAGCCGGGCCGAGACAGGGTGTCAACAGTCAGTTGAGGCACTCGGCCGGGCCCGGCTGACCTCGAAACAGGCCAGCGCGCCCGCCGCGGCCACGTTCAGCGAGGCGATCGGCCCGGCCTGAGGGATGGCCACCAGGAGCTGACATCGAGCCTTGGCCAGGCGGGACAAACCGGCTCCCTCGGCCCCGACAACGAGGGCGATCGGTTCGGTGGCGACGGACAGGCTCCACAGTGGCGTCGGCGCTTCGGCGTCCAGGCCGACCGTCCACACGCCCGCGTCCGCCAGTCGAGCGAGCGCCGACGGGATCCCGGGCACCACCGCGATCGGGAGGTATTCGATGGCCCCTGCGGCCGCCTTGGCCACGGTGGCGGTGACATGGGCCGAGCGATGACGAGGCAACACCGCCCCGGTCGCCCCGGCACATTGGGCCGTGCGCAGCAGGGCTCCCAGGTTGTGCGGATCGGTCAGCCCGTCGACCACCACCAGGAACGGTGCTCGCCCGCCGGGACGGTCCTGCGCCAGGTCATCGAGGTCGGCTTCGGGGAGCGGGGCGGCGAACGCCAGCACCCCTTGGGGGGCCTCGGTGCTGGCGACCTGGCGCAACCGGGCGTTGTTGACGATTCGTACGGGCACCGAGGCCGCCGCGGCCAGGCGGGCGATGTCGTCGAGGATGGGCGCCGGGTCGAGTCCGTCGGCCAGCCAGACCTCGCGCACGGGGCGTCGGCGGGCCGCCAGGAGTTCCCGGACGGCGTGGCGACCCTCCACCTGTTCACCGCCCAACTCGGGTGTCTCGGAGCGACCACGGCGCGTTTCGGTCGGGCGCGGCGACCGCGCGGCACCAGGAACGGAGTCTCGTTGGCGTCGCCCCTGACCGCCCTGTCCCCGTCCGTCACCGGTCCGCATGCGAGGAGTTGGTTGCCCCCGGGCCCCGGTTCCTTTCGAGGTGGGCGCACCCCGCCGCCGACCGCCGCCTGTGCCCCCGCCGGCGCCGGCGCCGCGCGTCATGCCGTGTCGCCGCCGCTGAGCGACGGATGGCTCTGCGACTTACGGCAGGGCGTCGTTGAGCTTCTTTTCGGCCTCGGCCTCACTGACGCCAATGGCGAAGGTCAACTCGGACACCAGGATCTGGCGAGCCCGGTTGAGCATTCGCTTCTCGCCCGCCGAAAGACCCTTGTCCTTGTCGCGGATCGACAGGTTCCGGACGACTTCGGCGACCTGGTAGATATCGCCTGACTTCAGCTTCTCGACGTGGTTCTTGTAGCGCCGGGACCAGTTGGTCGGCATCCGGGCCTCCTTCTTGCGAAGGACGGCGAAGACCTCCTCGACCTCCTCGTCGTTGATCACCTCACGCAACCCGACCTCGTCGGTGTTGTCGGTCGGCACCATCAAGGTGAGGTCGCCGTAGGCCAGTCGGAGAACGAGGTACTCACGAGTCTCCCCGAAGACTTCTTTCAGCTCCCGGCGCTCGACCACAGCCGCCCCGTGGTGGGGGTAGACAACCTTGTCACCGACGTCGAATGGCATAGAGCTCCCAGGAACGGTACGAGCGGGGGTGCCTCCCAGGGTACGGGTAAAACAGGTCGCGGGCCAACCCCAACGCGCCGTCCGACCATAGGGGTCTCGGGACCGGCCGAAACATGGATTTCATGGAGAAGTAGCCTGCCGCGGGCATGGACAACACGGCGCTGTTGGCCCAGTCCGAGTTGTTCGGCTTTCTCGAGGCGGACGAGCTGACGCGCATCGTGGCCGACGCCCATACCGTCCACTTGAGCCGCAACGAGGTTCTGTTCGATCAGGGTGAACCGGCCGAGGCGCTGTACGGCGTGTTGGCGGGGCGGGTGGCGATCACCCTGCAGTCACCCGACGGACGGGAGTCGGTACTGGCGCTCATGGAAGCGGGCGACCTGTTCGGTGACATGCCGCTCTTCGACGGGGGTGCCCGCTCGGCTCAGGCTCGGGCGCTGGAGACCTCGGACCTGTTGTACATCCCGTACCCCGCGGTCCGGGCGGTGTTGGAACAACGTCCGGCGCTGCTGTGGACCGTGGTCGCCACGTTGTCCCGGCGGCTGCGATCGACCGACGCTGCGCTCGCCGACTCGGTGTTCCTGGATGTGACGGGGCGGACCGCCAAGCGGCTGCTCGAGCTGGCGGGCGATTCCGACACGTTCGCCCTTCCCATCACCCAGGAGGAGTTGGCCGGCCTGGTCGGCGCGTCACGGGAGCGGGTCAACAAGGCGATCTCGGCCTTCATCCGGCTCGGGTGGCTGGACCAAGTGGACCGTCACTACCGCATCGCCGACCGAGCCCAACTGGCCCGCCGGGCCCGCTGACCTCCCTTACGACAGGAAGCTGATCGCCTGGGACCAGGCGTCGGCGGCGTCGTCGGGCCGGTGCGAGGGCCGACTGGGATCATGCACGAAGCCGTGTTCGGCCTCGGGATAGAAGGCGATCTCGATTCTGTCGGCGAGCGTCCGCAACGCCGCCACGTCGTCGGGCGGGGTCATGGTGTCGCGGCCGCCCACGATCGCCAGGACCTTGGTGGGCGACGGTTTGGACAACCATTCCAGGGGCTCACCATGTCCGTCGCCCTTCCAGGCATCGGGCACGGTGATCATGCCGTAGAACGCCACTGCCCGATCGAAACGGCCGGTCCCCGCCGCCTTCAAGGCGTACATGGCACCCATGCAGAACCCGAGGATACCGATCCGCTCGACGCCGCCTTGGCGTTCGAGCACATCCGCACAGGCCAGGAGGTCGCCGAGCCGCTCGTCGTCGGTCACGTTCGGCATGTGGCCGAACCGTTGGTCGAGCGTGAAGTCCTCGTGGCCCGGGAACGGTTCGGGCGCGCAGACCGCCCACCCGTGGTCGGCGGCCAAACGGGCGACCATGTCGTCGAACAGGGGTCGGAGGCCCATCACATCGGGAACCAGGACCAGTCCGCGCCTTGGTGTTGAGGTCGGGACGGCAAGTTCGGCTTGGGTACCCGACGGCAGGGCGACGCGCACGTCAGTTGTAGCGGTCGAGGACGGTGTTCTCGACCAGTCGGGCGAGGCCCTCCCGGATCGCCTTGGCCCGAGTCGCCCCCACTCCCTCGACATCGTCGAGGTCTTCGAGGGTGGCACCCATGATCTTGTGCAGGCTCCCAAAGTGCTCCACGATGTGGGACAGCACACTCTCGGGAAGGCGGGGAATCTTCGAGAGGAGCCGGTACCCCCGAGGCTGGACCCCGGCGTCGAGCTGCCCGTCGGTGCCGGCCGGATCCAAGATGTAGGCGACCTCCTTGAGGTCCAGCAGCCGCTCGGTCGACAGGTGGCCCAGTCGGGCGATCGCCTCGTCGGCGTGGACGCCGGTCGGGACCCGGCTGTAGTCGCGGAACAAGCTGCGGCGGTCGTCATCGACGCCGGCCATGACTTCCTCGAGCTGCAGGATGATCAGCCGGCCATCGACGCCGAGCTCGACGACGTAGCCCTCGATCTCCTCGGCGATCCGGCGGACCATCTCGGCCCGTTGGAGCAACGTGGCCACGTCGCGGACAGTGACCAGGTCCTCGACCTCCAGGGCCGACAGGGTCGTCGCGACCGTGTCCATGCGCAGCTTGTAGCGCTCGAGCGTTTGGAGCGCCGAGTTGGCCCGGGCGACCAAGCGCGGCACGGGGTCCAGCATGTACTTGTCGTTGTTGCGGTAGACCGCGATGACGGCACGGTCCTCGGACACCGACAAGACGGTGACGTCGATCGACCGTGCCACCCGCTCCGCCGTGCGGTGCCGGGTGCCGGTCTCCGACGTCGGCACGTGGGGATCGGGCACCAGGTGGACGTTGGCCCGGGCGATGCGGTTGGCGTTGGCCGACAGGATGATGGCGCCATCCATCTTGGCCAGCTCCGAGAGCCGCTGGGGACTGAACTCGGCGTCGAGCAGGAAGCCGCCCGAACAGATGTTGAGCACCTCGGGTCCGTCGCCCACCACGATGAGCGCGCCCATGCTGGCCTGGAGGATCCGGTCGACTCCTTCGCGGAGTGGTCGACCGGGCGCCACCGTGGAGAGCGCCTCGATCATGGCAGCGCTGGGCCGGTTGAGCATCGGGGCAATCGTACTGGCCATCACGCGAATTGCCGGGAGGATACGGCCGCATGGGTCGAACCGACGGTCACCTCGCGGACTGGGTGGCGATGTTGTTGGCGTCGATCGGCGAGCCGTCGGCGGGGCGGCCGGCCCACCCCGGAGGCCGGCTGCGGGATTCTGTCGCCTCGGTGTCCCGGCTTCGCCGCAACTGGAGCAGGCCGATGGCTTCCACCAGCGTGCCGGCCCGGACGACCTCGAGGGGACCGGCGGGCACCTCGGCCGACTGGGGCACCAAGGCCCGGCGAAAGCCCAGCCGGGCCGCTTCCGCCAGCCGGCGCGGGGTGTGCGACACCTGTCGAAGCTCTCCGGCCAGACCGATCTCGCCGCAGGCCACGAGATCGGTCGGAAGCGGATGGTTGAACGCAGCCGAGGCGAGGGCCAATGCCGTCGCCAGGTCGGCCCCGGGCTCGTACACCCGGACGCCGCCGACGACTGATACGTAGACCTCGCGCCCGGTCAGGTTGACCCCGGCTCGTTCGTCCAGCACCGCGACCAACAGGGCCAACCGGCCACCGTCGAGGCCGGAGGCGGAGCGGCGGGGCATCGCCATGTTGGACCCCGCCACCAGGGCTTGGATCTCGGTCAGGAGAGGCCGTTGGCCTTCCATCGCAGGGAACACCGCCGACCCCGCGGCCCCGTGCCGGCGGTCACCAAGGAACAGCCCGCTCGGGTCGGGCACACCCCGCAGCCCCGCGTCGGTCATCTCGAACAGACCGAGCTCGCCCGTGGCCCCGAAACGGTGCTTGGTGGCCCGTAGGAGACGCAGGGCGTGGTGCCGTTCGCCCTCGAAGCTCAACACCGTGTCGACCATGTGCTCGAGCACCCGGGGACCGGCCAGCGTGCCTTCCTTGGTCACGTGTCCAACAAGGATCGTGGCCAGGCGCTGCGACTTCGAGACGCGGACCAGGCTCAAGGCGCAGGCCCGAACCTGGGTCACCGAACCGGGCCCTGATTCGACCTCGGAGTCGAACACCGTCTGAATCGAGTCGACGACCAGCACGTCGGGCGCCACCTCGTCCACCGCCGCGAGCACGCCGGCGAGCGAGGTCTCGGCGACCACCCACACCCCGGCGGGGAGCGGTCCGAGGCGGGCCGCCCGTCGCTTGACCTGTTGGGCTGATTCCTCGGCGCACACGAGGAGGCAGCGAAGGCCGAGGCCGGCCATGGCGATGGCGGCCTGGAGCAGCAACGTCGATTTGCCGATACCGGGCTCGCCTCCCACCAGGGTGACCGAACCGGGGACCAATCCGCCCCCGAGGACCCGGTCGAACTCCTCGACGCCGGTCGGGCGCGGTGCCGCGGCATCGCCATCCACCTCGGCCAGCGGAACCGGCCGCTGCGTCGTGGTCGCGTTCGCCACCGGCGTGGGGTGTGCCGCTTCCTCGGACAGGGTGTTCCATTCCCCACAGGTCGAGCACCGACCGGCCCATCGAGGTGCGGTCGCCCCACAGCCGGAACAGCGGAAAACGGAGCGGGGGCGCGTCATGACGATGACACTACGGACCCGGTATGACAGTCAAGGTCTGGGCGGTCACGGTAGGACGGTCGAGCGCGCCGGCACCAGGTCTGCGGTCACGACGCCTTGTGTGCGGGTCGATGACGCCCAGGCCGCAGCTTCAGCGCCGCAAGCACGACTCCGGCCAGCAACAGGATCCCGACGGCGACGACCAGCAGGATGTGGCCGACGTTCCACGCTTGGGCCCCCGCCGTCAGGACGGCCCGCTGGCCGAGGCGGGCCTTCCAGAGCGCGCCGTTGCCGGCTTGGGTGGGGGCGTTGGACGACTTGAGGGTTCCCGGGAGCCGCGCGGCCACCTCGAACTGGAACAGGCGATCCACGATGATGCCCGCGTCGGCCTGCAGCTTGGACGGGTCGATTCCCAGGTCAGGCGCCCCGCCCAGGGCTTGCTTGAGTTGCGGATCCGAGAAACAGTCGAGCCCACAGGTCAGGTCAATGTTGCCCTGGAATGTTGTCGCGGTCCGGAAGAAGGACTGGTGGCGGGCGATGGAGAGATCACGGAATGGCCCGGTCGGCCCCGAGAGTTCGGCCACGATGGTCTTGGCCTGGGCCGGGCTGGCAAAGGACTTGGTGGCGGTGAAGTCGACGCCGCCGTTGGCGACCGACGTCGGGCCCACCACCTTCCAGCCGCTCTTGACCAGGTCCGAGGTGCGCACCGAGGGGGCGAACGACGCCGCGTCACGGTCGAGATGGGCGGTCACGGTCACCGAGCCGCCACCATTCTGTTTGACGTCGACGCCGACTCGGACGGTCGCCTGACAAGCCGACAGGCAGAGCATGAGAACGAGCGGTAGCGCCCACCGGGCG
>JAUTXN010000356.1 GCA_030838045.1 Acidimicrobiaceae bacterium
GAGCCCTGGTCGAAGTCACCGCCCGACCCCGATCCCCCTGGGTCGCCACCATGGTCGGACTCAACCTCCTCCAAGGCGAAGCGACCGGCACCACCGTCCGCCTCACAAACGGCGCCCTCGTGGCCACTGCCACCGCCGCCCATGGACCTGCATTCGTGGCCATCCGGCCCAACGCGGTCACCGTTCACCGACAACACCCTGAAGGCAGCGCTCGCAACGTCTGGCCCGGCCAGGCCGGCGAACTCAATGTGGTGGGCGACAGGGCCCGGCTCCGCATCGCGGGCGACGTCCCGCTCATCGCCGAAGTCACAGCCTCCGCCGTCGCGGAACTCAGACTCGCCGACGGCGGACCACTGTGGGCGTCGGTCAAAGCGACCGACATCGACACCTACCCCGGCTGACAGCCGGCGCAAGGCCCATTGGATCCACCATCCGCTGGGTCGGGGGACCCATGAGCGTTACTGGAGCACCCTCGAAGCAGCTCGGACTATGACCGCTTCCAGTTCCTCGTGCGGCCATGGGTCCGAAGGTTTCCGACCTCCGCCCAGAGCTGGTGGTTCTGGAAGGACGTGATCATCGAACCGCACGAACCGAGTCAGTGACGTCCCGGAGCTGGCGGACTGAGACCGGGACACCTGGCCCGGATCGACCAGGTCACCCTCGACCGCCGCTGCTCGACGCCGTGGCGTCGCTGGCCCGCGGGACCCGGTCATCTCTATCATCAGGACCGCACGCGCCTGTAGCTCAACGAGAGCACCCGACATTTTCTCGGGGAATGGAGGGTCGACTCCTCCCGGGCGCACCGACTCCATCTGTCCGAAGGAGGACCCCCAGCGTGAGTAGCAGGACGAAGTTTCGGCCGCTGACCGGCGTTTTGCTGTTGGTTGTCGTCGTACTCGTGATCGTCGCCTTCATGTACTTCACCAAGACTGCGGACGCCCTGCCGAGTTTCTTCCCCGGGCACACGGCGGGAAGCGCGCACAAGCACGTCAAGCACGGCATCGCCGCCATCGGGCTCGCCTGCCTGGCCGCGATCGGAGCGTGGTTCAGCAGCGCCCCCGGGGCGGGTGCCAAGCGTTAGGCCAGGCTGAAGGGCCTGGCCGCCTCACAGGGGGAGGTCTCGGATGACAGGTCTCGAACCGGACATGAATCCAGCCGCGCCGCCGGCCCGGGAGCCCTCTGACAATCCGGCTCCGCCGGATCCTGTTGCCGGTACCACCGCGCCGAGTCACGCCGGGGCAACACCTGATGCCGACACGCCCAGGGAAGCGCTCATCTACCTGGGCGGTCTGGCGACGGGGACTGAGCGCAAGACGGTCGCAGGAGTGGTCGCCCGCCTCGAGAACGCCTTGGACAAGGCCGACACAAGTCGAGCCACTTGGCGCGTGCACTGGAGCGACGCCGCCGTCCGCCGGGCCGGCATGTCTGACCCAGCCGAGGCGGCGGCGACGATCTACCGCAAACACGACGACACCGAAGTCCCCGTGATCGATGTCTTCCAGTTTGACTGGTCGAAGCAATTAATGGCCGACTGGGATGGTCGGAGTCTCTTTACTCGCACGCTGTATGTTCTTTCCAGCCTCCTCAAGGTCTGGGAGTATCCGAAGAAGTTCAAGGCAGCCGGGAAAACGGCTCGGGGAAAAATGCAGCTTGCCCTGGCGCTGTTCATGCTCGCCGGAATGGTGTTTTACGCAGGCGCGCTGCTATTCGCCACGTACGAGACCGTCCATCAGGTTTGGCAAACCACGGCCGGCAAGAGCGCCGCAACACCAGTTGTCAAAGCCGATCCGACTCATCCGCAAACCCGCAAGCCGGGCACGGCCACCACCTGGCAGCGCCTCACCATTCTCGGCGGACTCGGCATCGCCCTCCTCAAGAAGCAAGGCGACCGCCTCCGGACTTCGGGCGCGGCCTTGACCGCGGTCGATCACTACGTTCGCCTCGGAAACCGAAGACAAAACCTCGTCGGCGAGCTCGAGGAGCTCTGTGAACGGCTGTCGAAGACGAAACGGTATTCGACGGTACAGTTCGTCGGCTACAGCTTCGGCGCGATTGTGGCAATAGACGCCCTCTTCCCCACGACCGGGCTGCCGGCAGGCTCATTCGCAGCCGTCCGCGGTCTCACGACGATCGGCGCGCCGTACGACTTTGTGAGGGCCATTCGGACCAACTGGCGCGAGGACCGCCATGTCGGCCCGACGCGGCCCCGGTGGATAAACATCTATTCACCGACAGACGTCCTTGGTTCCAACTTTCGGGACGACAACAGCGACGGCAAACCCACTCGGGGCATCGCCGCGACCACCACCGCCGATGGAGGCAACGGAGCCTCGCCGGTGGTCGAGATCATCCCGGACGCGAACCTCACCTGGAACCTGGGCGTCCAGCTCACCTTCCTCAACCTCTTGATGCTGTCTGGATTCACCAATCACGGCCGGTACTGGGGCGACGACGCCGAGTGGACCACAATGTCTTTGACGACTTGGTGACGGGAATGTATGCCGGCCCGACTTTCCGGCCCGCCTGAGCAGGACGCCTCGCAGCGGCGTCCTCAGAGGGCCTGGCCGAGGGCTTCGGGGGCGGCGTTCTTGCGTTTGCGGGCCAGGGCGACGAGCACGAGGATCGTGACGAGGTAGGGGAGCGCGTCGAGGAGGAACTGGTTGACCTTGACGCCGTGCACCTGGAGTTGCGACCCGAGGGTTATGGCGGCGCCGAACAGGTAGGCGCCGGCCATGACCTTGTACGGCTCCCAGGCGGCGAAGATGACCAGCGCCACGGCGATGAAGCCTCGGCCGACGGTCATGTTCTGGGCCCATGACAGTGCCACCGCGGTGGAGAGCTGAGCTCCCCCTATCCCGCCCAAGGCACCACCGGCTATGACCGCCGCGGTACGGATCTTGGCCGGCGACAGACCGTAGGCCACGAGGGACTCCGGCTTTTCCCCAGCTGTCCTGATCAGAAGGCCCCAGCGGCTGCGGAAGAGGAACCACCACACCACGGGCACGGCCACGTAGGAGACGTAGACGAGGGGGTCGTGGTCGAACAGCACCGGGCCGACCACGGGGATGTCGCCGAGGAGGGGGATCTTGATGCTCTTGAACCCGTGGACGGCGCTGCTCACATACGAGGTGCCGTACAGGTCGGTGATGCCGATGGCGAGGAACAGCACGACCAGGCCCGTGGCCAGCTGGTTGGCCTTGCGGTAGACGACCATCCAGGCGTGGACCGCGGCCAGGGCGCCGCCCGCCACCGCCCCGGCCAGCACGCCCCACCAGGGGTTGCCGGTCTTGACGGTGGCCGCGAAGGCGGCCAAGCAGCCGGCCAGCATCGACCCCTCCATGCCGACGTTGACCACGCCGGCGCGTTCGGAGATGGTCTCGCCCAGGGCGGCGTAGAGGATCGAGGTGCCCCCCGCCACGGCGCCGATCAGGATGGCGACGATCAGGGCGTGCTGGTGCTGGCCCGCGGGGGTGAAGAGGGCGAGGGTGCCGATCATGCCGCCACCGCCGACTGCTTCTTGGACAGGACGGCCAGGAGCACGAGGGCCATGAGCACGTCGACTGCACCTCCAGGGAGATGGGAGCTGAGTTCCAGCGAGTTGCCGGCCACGGCGATGATGCCGATCAGGAGGGCGGCCAGCGCCACCTGGAAGGGCTTGTGCCGGGCCAGCCAGCTGGCGAGGAATCCGAGGTAGCCGTAGGTGGCGGCCAGGCCGGGGCGCAGCTGGCCTTCGAGGCCGGTGAACTGCACCATCCCGCCCAGGCCGGCCAGGGCGCCGCCGACCAGCATGGCCGAAAGCGTGAGGCCGGCCACCGCCAGGCCGGCCCGGCGGGCCGCCTCGGGGTTGCCGCCCACCACCCGGAGGGCGAATCCCCACTTGGTGCGGTTCATGGCCCAGGCCACGGCGATGACCGCGACGATGGCGATGATGATGCCCGCGTGGGCCTTCAGGACCCCGATGGTGGGGAGGTAGTCGCTCTTGGGGATGGGCTTGGAGGCGGGCTGGCCGTTGCCCGACTTGTCCTTCCACGGGCCGTAGACCAGGTAGGCCAGCACGTCGGCGCCGATGTAGTTGAGCAGCAGGGTGGAGATGGCCTCGCTGACGTTGCCGACCAGCTTCAAGATGGCGGCCAGACCGGCCCACACCGCCCCGGCCGCCATGGCCGCGATCGCCATGAGCAGCAGGGCCGGGAGGCCGGTGACGTGGGTCCCGAGGGCCAGGCCGACGCCACCCGCGGCGGTGGCGCCGATGACCAGCTGGCCCTCACCGCCGATGTTGATCAGGCCCGCCCGGGCGGGGACCGTCACGGCCAGTGCGGCCAGGATGAACGGCGCCGTCTTCACCAGGACCTGGCCGAACCCGTAGCGGTTGGCGATGGTCGAGCTCCAGATGGTGTGGTACATCGAGAGCGGGTTGACGTGGCGCAGCGACACGAAGGCCCCGAAGATGACCAGCGCCGCCAGGTAGGCCAGGAGGATCCGGGCGGCGCCCTTGGCGTGGCGCCTGGTGGGCCGCCAGGCGGTGGCCCGGGCCAGCATCGAGGGGCGCTCGAAGGTGTCGAACCCCTCCCGGCCGGCGGGCTGGTCGTCGGGGGTGGGGGGCGGCGTCGGTGCGGCGGCCGGTTGCTCGGGGGTGACGATGGGGGTGCTCATGCCGCCGCCCCCACCATGAGATGCCCCAGTTCGCCCCGGTTGGTGGTCCGGGCGTCGCAGATGCCGGCCAGGTGGCCCGAGTGCAGGACCGCGATGCGGTCGGAGAGCATCATGAGCTCGTCCAGGTCCTCCGAGATGAGGAGGATCCCGGCGCCCGACTCCCGTTTGGCCAGGATCAGCTGCTGGACCTGGCGGGTGGAGGCGACGTCGAGACCCCGGTTGGGGTAGGAGAGGACGTACAGCCGGCCGCTCGAGCCCAGCACCTGGGTGAGCAGGACCCGCTGGATGTTGCCGCCCGAGAGGGTGTTGACCTGGCGTTCGGTGCCCGCCATGCGCAGGTTGGCGGCCATGTCGAGCCGCTTGGCGGTGCGCCGGGCGCCCGGCCAGTCGAGCCCCTTGGGGCGGTGGACCCAGGTCTCGCTGGGCGAGTGCTGGTGGAGCTTGAGGGAGGCCAGGGCCATGTGCTCGAGCACCGTCAGGCCGGGGACGACCCAGTCGCCGACCGGGTCCTCGGGGACGCCCGCGGCGCCCGCCGCGATGGCCTGGCGGGGATCGGGTCGGTGAAGGGCGGCACCGGCGATCACGATCTGGCCCGACGTCCAGGCCCGGGCGCCGACCACGGCGTCGGCCAGTTCCCGCTGGCCGCTGCCCGCCACGCCCGCGATGCCCAGGATCTCGCCCTGGGCCACCTCGAGGGACAGGTCGACCACGCCGGGCCGGCCGCCGTCGCCCGGCACCCGGAGGTTGGTGAGCTTGAGGGCCGGGGTGGTGCTCGGGATGGTGGCCCGTTCGGCCGGCAGGGCGGGGACGGCCCGGCCGACCATGGCCTCGACCAGCTCGTTGTCGGTGAAGTCGGTGGGCTTCTGCCCCTCGACCACGGTGCGCCCGCCCCGCAGCACCGACACCCGGTCGGCGATGGCCCGGGCCTCGTGCAGCTTGTGGGTGATCATGACGACCGAGAGCCCCTGGGCCCGCAGGTCGTTGACGCAGGAGAACAGGCCGTCGACCTCCTGAGGCGCCAAGACGCTGGTTGGTTCGTCGAGGATCAGGACCTTGGCCCCGGCGACGAGCACCTTGGCCAGCTCGACCTGCTGGCGCTGGGCCATGGGGAGGCTGCGAACCTTGGCGTTGGGCGAGACGTCGAGGCCCAGCTGCTCGCTCACCTGCAACAGCCGCTTGGCGATGTCGGCCCGGCGCAGCATCAGGCCCCGCCCGCCGAGGGCCAGGGCGACGTTTTCGACCACCGTGAGGGCGGGGACGAGACGGAAGTCCTGGAACACCATCCCGATGCCGAGCTTTCGGGCCACCACCGGCGAGGCCACGTCGACCGGCTCGCCCTCCCAGAGGGTCTGGCCGCTGTCGGGGTGGTACACGCCGTACAGGAGCTTCATGAGGGTGGACTTGCCGGCGCCGTTCTCACCGAGGACGCAGTGGACCTCGCCTGGGCGCAGGGCCAGGTTGACCTGGTCGTTGGCGACGACCGGGCCGAAGCGGATGCAGAGGTTGACGGCCTCCAGCAGCGGGGTGGCGGTGGACGGCACGGCACCGTTGCCCACCGGGGGGGCGGCGGTGTTCGTGGGCTCGTTGACGGTCGTCAAGCTCGGTCCTCCTTGCGGTCGAGCATCCGGGCCAGGGCCCGGGCGGCGAGGGTTTCCACAACCGCCATCGATTCGTCCAGGTGGTCGCCGAGGCCTGAGGCCGCCTCGTCGAGGTCGCCGGCGATGAGGGCGGTGACGATGTGCAGGTGTTGCTCGACCGTGGCGGCGATGCGGTCCCGGGCCATGAAGTCCTGCATGCGCACGACGCGGATGCGCTGGTTGACGTGGTCGAGCAGCTCGACCAGGGCCAGGTTGCCCGATGCCTCGGCGATGCCCAGGTGAAATGCCTCGTCGGCGATGACGAAGCCCGGGTCGGGTTCGGGGAGGTCCTCGGCGAGGATGGTCCACTCGTCGCGGATGTGCTCCAGCATGGCGATGTCGTAGGCGCTGCCGTGGGCGAGGGGGCGCATGACCGCCATCAGTTCCAGCCCGCGTCGGACCTCGTACAGCTCCCGGATCCCGCTCACGATCGGCGCCCGGGGCCGGTAGCCGCCGTCGGGGTGGCGGTCGATCAGCCCCTCGCTGTGGAGCCGGAACAGCGCCTCCCGGATTGGGGTGCGGGAAATGCCGAGCTCGGCGCCCAGGCGTTCCTCCCCCAGCCGGCTGCCCAGCCGGTGCTCGCCGAGGAGCAGCCGACGTTTGATCTCGGCGTACGCTTCCTCGGCCCGTGACACCCGGGGCGGTCCGCCTGCGGCCAGGTCTGTGTGCGCCTCTGTATACACGGCCGCCGACCCTAGAGACGCGTCGTTGCTGGGCCATATCGAAGCCGTTACAGGCGCGAGAGCGGTTCCTTACCGGTAACTGACTCCGTCTCTCTCGCCTCGGTAGGCCATACCGGGCGGAAGGGACGATGGCGGCGGCGGACTGGGGGCACGATGGCGGCCGATCGAGCGGGAACCGGCCTGGTGGCGCCCCGACCACCCACTCGGCCTGAGGACCGGGCACGACTACCGGTTGCCGATCCGCGGGCAGGCTGAGACGGCCGAGTGGGCGGCCGGGCGGCGTTGGCGGCCGCGGCCAGCTATTCAGTTTTCAAAGTGCAGTGGAACGGCTGGATGCCTGGTGACGGAAGCGCGCCAGGTGGCGGAGTGTCACGAGGCGGCGGAGGCCGTCTCGCCGAGGAACGAGTCTGCGGGGATGTGTGCTTGGTAGATCGGCCGGGTCATGGTGGATCGGGTGCGGTGGGCGGGCGAGGTCTGAGCAGACCGGCTGCTCGGTCCCGGTCGGTCTTCTCCTTGTGGCAGGGCCAGCACAGGGCCCGCAGATTGTCGTAACTGGTGGGCCCATGGTTGGCCACCGGGTCGGCGTGGTCCCATTGGAGGCCGTAGCGCCGGTCGCAATGGGCGCACATCGCACCGTCGAACAGCGGAGGCTCTCCGAGCCCAAGGGCGGTGCGCAGCTTGGCGTTGAGGTAGCGGCCGAGGTGGGCCACGGTCTCGATTCGTGTGCCGTCGTGCAAGACCGCTTTGATGAACGCTGCGGTCGCCATCTCCCGGGCGACCGACACCGGGACCGGGCCGCCACCGATGACGTGGCAGACCTCCCCAGGCTCGACACACCCGCGTTGGAAGGCCGAAATGTCGCAAACCAGCACCAGTTCGGCGCGGTTGGCATTGGGCTTCCCTCCTCCACGGATCAACTTGGCCAGGGCGTCGGCGGCCAGGCGCTCCCGAGCCTCCCGGTCGCCAGTGCGGCGCGATTCGCGGATCAAGCGGTCTGTCTCCGTATCGATGCGGTTGCACATCGGCACACCGATCTCGGGCGGCAGCGCCCAGCTGCCACGAGACATCCCGTGCTCGTCCACCCAATAGCGGAAGTGTCGTTCCTTGTGTTGCCGGCGGTGAAGTTCGAC
This sequence comes from Acidimicrobiaceae bacterium, assembly GCA_030838045.1. Lineage (GTDB taxonomy): Bacteria > Actinomycetota > Acidimicrobiia > Acidimicrobiales > Palsa-688 > JALYXV01. The sequence continues at coordinate 8,104 of JAUTXN010000356.1, forward strand.
GGGATCTTCGGCTTCCAGGCGCTGCCGGCGCGCCGAGTCCTTGAGTGTGCCGACGCCGGACCGTCCAGCCAACTCCAAGAGTTTTGACTCCGAACCCGCCACCGCGGCCTCGGTCTTGGTGATCTCACGCGCTTGGATCAGGGAGAGGTCGCCGGCCATGAGCGCTTCCTTGGTGTGCGGGCACTGCTCGAGGCCGTTGACGGTGTCCAACGCGGCCTTGGCCTCACCCGTTGTGGTACCTGACGTGTCGGCCAGCCACCGGGCGGCGTCGGAGAAGCCCCGGCTCTTGTGGGCGCCACAGCGCGCCGCCCGAGCGGCCGCGAGCACTCGCAGTGCGGCGGAACGCTTCTCGGTGCGGGCCAGCAGCTCCACCATTTCGGCGCAGTCCACCCCCGACAGCAGGGACGGATCGGTCGCTCCGATGGCATCGCCCAGCACCTCGCAGGCGGCAGTCAATTCAGTCAGCACGACAACACCTCCCACCAACGCCAATACAATTTTCGACGGGAAGGAGGGCCATCAGCCAGGCCCACGAAGGCAACTACTAGGGTCTAGTGTAGGCGAACAGACGTTCGACTGTCAAGGGGTGAACTAGGATTTTTTTCCGAGTCGCCCGGATTTCTTACCGGTAACTGACCGGGACCGAAGCCGTGCTGAAGCAAGCGCCAACACACTTGCGGAATCGAGCACTGAAAATTTGGCTGACGTTTACCGTTGACCGTTCGGGTACCGAAAATAGCCGATCGGACAGCCCTGTCTGAGGGGTCGAAACCCAGTGATAGGCTCCGCTGAGAAGAACGCGTGGGTTGCGACCGCGAACGATTTCGCTTCTCTAACGACAATCTGCGTCGACCGAGAGTGGGATTCAGGTTGCGTAAATCAAGTGTTTTCCCACTCGTTTCTCGATGGTAATCCCCAGGTGTCGGTGGGGATGCAGAGGCATGGTTAGATCTCCCTGACACGGCAAAATTCGGAAAAAGCTGGTATGCGATGAACTATGGACAAGATGCAAAATCTTCGGTCCCGGCGCCA
>JAUTXN010000367.1 GCA_030838045.1 Acidimicrobiaceae bacterium
GCGGGTCCGAAAGCTCACCCGGCGGGGCAATTTTCTGTGCCGATTCAGCGCTTTGTGCCGATTGGAAGCGCGTAGAGCGCGTCGAATCGGCACAGTCGCTCCAATCGGCACAGACGTCCCCCGCTTGGCCCGCCGGGTGGATCGCCCCGACCCTTCGCTGGGCTCCGCACCGCCGAGCCCGCTGGGCTGCGCACCGCCGGGCTTACCCGGGCGGACGCTCGCGTCGCCGGGCTTACTCGGGCTCGGGCTCGGGCTCGCGTCGTCGGGTTCGGCGGGATCGCCGGGTTCGCCGGGTTCGCCGGAATCGGCGGGATCGCCCGAATCGCTGAGATAGTCGAGGTCGGAGTCGTCAGCCATTTTGCGGGTCCCGTAGGACGTACCCTACGCCGCGCACCGTGTGCACCAACCGGGTCTCGCCGTCCGCCTCGGTCTTGCGGCGCAGGTACCCGATGTACACCTCCAGGGAGTTGGAGTTGGCACCGAAATCGTATCCCCAGACACGGTCGAAGATGACCTCCCGGGGCAACACCTGGCGGGCGTTGCGCAGCAGCAGCTCAAGCAGGAGGAACTCCGTCCTCGTCAGTTCGATCCTCCGGTCCGCTCGGGTCACCTCCCTCGTCGCCGGGTCGAGCGACAGGTCGGCAAAGCGCAGCACGTCGTCGTCCGGCGGCCCCGACCGGCGTAACAGCGCCCGCAGCCGGGCCAGCAGTTCCTCGAGGGCGAACGGCTTCACGAGATAGTCATCCGCCCCGGCGTCGAGTCCGGCCACCCGTTCGGACACCGCCACGCGGGCGGTCAATAGGAGGATCGGGGTGGGATCGCCCGCCGCCCGAAGCCGCCGGCACACCTCGAGGCCGTCAACGCGCGGCATGGCGACGTCGAGCACGACTGCGTCGGCCGGCCGCTCGGCGATGGCCGACAATGCCCCGAGGCCGTCCGCCGCCATCTCGGTCTCATAGCCCTCGAAGCGCAGCGCCCGGTCCAACGCTTGTCGAACCGCGGGCTCGTCGTCGACCACCAGGACGCGCATCACCTGAGAGTCTGGTCAATGAAGCTTAAGAACATCTGAGACGCCGATGCCGTCACACCGACCGTCACACCGAAACACCGTCACACCGAAACACCGTCACACCGTCACGCCGACCGGGAGACATGCCGTCACGACGTGACGGTCGTGGCCGGGATGTTGCCCGCGAACCCCACGCCTTGGTGCGTCGCGATGAACGCGTGAATCGCAGCCAGGGCGGTTGGGTCCGCCGAACCGCACTCGAGCTTCCACGTCCAGGCGGTCACCACGATGGCGCTGGGAAGAGGACCGGCGGGCGGAGCGACGGTAACCAGGTCGGCCGCCAACCGGTCCACGCCGGCCGCCTGCGACGCGGGCAGAACACGAGACTGGACGATGACGAACCCCGACTCGAGCATCGCCACCTGGCTCGAACGAGGGATGGGTGTGTTGACCACCCCACGAAACGGCGGTCCCAACCGGTGCGGCCCCGACGTCGGCGGATCAGTCAGGTACTTGGGCTCCGGGGCGCTCGGGAACAGGTGGACCGTCGACCGGGAGTCCAGGCGCTCGTTCAACGCCGGCGCGCAACCGTTGGCCGGCACCGCCGCCCCTCGGCCCGGATGGCTGCATGCAACCACGCTCGCCGCGCCCATAGCCGAGAGCGCGACCCAGCGCCAAGCCAGCACGGCCGACAAATGGTGGCGCCCGCGGGATCGCATCGGTCCATCCTGGCCGCCTCCGTCGCCGCGCCGCACGACACGCGGATACCCGTCACGGTCAAACTGGACTGTGACGGTCTTGACCGTCTCAGTAGACTTCGGACTACGTGTCCAAGTCATTGATCGAGCGCCGCCTCACCGAGGTGTCCAAGCGGTTGAAGCGCGCCCGTGAAGATCTGGCGGTCATCGACGAGCAACTGGCAGTTCTCGTCGACGCCGCCGAGGACGCCCGGTTGCGAGCCCTGGTTTCGGAGACGCCGCTGGCCAACAAGGAATACCAGCAGGCGCAGCGCCACGCAGATGCCATGGGGCGAAGTCGCAAGACCTTGGTGCTCACCGTCGCCGAACTTCGCCAGACGCAGGATCAACTGCTTGACCGTCTCGTAATCGAGTCCCACTGACCAGTCGAAGGAGCCAGCCCCCCGTGCCGGTGCGCGTCGTGATCGCGGAGGACGAAGCCATCATCCGACTCGACCTCAAGGAGATCCTGCAAGAGGAGGGCTACGAGGTCGTCGGGGAGACGGGACGCGGCGACGAGGCGATCCAACTGGTTCGTTCCCTGCAGCCCGAACTGGTGATCCTCGACATCAAGATGCCCGGCACCGACGGTCTGACCGCGGCCCGGGAGATCACCTCGGAACGGCTGGCGGCCGTGGTCATCCTGACCGCCTTCAGTCAGCGCGACCTGGTCGACCAGGCGCGCGATGCCGGCGTGCTGGCCTACGTCGTCAAGCCGTTCCAGAAGAGCGATCTGCTCCCGCAGATCGAGATCGCCCTGGGCCGCTTCCGTGAGATCCAGAACTTGGCGCACGACGTCAAGAGCCTGGAGGATCAGCTGGAGACCCGTCGGGTGGTCGAGCGGGCCAAGGGCATGCTGATGGACGAGGACCGGCTGAAGGAGGCGGAGGCCTTCAGTTGGATCCAGAAGACCGCCATGCGCGAGCGGCTTCCGATGAAGGAGATCGCCCGGCGGGTGATCGAGGACGGACTTCGGCCACCGGCCCCCGCGGGCGCCAGCGACCAGTCCTAACCCGAACCCGAACCCGAACCCGGAACCGGCTTTAGCGGGCGGTCACGTACAGCTGCTGCGACAACGCCGGCCCGAGGGCGATGCTGTGCTCGCCCAATGAAAGGGTCAGCGTCCCGTCGGGCGCCCGCGAGGTGACCGTGGCGTCGGCTCCGGGGATGAAACCGGCCTCCGACAGGTACGCCAGCGCCTCCGTGTCGATCTCGACCTGCTCGGTCACGCGTTGCAGGCGCAGCTGCTCGCCGCCCTGCATCGAGCTGAGCGCCACCAGCCCTTTCACGATCGCCGCCCCGCTGCCGGGAATGGGATTTCCATGCGGGCAGGTCGTCGGGTGCCCCAGCAGCTCGACCAGCCGATCCTCGACCTCGTCGGAGATCACGTGTTCCCACCGGCACGCCTCGAGGTGCGCCTTGTGCCACGGCAGCCCGATGACCTCGGTGAGCAGCAACTCGGCCAGCCGGTGTTTGCGCACCACGCTCTCCGCCCGGGCCCGGCCCTTGCCCGTAAGGTGCACCGCTCGGTCCTCGACGGTGACGTACCCGTCGGCCTTCAGGCGGCGGATGGTCTCCGACACCGCAGGCGCCGAATGGCCGACCCGCTCGGCCAGGCGAGCCTGGATCACCTGGGTGCCTTCCTCCTCCAACTCGTGGATGGCTTCCAGGTACTCCTCGAGGGGGGGGTGGTAGCCGACAGGCACGCCGTTATCGTATCGAGGGATGTCCTTGTTCCTGCTGCTCGATGGCAACTCAGTGGCGTACCGGGCGTTCTTCGCCCTGCCGACCGACATGGCGACCGCCTCCGGGCAGGTGACCAACGCGGTGTACGGCTTCACGTCGATGCTCATCAACCTGTTGAAGGATCACCGCCCCGACCGCATCGCGGTGACGTTCGACCGGCCGGAGCCGACCTTCCGCCACGAGATGATCTCGGACTACAAGGCCGGCCGGGCGGAAACCCCCGACATCCTCCGCCAGCAGATGGGACTGGTCCGCCAGCTGGTCAACACCTTGCACATTCCTACCGTGGAGCTTGCAGGCTTCGAGGCCGACGACATCATCGCCACCTTGGCCACCCAGGCCCGGGACCGGGGACTCGACGTGATGGTCGTCACCGGCGATCGGGACACCTACCAACTGGTGGAGGACCCGCACGTCAAGGTGCTGTACAACCGGCGCGGCGTCAGCGACTACGTGCTGTACGACGAAGCCGGCATCCACGACCGAACCGGGGTCACTCCGGTGCAGTACCCCCAGTACGCCGCCCTGCGAGGCGACCCCTCCGACAACCTGGCCGGGGTGCCGGGCGTGGGCGAGAAGACGGCGGCCAAGCTGATCAACACCTACGGCGACCTCGACGGCATCTTCGCCCACCTCGACGAACTCACCCCGAAGCTCCGCCAGAACATGGCCGAGGCGGAGCCGATTGTCCGGCGCAACGCCCAAGCCACGCCGCTCCTTCGCGACGTCCCGATCAACGTCGACCTCGACGACCTCGTCATTGCCGAATGGGACTTCGAGGAGGTGCGCCAGCTGTTCAACTTCCTCGAGTTCCGCACGCTCTGGGACCGTCTACTCGAGGTGACCGAGGGTGGGGGAAAAGGGGCGGCCGACGTGGAGTCGAGCGTCGCCGCCCCCTTCGAGGTCGACGTGGAGCAAGTTCCGGCGGCCGAGGCGGCGGTCGAGCTGATCAATGCCTGGAGCGCCTCGTCCGCACCACTGGCAATCGAGGCCGCATGGGAGGGCCGGGCGGGCCGTTCGGCCATTGAAGGCCTGGCGTTCGTCGAACTCCCCGCGGAGGGGGCGGGAGTACAAACCGCTGTGTCCACGACGGTTAGGACTCCGGCCTCGGCGGCGGCCGGGCCGGAGGGGGCGGCCGCGGAGGGGGCGGGAGTACAAACCGCTGTGTCCACGACGGTTAGGACTCCGGCCTCGGGGAGCCCGGTCCCGGTGGTGTGGATCGGGGGTTGGCTGCTCGGCGAGGACGACGTGCGAGCCGCCCTGTCCCGCTTGCTCGGGCCGAGCGGGGCACCCGTGAGCGCTCACGATGCCAAAGCCCTCATGCGGGGCTTGTCGATGATCGGCGTGGACTTTTCCCATCTCGAACTGGACACCGCCATCGGGGCGTACCTGGTGGATCCGGCGGGCGACCAGTACCTGCTCGAGGATCTTTCGGCCCGCTACGGCGGTGTCGACTTGCGGGCCCCTGATGCCCCGCCCGAGGGCCAGCTCGACCTGGGCGGCGGGGGCGCCGAGCCGTATGTCGAGGCGGCGCGGCGGGCCGGGGCGATCGCACTGTTGGTCGAGCCGCTCAGCGCCGCCCTTTCGGCGCGGGGGCTTTCGCCGCTCTACGACGAGATCGAGCGGCCCCTCGTGCGGGTGCTGGCCCGCATGGAGGAGGCGGGCGTCGGGGTCGACGAGGACTACCTGCGGACCCTGGCCAAACGCCTGACCGAGGAGGCCCGGGCACTGGAGTTGGAGATCCAGGAGCTGGCGGGGGAGCCGTTCGTCGTCAACTCGACCAAGCAGCTCCGCGAGATCCTGTTCGTCAAGCTCGGGTTGGCGCCCAACAAGCGGACCAAGACGGGCTTCTCGACTGACGCCCAGTCGCTGGAGAAGCTGCGCGGCCAGCACCCCATCATCGAGGCGCTGCTGCATTACCGCGAGGTCGAGAAGCTGCGCTCCACATACGGCGACGCGCTGCTGGCCGAGGTGGCGGCCGACGGGCGCATCCACGCCACCTTCAACCAGACGGTGGCCCGCACCGGGCGGCTGTCGTCGGACCAGCCCAACTTGCACAACATCCCGATCCGCAGCGACGAGGGACGGGAGTTCCGGCGGGCGTTCATCCCGGCGGCGGGGTGCCGTTTCCTGGTCGCCGATTACAACCAGATCGAACTACGGGTCATCGCGCACCTGGCCGAGGACCCGGGCCTGGTGGAGGCCTTCCGGGCCGGGATCGACATCCACAATGTGACCGCCGCCCGGGTGTTCGGCGTTGACGGGGCCGACGTCACGTTGGCCCAGCGCTCCAAGGCCAAGATGGTCTCCTACGGGCTGGCGTACGGGATGGAGTCCTACGGACTTGCACAGCGCTTGGCCATTCCTGTCGACGAGGCGACACAGATCTTGCACGCCTACTTCGAGGCCTTTCCCAACGTGAAGGCGTACATGGACCGGGTCGTGGCCGAGGCCCGCAGCCGCGGCTACACCGAAACCTTGTTCGGGCGGCGCCGGCAGATTCCCGAGCTGCAGGCGGGCAACTACCGGATCCGCCAGGCGGGGGAGCGTCAGGCCATGAACGCCGGGATCCAGGGTCTCGCGGCCGACATCTTCAAGGCGGCCCTGGTGCGGATCGACCGGCGCCTCGATGGCGCCGGGATGGCCAGCCGGCTGGTTCTCCAGGTGCATGACGAGGTGATCCTCGAGGTGCCGCCCGCCGAGGAGCAGGCGGCGGCGGCGCTGGTGGCCGAGGCCATGACGGGTGCCGCGGAGCTGAACGTGCCCCTCGAGGTCCACGTGTCATGGGGCGACACCTGGGCGGGCGCCAAGTCCTGAGCCGAACCGGACCGGCGGGCGCGGGTAGTACCATTTCTACGGGCGAAACACGTCGCCCCTCTCATGCGCGTAGCTGAAGAGCTGAAGAAGGCCACTCATTCATGTCGGACGAGACCGCAACTGTCACTGCAACTGCCCCCGCCGCCCCCCCGGGCCCGGCACCCAGCAATGGGATGGGGACTTTTGACGAAGCCGGGGTGTACACCCCTCGGCAGATCACGATGGACGACCTCGGCGACATGTCGCTCGAGGACGCCATTTCCGGCACGATCGTCGAGTTCGACGACGGCGACATCGTCAAGGGCACGGTTGTCAAGGTCGACAAGGACGAGGTCCTGCTCGACATCGGTTTCAAGTCCGAGGGGGTCATTCCCGCCCGAGAGCTGTCGATCCGCCACGACGTCGATCCCCACGAGGTCGTGTCGCTGGGCGAAGAGATCGAGGCCCTTGTCCTGCAGAAGGAGGACAAGGAAGGCCGGCTGATCCTGTCCAAGAAGCGCGCCCAGTACGAGCGGGCGTGGGGGACCATCGAGACCGTCAAGGCCCGCGACGGCGTGGTGTCGGGCCCGGTCATCGAGGTCGTCAAGGGCGGACTCATCATCGACATCGGGCTTCGGGGCTTCCTGCCCGCGTCGCTCGTCGAGTTGCGCCGGGTCCGGGACCTGCAGCCCTATGTGGGCCGGGTGCTCGACGCCAAGATCATCGAGCTCGACAAGCACCGCAACAACGTGGTGCTGTCGCGGCGGGCGTGGTTGGAGGAGACGCAGAAGGAACAGCGTGACGAGTTCCTCGCCAACCTGAAGCCGGGCGAGGTCCGCCGCGGTGTCGTGTCGTCAGTGGTCAACTTCGGCGCCTTCGTCGATCTGGGCGGCATGGACGGACTCATTCACGTGTCGGAGCTGTCGTGGAAGCACGTCGACCACCCCTCGTCGGTCGTCACCGTGGGCGACGAGGTCGAGGTCCGGGTGCTCGACGTCGACCTCGACCGCGAACGGATCAGCCTGTCGCTCAAGGCGACCCAGCAGGATCCCTGGCAGGAGTTCGCCAACGCCCACCGGGTGGGCGAGCTGGTCTACGGCCGGGTCACCAAGCTGGTGCCCTTCGGTGCGTTCGTGCAGGTCGGCGAGGGCATCGAGGGCCTGGTGCACATTTCCGAGATGGCGATCCACCATGTCGAGCTGCCGGAGCAGGTCGTGACCCCGGGCGAGGAGCTGTGGGTCAAGATCATCGACATCGACCTGCAGCGGCGCCGGATCAGCCTGTCGATCAAGCAGGCCGCCGAAGGTGGGGAAGTGGCCGCCGAGTACCGCGAGCACTTCGGCGAGCATGCCTACGACGACCAGGGCAACTACATCGGTGCCGCGTACGACACCGAGTTTGTTCCCGAGTCCGAGGCGCAGGCCGCGTGGGCGGAGTACCTGGAGGAGACCGGCGGTGCCGCGCTCGTCCCCGAGACCCATGA
>JAUTXN010000017.1 GCA_030838045.1 Acidimicrobiaceae bacterium
GTGCCGAGGTCGGCGCTCAGCCGGCGGGCGGTTTCCGCCAGTTGCTGCACCGCCGGCCGCAACGCCGCCGGAGCGTCGGCAAAGAACCGGGTGACGAGCGCCTCCGCCTGGCGTCGCGCGGCCGCCGACCCGTTGGCCTGGACGAACGCGGGCAACAGAGCCTGGAGCTGGCGCAGGTCCTGGCAGAACGCTTGGTTGTCGACCGGTGCCGTCCCGGGGACGACCGGAGGCACCCCCGAGGGGACTGCGCCCGAGAAGGGCAACTCGGTGCCCGGTGGTGTGAGCCGGCCGATCGAGTCGTTCACCGCGGCCGACCCGCCGCAGGCGGAGGTGACGGAGGCGAGGAGCACCGCGAGCACGCCCGAAGCGACCTTGGAGGGTCCCTTGGTGGACGCCCGCCGCTCCCATCTCGACCGCACCATCGGAGCGTATCGAGATGGGAGCAGGACCGGCGTAGGCCCGGTTCCGGCCAGGATGTCGGGCCGGGCGTTACTCCTCGTCGAAGAGGTGGCGCTCCATGGCGTTGCGCTCAGCCCAGAGCTGCGAGCGGCGTTTCCAGAACGGCGTCTTCCAGACCTTGAACCCCTCGCGTTGCTCCGGGTGGCGGGCCGGCGCCGGACGGGGCGATGTGTGGCGCCCGACGTCGTGGCACACGACCGGCAGCACCACCCCCTCGAGGGCGTCTTCGTCCCGGACCATCGTCTGCATCTGGATCCGGGTCGCATGCCTTACCTGCCGGGCGCTGGTGCGCCTTCTGAGGGTGGCGTCGTCAAGAACGGCGTCGTCATGGGAACGGCTCATACGCCTACCTCCCTATGTCAGCCTTGCTTGCAGCTTCCCACCCATGTTGCCACGCCGGAGCCGCTCGCGGTGTGGCAATCGCATCACCGCTCTTTGAACAAAGATCGCCGGTAGTAGGCCAGCTCGGCGACGCTCTCGCGGATGTCGTCCATCGCCCGGTGCCCGCCCGCTTTCTTTGGCGCCCCCGCGTAGGCCTCGGGATACCAGCGCCGGGCCAGCTCCTTCACCGTCGAGACGTCGACCGACCGGTAGTGCAGGTGATTGTCGATGTCGGGCAGGAAGATGGCGAGAAACCGCCGGTCGGTCCCGATCGAGTTCCCGCACAGCGGCACCGTGCGTGGGTTGGGGATGTGCTGGCGAAGGAAATCGAGCGTGGCCTTCCCGGCCTCGGCGACGGTCGTCGACGACGCCTCGATCTCGGCCAGCAGCCCCGATTTGGTGTGCATGTTGCGCACCACGTCGGCCATGGCGGCCAACGCCGCGGCCTCGGCGGTGATCACGAGATCGGGCCCCTCGGCCAGCACGTTCAGGTCGTCGTCGGTGATCAAGGTGGCGATCTCCACGATGGTGTCGTGGGACGGGTCGAGCCCGGTCATCTCGAGGTCCATCCACGCCAGCATCGGTTGACCTTATCGATCTCTTCGATCCCGCTCTCGGATCCGGCCTTCGTGAGCTCTCCCGCTGGCGGGCCGGTAGCGTGGCACCATGCCGGAGGTCGCGATCGTCCGTCTCGATCCGGACCTCCCCCTGCCGTCCTACGCCCGTCCCGGCGACGCCGGGGCCGACCTGGTGGCTCGCGAAGCAGTGGTGCTGCCCGCCCGCGGCGGGCGAGCCGTGGTGCCCACGGGGGTGGCGGTGGCGATCCCCGAGGGCTACGCCGGATTGGTCCTGCCGCGCAGCGGCCTGGCCCTTCGCCACGGCGTGACCGTGCTCAACACGCCGGGGCTGATCGACTCCGGCTACCGCGACGAGCTACGGGTGCTCCTCGTCAATCTGGACCCGAGCGAGGACTACGAAGTCTGCCGGGGGGACCGCATCGCCCAGCTGGTGATCCAGCGGGTGGAGACGGTGGCTTTCGTTCCGGCCGAGGAACTGACCGGTTCGGCCCGCGGTTTGGGCGGGTTCGGCCACACGGGGCGCTGAGCGTTGCCCGAGCTGCCTGAGGTCGAGGCCCTGGCCCGATTCGTCGCCGAGCGTGCCGGGGGCACGACGATCCGGCGCGCCGACCTGGCCACTTTCTCCGCCCTCAAGACTTTCGACCCGCCGCTGGAGGCTGTGGTGGGGCGCACGATCACCGGCACCCGCCGCTGGGGGAAGTATCTCGGGATCGACCTGGACGGGTTGTGGATGGTGATGCACCTGTCGCGCGGCGGTTGGCTGCATTGGCGCGAGGAGGTGCCCGCGGCACGGCCGAAGCTGGGGAAAGGGCCTCTCGCCCTGCGCGTCGCCTTGGACAACGGGTCCGGGTTCGACGTGACGGAGCAGGGGACCGAGAAGCGGCTGGCGATCTGGATCGTGGCGTCGCCCGAGTCTGTGGAGGGGATCCAACGGCTGGGGCCGGACCCGCTGACGCCCGGCTTCGACGTCGGCGCCCTGCGCGCCGTGCTGGCGGGGCGCCCGGGGCAGTTGAAGAACGTTCTCATCGACCAGGCGGCACTGGCCGGAGTAGGAAACGCCTACTCCGACGAGGCGTTGCACGTGGCCAAGCTGTCGCCCTACAAGGCGGCGGGAAAACTGACCGATGCCGAGTTGGAGCGCCTGCACCGCGCACTGGTCGGGGTGCTCTCCGAGGCGGCGGCCCGCAGCTCCGGCCTGCCCGCGTCAGGGCTCAAGTCGGACAAGAAGAGCAACATGCGGGTCCACGGACGGGCCGGCTTGCCCTGTCCCGAGTGCGGCGACGACGTCCGGGAAGTGTCGTACGCCACCAAGGCGTTCCAGTACTGCCCCACCTGTCAGACGGGCGGCAAGCTGCTCGCCGACCGGAGACTGTCTCGCCTACTGAAGTAGGCCGGGTGGAGCGTCCTGCTAGTCTGTGGCCCCGCTGCGGACGTGGCTCAGTTGGTAGAGCACAACCTTGCCAAGGTTGGGGTCGCGGGTTCGAATCCCGTCGTCCGCTCCACGTATAAGTGCATGTATTGATTGAGGTGCCTCCCCGTGTTGGGTGGTTGGTCGCATAGCGTGACCTTGGGAGGGGCCTCGACGGTGACGCATAACCGCAGAGCTTTGGGCTCGGTGACCGCATCAAGCCCAACGACGTGATCTCGAGGTCGTGCTCGGGTCACGCGTCGCCCGGCTCGGGAGCACGATCGAACGCACAGCCCGCCGCCACCTGCTTGGCCGCGTCTTCGCCACCGCTGCCAGCGTTGCGCTCGGATGTCAGGTCTACGACACCCAGTGCGGAGCGAAGGTCTTCCGGGGTCACGCCGGCCCTGACGGTGGCGTTGCAGCGCCCCTTCCGCTCGGCGTGGGCGTTCGACGTCGAACTGCTGAGTCGCCTGCTGACCGGCGGACCGTCCGTGCCGCCGGTGGGCATCGAGGCCATGATCGAAGTGCCCCTGAATGAGTGGACGGAGACTCGCGGGACGCACCTGCGCGTCGGCGCGAAGGCGGGGGCCTTCGCCGACGTCTGTTGGATGGCCGGGCACCGCCAGTGCCGGCGTATCACCCGGCGCCGGCGGTCCTGACCGCGTCGCCAGGTCGACCCGAGTAACACGCGCTTCTTATTGCAACCGTATTCTGGTATCAAGAGCGCCGCATGCAATGTCCGTGAGCAGATTGAACACAAATATGGTCCGTCGTGATCATCAGCCACGGGGAATCACTTGGATTTCCCCGGCCTGCAGATGTCGATGAGAAGTGCGCCCATGCGGTGGCCAAGAAACCGGCATACCCAACAGTCGGGTGGCGCCGTCACAAGCTTGGAACACGGTCAAGGGCCTCCTTCTAAAGAACTCGACACTCCGCAGAATGCCGAGGCCCTTGACCTCATTGGTGGACCCTATAGACCGGGGATCCCCATCACTCGGCTCCACGCTTCAGCGCGAAGAGCCGGTATTGTTCTTGTGCGGTGCGGCCGTGGGGGGAGAATTCGCCGGAAGAGAAGCTAGACTTTGATCACTTCGATGTCTGAGTCCAGCTTCGCTAACTCCGTCTCCACCGAGCGCATGTAGGGCCTAATGAATCGACCGTCGTTCACGAAGCCGAATCTGCTTCCATGCTCGGTTAGCCACATCGAACAGTAGGTGTGTTGTTCGTCCTCCGCGTCGATCTGGAACTGTACCTTCGAGTCGACAGCTCCATCTTGCTCTGAGGCGGCGGTCTGTGAGAGTGCAGCTCCTATCGCACCTAAGCCCTTCCGGCCCTCGTAGTTGGCCACGGCACTGTCTGACGCACGCTCGAGCGTCCAACCAGCTCTGAGCAGGAGTCCACCCCCACCGGACCCGAATGCTTTCGCGAATGCACTAATGCAGGCTTCCGGTGTG
>JAUTXN010000037.1 GCA_030838045.1 Acidimicrobiaceae bacterium
CTCGAGGGCGGCGCCCGCGTCGATCACCCGTGGGTCGTCGGGATCGCCGCCCACGCCGACGAAGGCCCAGTGGCAGAAGACCGGGCGGAGCCGCTTGCCACCGGCGAGCAGCAGCCGGTGGAGCGATTCGAGGGGCGGGGCCAGGTCGGGATCGATCGCCGACCACCGCTCGAGGTCGGCGGCCAGGAGCGAGGACATACGGGCGTCGACGCGGGCGCGGATCTCGGCCATGAAGGCGGGGGCGACGATCCCGGAGCTCACGGACATGGCGGTGGCAGCGTAAGGGACCCGAGGGCCGCGACGGGATCGACGTCTGTGGGCGAGTTATGTCTTTGTGGGCGAGTTAGAGCGCTGGACGACCATACGGCGCCCTCAGAAACACAGAAGTCCCACAGACGTTCGCTTCGGTTGCTCGAAGCGGTCAAGGTTGCCGGGATCGCGCCACGGTTGGGGTCGAGGCGGGCTCACGCTCACGCGGTCGGCGCCGGTGGTCGGTCGTGCGGGTCAGCAGGCGGGCACCGCCATAGCCCGCGGCCAGGGTGATGGCGCCGCCGAGGGCATCGAAGATGTAGTGGTTGCCGGTGACCACGATGCACAGCAGGGTGACCGCGGGGTAGCACCACACCAGGATCTTGGTGGCCAGGTGCCGCACCGCCGGGGCCAGCACCGCCGCCGACCACAAGGCCCAGGCGAAGTGCAGGCTCGGCATGGCGGCGTACTGGTTGGACACCTTGCTCATGGGCCCGGAGTCGAACGACCACAACCCCCCGACGGTGCGCAGGGTGTCGGCGATGTGGAAGCTCGACGGGAGCAGCCGGGGGGGCATCAGGGGGAACAGCGCGAAGCCGATCAATGCCAAACCGGTCGTGATGGCCAGCGTGTTGCGCCACAGCGGGTAACGCCACGACTGCCGGCGGAACAGGTACACCAAGGCGACCAGCGTGATGACGAAGTGGGCCGTCCCGTAGAAGTCGTCCAGGGTGCGGACCACCAGGTGGGAATGGAGGAACCACGACTGGATCCGGTGCTCCTGGAACAGGCCGAACAGTCGCTCCAAGTCGACGATCCGCTTGGCGTTGGTGAACGCCTGGGCCCGCGAGACGGGCCGGTTGCCCCGCAGGTCGCGCACCGCGGTGTACGCGACATAGAAGGCCAGGATGTACAGGACCTCCCGCCACCACCGCAGCCTGGGTTTGGGGGGGGAGGGGGCCGGAGGCGGCTCCAGGGTGCCCGTTGCCACGCTCAGCCGGTAATGGCAGGGATGGCAGTTACTGCGGCAACGGTTCGGGCGCCGCCCGTTGGGCCTCGCCGCCCGATGGCGAAGGCGGGCGCGCCGAGCAGGCTCACGGTGAGGTTGATGCCGTACACCATGAGCCCGAGGGCGATGGCATGGCTTTGGTTGACGCCGAGCGGAGCCAGGAACAGCACCAACGCCCCTTCGCGCAGCCCGAGGCCCCCGATGGTCGGGAACGGCAGGACCTGGACGATGGCCACCACCGGCATGAACGCCATGAACGCCGTCCAGCCCACCGCGAGACCGAGGGCGTGTCCGGCCGCAAACGCCGCGGCCACGACCGCCAACTGGTAGGCCAGGCCGGCCGCCAGCACCTGGACCGCCACCTTGGGACGGTGCCGGAACCGGTCGACGCCCAGGTAGATGGCGCCCGTGAAGCGCTTCCAGCCGGTGTGGCTGTCGAGCCGGCCGCCGAGGTTGGGGTGTCCGGCCGCCATCAGTACTGCCAAGAGGAGGAAGAGGGTCACCACCGAGACGATGATCGCAACTCGGATGGGCCGGTCACCTCCGGGGAGATGCAGGAGGGTGGGGTTGATAACGAGCGCCGCGAGGGTCAGCAAGGGCAGGACGGCCCAGCCGCTCAAGCGCTCCAGCACCACCGAGGCGAACGTCCGGGGGGCTTCGCCGGTGTCGGACGAGATGCGGCTGACCCGGAGGGCATCGCCCGCGATCGTGCTGGGTAGGAAGTTGCTGATGAACAAACCCGCCAGGTAGGTGGACAGCAGTCGGGGCATGCGGGATCGGAGATCGAGGGCGCTCAGGACGCGTTGCCACCGCAACGAAGCCAGCAGAATCCCGGCCAGCGTGACCAGCAATGCCAGCACCAGCCAGCCCACATGAGTCGGGTCCCAGTCCGGGAGGATCGTGTCAAGATCGACGCGACTCACGAGGGCCACGAACATCGTGATCGTGGCCAGCACCCGGATGATGGACCAAACCCGGCGATGCCCTTGCATCTGCCTCCTTCGGCCGATCTGCCTAGGTTAGTGGCACCGTGCGTTCTACAGCCGTTCGTTTATCCGTAAGACGCTTGTTTCTCATCGGCCTGTTGGCCGCCGCCCTGTTGGGACTTGCGGGTTGCGGCGGGGACAAAAGTGGGGGACCGGTGGGTGCGCCTGAGGACGTGGTCGGGCGCTCGCCTGACGCCACGTTGGCGGCCAGGACCGCCGAGGTCTTCATCACCGCCCCGAGCGCCAACGCCCGGGGGGTCATCGACCTGGCGGGCCGCGACGGCCGGTTGGCGGTCCTCGCCCCGGGCCATCCCGTCGCCGCCGACCTCCTCATCGTCGACGGGGCCGGCTACGTGAAGGGTGCGTCGGAGCCCGGGTACTCCTCGCTCGGGACGTCGCTTCCTCAGGTCCTTCCCGGCGGCGACCCCTGGGCGGCCATCGATCTCATCCGGGGGACGGTCCACATCCTCTCCAATGGAGGCGGCGCCATCGAGGGCGCGTCCACGATCGGGTACACCATCACGGTGGATCCACAGCAGGCGATCGACACCACCCCGGCGGCGCGCCAAGCAGCGGTGCGGGCGGCGCTTGGAGGTCGAACGGCGATGTTCAAGATGGAGGTGTGGATCGACAGCCTGCTGCACCTCCGGCGCATCGAAGTGCCGGTCGATTTCAGCTTCAAGTCCACGACGCCGCCCACCCGGGTGGATGGTGCGACCATCGCCACCGACATCGATTTCGTTACCTTCGGCGTTCCCGCCCCCGGGGTCACGCCGCCCACCAATCTGAATCCGTAGACGTTCTCGACAGGAGGCAACACCCGTGGAAACTCGGCAACTCGATGTTGGAGGGCTGCAGCTGGCCGTCGCCGAGGCAGGTGCCGGCGCGCCCAACCACCTGCTGGTGTTGCACGGCTTCGGCGGGGCCAAGGAGGACTTCAGCGAGTGGTTGGACGCCTTTGCCGCCGCCGGCTGGCACGCCGTCGCCTTCGATCAGCGGGGCCATGGCCAAAGCGCCCACCCGAGGGGCGAGGAGCACTACTCCCTCCAGTTGCTCACCGACGACGTGCGGGCCGTCGCCGACCACCTCGGCTGGGACCGCTTCGTGCTGTTCGGCCACTCGATGGGCGGCATGGTGGCCCAGCTGTTCGCCATCCAGTCACCGCAACGGCTGGTCGGGCTCATCCTCATGGGCACCAGTCACAAGCGGCCCGACGGCATCGATGCGGAGCTCGTCAGCTTGGGACGCGAGGTGGTCCGGGCGGGCGGCACCGAGGCCCTCCTCAAGGCGCAGAAGGATTTCGGCCCGGGACCGCTCGACACTCAGGCCCACCGGCGACTGATCGCCACCCGCCCCGATTACGAGGAGTTCTGCGACAACAAGACTCTGGCCGCCTCCGACGACATGTGGGTGGCCCTCTCGGCCGAGATACTGAGCCAACCCGATCGGCTACAGGCGCTCGAGAAGCTGTCGGTACCCGCCCTCGTGATCGTGGGCGCGTTCGACGAGACCTTCCTGCAGCAGTGCGGCGAGTTGGCCGGCGCCATCCCCGACGCCGACTTCGCGGTCATCAGCCTGGCCGGGCACTGCCCGCAGTTCGAGCGGCCCGACGACTGGTGGGCAGTCGTGTCGGAGTTCCTCAGCGGTTTGTAGCAGCGGTTCGTCGCGGCGGTTCGTCGCGGCGGCTTGTCGCAGCGGTTCGTCGCGGCGGCTTGTAGCACCTGACGGCTTGTTAGCCTCGGCCGGGCCGAGGGCCACAGCGGTTGCGGCGGCCGGCCGAAGGGAGTCTGGTGATCGACGAGGGGGTACTGCAACGGGTGTTGGGCGACGCCCTGCGCACGGGGGGCGATTTCGCCGAGATCTTTGCCGAGGACCGCCGCAACTCGCTCGCCCGGTTGGACGACGGGCGGATCGAGGAACTGATGTCCGGTCGGGAGCGCGGTGCCGGCATCCGGGTCGTGGTGGGCGAGACGACGGGATTCGCCCATACCGCCGACCTCTCGGAGCCGGGACTGCGCGCCGCGGCCGAGGCGGCCGCGGCGGCGGCACGCGGCGGCGGCGCAGGAGTGCGGACGATCGACCTGACGCGCGTCACCGCGCCTGCGCCCAAGGCCGTGACCGTGCTCCCCGAGTCGGTGCCCAAGGCGAGCAAGGTGGAACTGTTGCGCCGGGCCGACGAGGTGGCCCGCTCGGCGGGCGGGGCCATCCGCCAGGTCAGCGCCGTCTACGCCGACGGGCGCCGCCAGATCCTGGTGGCCAACAGCGACGGCGTCCTGGCGAGCGATGACCAGGTGAAGACCCGGTTCTCGATCAGCTGCGTGGCGGTGGGCGACGCCGGGATGCAGACCGGTCGGGAGTCGGTCGGCGCGACGGTCGGCTGGGAACTGTTCGACCGCTACGACGTCGAGGAGCTGGCCCGGCTGGCGGCCTCCCGGGCATTGCGCAAGTTGTCGGCTCGGCCCGCGCCGAGCGGCGCCGTCCCCGTGGTCATCAAAAGCGGTGGGGGCGGGGTCCTGTTCCACGAGGCGTGCGGGCACGGGCTCGAGGCTGACCTCGTGGGTCGCGACGCGTCGGTCTTCCGGGGCCGGCGAGGCGAGCAGGTGGCCAGCCCCTTGGTCACGCTGGTCGACGACGGGACCATGGGCTCCGAATGGGGGGCGATCGGCATCGACGACGAGGGTCACCGGGCCGGGCGCAACGTGCTGATCCAAGACGGCGTGTTGACGGACTACATGTGGGACTGGATGCGAGCCCGCAAGGAAGGCCGGGACAGCACCGGCAACGGCCGGCGCCAGAGCTATCAGCACCTGCCCATGGTCCGCATGACCAACACCTATCTTCTGGCGGGGACCGAGGACCCCGAAGAGATTGTCCGCCAGACCCCGCACGGCGTCTACGTGGCGCAGCTGGGCGGCGGCCAGGTCAATACCGCCACCGGCGACTTCGTCTTCGGGATGACCGAGGCCTACCTGATCGCCGACGGCCACATCTCCGAACCGCTCCGCGACGCCAACCTCATCGGCAGCGGCCCTGAGGTGCTGCGCAACATCGACGTGGTGGGCAACGACTTCAACATGGGTTCGCCCGGTACGTGCGGCAAGGACGGCCAGGGTGTACCGGTCGGCGACGGCCAGCCCACGTTGCGGGTCCGCTCGCTGACGGTTGGAGGCACCGCAGCATGACCGATCTGGTCGACATCGCCACCCGCGTGGCGGGCTGGGCTCGCCCGGGTGAGGAGGTCGAGGCGTACGTCGCCCGCGGCAAGTCGACCGAGGTCAAGGTATTCGAGGGCGGAGTCGAGTCGCTCTCGGTCGCCGAATCGGCCGGGGTGGGCATCCGGGTGATCGCAGGATCCCGTCAGGGCTTCGCCTATGCCGGCTCGCTGGACCCTGACGTGGTGGCCGAGACGCTCGCCGAGGCGCGGGACAATGCCGGCTTTGCGACGGTCGACGAGCACTTGGGCCTGGCATCACCCGACGGCGTGCAACCGGTGGAACTCGACTTGTGGCGCGACGAGCTCGCCCTTTTCCCCACCGATCAGAAGATCGACGCCGCGTTGGAGTTGGAGCGCCTGGTGCGCGCCGGCGACCCTCGGATCCGCCAGGTCGAGTCGGCCTACTGGGGTGACTCGGCCAGCCAGTCGGCCGTCGCCACCAGCACGGGGATCGTCGGTTCTTCTCGCCGGACGACGTGTTACGTCTCGGCATACGCCATAGCGGGCGAGGGCACCGAGACCCAGACCGGAGCCGGGTACTCCGTCGGCCGAGCCCCATCGGACGTCTCCCTCGCCGAGGCGGCGGCCGACGCCGTCGACCGGGCCACCCGCCTGCTCGGCGCCCGCAAGCCGGCGTCGGGGCGGGTCACGGTGGTGCTCGAACCCCGCATCACGGCCACCCTGCTGGCCATCCTGGCCGGAACCCTGGACGGGGAGGCGGTCCTGAAAGGGCGGTCGTTGTTCGCCTCCCGGGTGGGCGAGGCGGTGTCGGTTCCCGGCCTGATCCTGGTCGACGACCCGACGGACCCCGAGGCCTATGGCGCCGCCCGGATCGACGCCGAGGGGCTGGCGTGCCGGCGAAACGTGCTCATCGACGGCGGCGTCCTCCAGGGGTTCCTCTACAACACCTATGCCGGGCGCCGGGCCGGACGATCCTCGACGGGGTCCGCGGTGCGGGCCGGCTTCAAGAGCGGGCCCGGTGTGGGCGCCCGGGCGGTGGCGGTCCAGCCGGGCGAATCGTCGCCCGCCGAGATCATGGCCACCGTGGGCGAGGGCCTGTTGGTCCAGTCGGTGTCGGGGATCCATTCGGGTGTCAATCCCGTGAGCGGCGATTTTTCGGTGGGTGCCGAGGGAATGCTGTTCCGGGGCGGCGAGTTGGCCGAGCCCGTGAGGGAGTTCACG
The DNA here is from genome assembly GCA_030838045.1 of Acidimicrobiaceae bacterium. GTDB lineage: Bacteria > Actinomycetota > Acidimicrobiia > Acidimicrobiales > Palsa-688 > JALYXV01. The sequence continues at coordinate 6,641 of JAUTXN010000037.1, forward strand.
ATCGCCTCGACCATCCAGCGGATGCTGCTCGACGTGGTCGCCATTGGCAATGACCTCGAACGACTGCCGTCGTCCGCGGCGGGACTGACCCTGGCGATAGCCGACGTCAGTATGAGCGGCGTTTAGCAGCCTTTAAGGACTTAGCGCCCGGGCCGCCGTACCCTCTTGGCATGGGGATTTTCAGTCATAAGAGCGACATGGTCACGGCCGATCGCGCCCTGCAGGGCCGGTCCGAGACGATGGCCGTGCCCGCGGTCCATTTCGTCAGCGGCAACCCGCTGCGGCCACCGTTTCCCGAGGGGATGCAACGGGCGGTATTCGGCCTCGGCTGTTTCTGGGGTGCCGAGCGCAAGTTCTGGGAAGCCCCAGGGGTATACAGCACTGCGGTCGGCTACGCCGGCGGCTTCACCGCCAATCCCAACTACCGAGAGGTGTGCAGCGGCCAGACGGGCCATGCCGAGGTGGTCCAGGTGGTGTTCGACCCCACAGTGACCAGCTATGAGGTCATGTTGAAGCTGTTCTGGGAGAGCCATGACCCCACCCAGGGAATGCGCCAGGGCAACGACCACGGCACGCAATATCGCTCCGCTATCTACTGGACGACGCCGGCCCAGCGCGACACGGCGCTGGCCTCACGCGATGCCTTCCAGCCTGCGCTGAGCGCGGCCGGGCATCGGGAGATCACGACCGAGATCGCCGAAGCGGGGCCGTTCTATTATGCGGAGGACTACCACCAGCAGTACCTGGCGAAGAATCCCGGCGGGTACTGCGGTCTCGGCGGTACCGGCGTTTCGTGTCCGGTCGGAGTGGCCAGAACGGCCTAGGTTTGCCACTTCGACGACAGGTTCCCAGATCGGGACGTTTGTCGTCGCTCGGTTCGGACTGAATCCCGGCGTGGCCGGGAATCAGCGGTCCCGTGTCAGCGACTGGTCGTGACCAGGCCCGCCTTTTCCAGGCTCAACTTGAAGTCATGAGGGCGCGATGCCGCGCTCATGGCCTGTGAAAGTGTGACGGCGCCGTCGCGGTACAACGCGACCAGGCTCTGGTCGAAGGTCTGCATGCCGTACCACTCGCCGTCGGCGATCATCTCCTCGATCGTCTCGCCCCGGCCACCGTCGGGATCGGCGATGCGGTCGGCAATACGGCCGGTCACCACCATGACTTCGATGGCGGGCACCCGCCCGTTGCTGTCGGCCCGCTCGAGCAGGCGCTGACTCACGACACCCTTGAGGCACGATGCCAGGGTCAGGCGGATCTGGTGATGCTGGAATGCCGGAAAGAAGTCGACGATCCGGTTGATCGTCTCGGTGGCGTTCACCGTGTGAAGTGTGGAAAGAACGAGATGTCCGGTTTCCGCGGCGGACAGCGCCGCGGCCACGGTCTCACTGTCCCGCATTTCTCCGATGAGTATCACGTCGGGGTCCTGGCGGAGCACGCGACGCATCGCCTGGGCATAGTCCTGGGTGTCGGTGCCGACTTCCCGCTGGGCGATCATCGCCATCTTGTTGGGGTGCAATACCTCGATCGGGTCCTCGATCGTCATGATGTTCACGGCCCGAGTGGCGTTGATGTGATCGACCATGCCCGCCAGCGTCGTGGTCTTGCCCGATCCCGTCGGTCCGGTGACCAGTACGAGGCCGCGAGGTTCGTCGGCCAGCCGGGAAACGATCGAAGGCAGGCCCATCTCCTTCAGCGACGCGACCGATGAGAGCACCCGGCGGAGCACCACCCCGACCGTTCCTCGTTCTCGGAACACGTTCACGCGGAAGCGGCCGAGCCCGGGAACCGACACCGCGAAGTCGGCGTCATTGGTCGCCGCGAACTCGGCCGTCCGCTGGGCGGGCAGCAGCTCCACGATCAGCCGCTCGAGGTCAGCCGCAGAGACCGGCTTCTGGTCGATGCTCTCGAGTTGCCCGTCGATGCGCAGCCTCGGAGGCACGTTCGCTCGCAGGTGGACATCGGAGGCGTCTTCTTTCACCGCAAGTTCGAGCAGCATCTGCAGATTGAGCACGCCGTGGTATCGACCCGATCGACGCCCGCCTGTTGGCGAAACAACCGCCGGAAGTTTGCTCCAGTGTCGGAAGCGGGTGGAACCACCGGAACCGACGCCGGGCCACCGCCGGGCCGGGAAAACTGAGAAAATCTGCTCACGCCTCGCAGGATTGGGGGAGGGCCGGTTTCGCCTACCTTGTCTCTGGCCTCGGAGCGGTCAGGGCCGCGAGAATGGAGGAGACATGGGGATCGTCACACTCGCGGTCGTCAGCGTGATCGTCGTGATGGCGGCGCTGCTGCCGTTGTGTTTGTTCCTGCGGTGCCGCCGGGTCGACGCCATCAGAAGCCAGAAGTTGCGTGAGAGCTATGCCGCCGCGGTCGTCGACATGAACGCAGGCGAGCCTTCATGGGAGTGGCATTTCGAGGCAGACCACGCGGCCCCGACGTTCAACGAGATGGTCTGGAAGGTATGGCGGCCGGTGTCGAGTTTCTACGAGGACAGAAGCCCCGGCACACCGAAGTAACAAGAAGCTGTCCGAGCGCCTGACGGTGGTCATCTCTCTCTCTAAGGACCTGAGACAGAAGTACTTGGACGGCGGGGCCGACATCAGTCCGAGCAGGACGCGCGAAGTGATCAAGGCCGCCCAAGTAGTTCGGCTGAGGCCTAAGCCCGTCGACGATTCCCTGGGCTCATGTGGCTTCGAACGGACGGTAGACGGGGGAAAGACGATTTAATGGCACTGCATATGCACCATCGGCCGCCATTTTCTTGCTAAAGTCGGTCCTTGACCGTGCAAGTATCGGTGATTTGTCGTATCTTGTTCCTCGTAACGTCTCAACCTGTAAGGGAGTCCCATGGTCAAACGCCAGCTCGTGACCTTCAGCTATACCTGTGATGTGTGCGGGGATGCAATCCCCGACTCTGACGGTGAGAGCGCGACGCGTACGGTCAGCTG
>JAUTXN010000182.1 GCA_030838045.1 Acidimicrobiaceae bacterium
ACGGATTCCACTCCGCCAGAGCGGCGCTCGCCCTGGTCATGCTCACCGTCGGTCCGATCGACCACGTCCTACCACACGAACGAACAGGCGTTCCCTAACCCGGACCCACATTCATGCCGGGAGCTCCAAAATTACCGGTGAAGGGTTAAATCCGCATCACGGGCGTGTGAAGACCGGCGGCGATGATCCGGATGCTTTGGCGGCCCACAAGTGCCGTCACCGCGGGACACGCGACGACGCTCCCGCCCGCTACAGGTTCAGGGACGGCTGGCGTGCACGTAGGCGCTCGACAGCGGCTGAATCTGCACGACAGTCCCGGTATGGGGAGCGGCGATGATCTGGCCGCCGCCGATGTACATGGCGACATGGGCGCCGGTATCGGCGAAGAACACCAGGTCGCCCGGTTGCAGGTCGGCCATGGATATATGCGTGGTCGAGGCGTACTGGCCGCCCGAGAAGTGCGGCAGTGACACCCCGCCGTGGGCCCAGGCCCACATGGTCAAACCGGAGCAGTCAAAGCTGTTGGGCCCCGAGGCCGCCCAGACGTACGGGAGGCCGAGGCGGGACATGGCCGCCGCGACCGCAGCGGAGGCGCCGGAGCCGACCGGCGGTGCCGGCCGGGCGCTGACGGGGGCGGGGGCCGGGCTGGGGGATCGGGCGGCGGTGGGCGCGGCGCGGGTGGCGGTGGCCGCACCCGGAGAGGCGGTGGGGGGGCCGGCGGCCACAACCCGTTGCGACTGTTGCGTCGCGACTTGCTGGGCCGCGAGTTGCTGGCGGGCCAGTTGCTGTTGCGCCTGACGGGCGGCCTCGGCCTGCTTGGCGGCTTCTATCTGGGCGACCTCGGTCGCGATGTCGCCCTTGACCTGGGACAGGGTGTTGCGAAGCTGCTGCTCGGAGCCGGCGGCGGCGGTTCGGGCCGAGTCGAGCTCGGCAGCTTTGCGGGCCGCGTCCTGGCGGGCCGCCTCTAGGGTGGCGGCCGCCGACTTCGCCTGGGCGGCGGCGGTGCGGAACCCGTCGAGATGTTCGGTCTGGGTCGACGCCAGGGTCTGCACGTAGGCGGCTCGTAAGATCGCGGTCTGCGCGTCGACGGTCCCACCCGCGGTGGCCGCCACCGTCCCGCCGTGGATGTAGGCGCCCACCGAATCGTCACGTAGCAACGCCCGGGCCTGGGCAGCGTCGGCGTCGGCCCGGGCGGCCTTGGTGGTGGTCTGTGCCAGGTTGGCCTGGGCTGCTTGGACGTCGAGCACCGTCTTGTTGTACTGCTCGGACAACGCCGCTTCCTTGGCGCCGAGGGTGTCGATCTGCTGTGCCAGCGCCCGGGCTTGGCTTTGCTTGTCGGCGACCGGGTCGGCGTGGGCTGCGCCGGTGAAGAGGCCCGAACCCACGACGGCGACGGTGACGCCTGCCACCAGGAGCCGCGCACGACGGGACAAATCCTTGGTGCGCAAGATCACGATAGGCCCAGACCCTAGACGGCCGGGCCGGTCGGATCAACGACTCTCCGCAGAAATGGGCTGGTACAGGGCATTCGTCGATCACCCTGAGACGCCTTTTCGACCGCTGTCGGGGTTCTCTATGGGTTACCGGTCAGGTAGTTGCGGGGGTTCTGCACCTGGCCGTTGATGCGAACCTCGAAGTGCACATGGGGTCCGGTGGAGTTCCCCGTGGAGCCTTCGTATCCGATGACCTGGCCCTGGGTGACCGTCTGGCCTTGGGTGACCGCAAGGCGAGACTGGTGGCCATAGCCGGTGACCAGCCCGCCGTGGTCGATGAGGGTGTAGTTGCCGTAGCCGCTGACCCACCCGGCGAGGATGACCACGCCCGCCTTGGCGGCATGGATAGGCGTGCCGAATGGCGGGGCGATGTCGATGCCCGGATGAAAGCCGCCCCAACGGGGCCCGAACTCGGAGGTGACAGGACCGTGCACGGGCCAGATCAACCCCGACCCCGATACCGGGCCGGCCGCGAAGGAGCCCGCCGGTTGGGCTCCGGCCCGGGTCGCGATCAGCGCCTCGATGCTGCCTTGTTCCTTGGCCAGTGCCGCGCTCTCCGTGGTCAGATCGGCGATGCGCTTCTGGAGGTCGTCGTGGGCGCGCTGCTGCGCCGACTGGGCCGCGCTCAACTCCGCCGCCCGTTGCGATGCCACCTTGGTTCTCGTCGCGGCCGTCGCCAACGCGGCCTGCACTACCGACTTGGCCTGTGTGCGGTCGCGCTGAGCCAGGCGGGAGGCGTCGATGGCGTCGCTCTGGTTGCCGGCGGCGACGCTCAGCAGCGCCTCGGCCCGGGCGAACTCATTGACGTCGAACAGGGCGGACGAGGCGGTGGGCTGGGGCGGGTGCATGTAGGCACGGAGCGCCGCGACCTGCAGATTTCGTCGGGTCTGATCGAAATGGGCGGTGGCTTCACCGAGCCGCCGGGTGGCCTCGTCGACCTGGGCGGTCGCGGTGCTCTGGGTTCGGCGGGCGTCGTCCAGGTGGTTCTGGCTGGTCGCCACTTCGGCATTGAGCGCGTTCAGACGACCCTCGACCGCAGCATCGGACGCCTTCGCCAGGTCGAGTTGGCCCTTGACCTGGGCTTGCTTGGCCTTGTTCTGATTGCTCCGGGCGTTGGGGTCGTCGGCACGTGCCGGCGCGGCGTGGAACAGCGCGGCGGTAACGATCGTTGAAGCGAACAGAACACGGAGGCGCACTCGGGGACGTGCTCCTTGGCCGACGGGCGGTGCACGAAACGGTACGGGACGCGCTCGAAGGAATCAACTACAGCAGCCTGTCGGGTGCGCGGCGCTCCTTCTCGGGATGGGCAGTTTTCAGTCGGTCCCGTCAGGCCAGGGGATGGCGCGGGCCAGGTCGGCTGCGGCGACGTCGAGGAGAACGCTCATCTGTGCCTCGTCGTAGCCCTCGGCGGAGGTGCGCCGCCAGATGGTCAGCTCGAGGGCGGACGGATCGGCGACGATGATTTCGTCAACCCCGTGATCGGCGTAGAAGGCGAACTTTTCGTACGTCTCGTCGTCGGGCGAGACGACCTCGACGACGATCGCGGCGGTCGGCACCCAGGTACCTCGCGGCCGGCCTCGGTGGTAGCCCCGATCGGGCACCCGGTAGTCGTCAGCACGTCCGAGATTGAACGGCCCCGTGCCGACCAGACCGGCGGCTTGAGCGTAGGGGTGCAGCAAGACGGCGAGTACGTCGTCCATATACCCATGTGCCGCATTCGGAGCCGGTGCCAAGTGGTACGAGCCCTCCCATACTTCATCGAACAGGTCGATCCCGAGCGCATGGCGACGCTCGATCAGCCGTTGCAGCTCAGCCGGCCAAGGGCCGAGCACGACTGTCCTCATACCTCAATCCTACGCCTGCGACCTACTGCGCCCCGGAAACTCCGAGCACCACGTCGTGCTTGTCACTCCTTGCCGACCATCACGTCGGTCGCCTTGACGAGGGCAGTGACGGCATCGCCTTCGCCGAGTTCGAGCCCTTCGGCCGAGTCCCTCGTGATGGCAGCGACGACCTCTTGGCCGCCTTCGAGTTGGATCACCACAGTCGACATGACGGCGCCGTTCTCGACCGATTTGACGATGCCTGCGAGTTGATTCCGGGCGCTTGTCCTCATAGGTACGACCGTACTCATCTGCCCTTGCGCAACGGCGGGTCAGTTGGGGTAGGTGTCGATGTCG
>JAUTXN010000120.1 GCA_030838045.1 Acidimicrobiaceae bacterium
GGCCGATCAGGGTGGGCCCGACCAACCCACGCGCCGTGTCGTGGGACCCTAAACCCCCAAGTAGGAATAGCTTGACGAGCAAGACCCCAAATAGCAGAGGGCCCAGGGTGGCGACCCCGGACCCACCGCTTGCGACACCAAGGCCGGACGAGCCCCGTTAGGCGTCGCGCCGTGCGATCAGCACGTTGGCCACGCCGAAGCTCACCAGGGCGTACCCGGCCAGCACCGCCAGCCCGAATGCGGGCGACAACAGGCCCGACACACGGTGGACCGTCACCACCGCTTGCAGGGCGAACCCGGGCAGGTATTGGCGGGCCACCTCAGGAAGCGCCAGCCCGAGCAACTGGCTCCCGATGATCACCAGCGACAGCACGGTGGTCGCACTCGCGGTACGCCTCATGACGGTCCCGAGCCCGACACCGATGACCGCGACCAGGCTGACCGCCAATGCCCCGAACACGATCGCCGTCACCACGCCTGGATGGCCGATCGACGTGTCCAGGCTCTTCGACGCCAGGATCTGCTGGCCCACGAAGAACGCCGCCAGGTTCGACGCCAGCGCCACCGGGAAGGCCACCGCGGCCATCAGCGCCGCCTTGGCGGCCAGCACCGCCCGGCGCCGGGGCACGGCAGAAAATGTCAACCGGATCATCCCCGACGAATACTCCGACGTAATAGCCCGCACCGCCAGCGACCCGATGATCACCGTGGCGAACAACACACCGATAAGCGCGTTGCTCGTGCCGTCGAATGCCAACCGTTCCTTGACGCTCATCGAGTCCCATTGGCTGAGATTCGAAGCGCATACCACGGCCGCCAACGTGATTGACACCACGGCAGAAATGCCCACCGTCATCCACGTGGAACGCAGCGTCCGGATCTTCGTCCACTCCGCCCTAAAAGTCCGACGCAAGCTGACGCCGCCGGGGCCAACCGACACCGCTCGGCCTACCGATGGAACAAACGTAGTAGTGGTCATGTCTGGCTCCTTCCGGCGCCCGCGAATTCGGACGGGGCACTCGAATATTCGGTTTCGTCGTGTGTCAGTTCCAGGAATGCCTCCTCCAGCGAGACTCCCTGAGGAGTGAGCTCGATAAGGGCGATGCTGTTGTCCAGGGCGAGGCGGCCCACGGCAGTCGAATCGAGCCCGGCCACCTCGAAGGCGTCCTCGCCGGCGTCCTCGCCGGCGTCGTGGACCCGGTCGATGACCCGGCCGCCGACCCGCCCCACCAGACGAGCCAGCTCCGGGGCTCGGCCCACCTCGACGCGCACCCAAACACGCGCCCCGGCCGCCCCTTTGTTGCGCCCGAGAATCTCATCCATGCTGGCGTCGGCAATGATCCGGCCCCGGCCGATCACGATCAGGTGCTCGGCGGTCACCGCCATCTCGCTCATCAGATGGCTGGAAACGAACACCGTCCGCCCGTCTGCGGCCAACGACCGCATCAGGTTGCGGATCCACAGGATCCCATCGGGGTCGAGCCCGTTGATGGGCTCGTCGAAAATCAGCGTCTCCGGATCGCCGAGCAGGGCGGCCGCAATACCGAGCCGCTGGCTCATTCCCAGCGAAAACGTGCCCACCCGCCGGCCCGCAACGTCGGTCAGCCCGACGGTGTCGAGCACCTCACCGACCCGGCCGCGGGCGATGCCGTTGCTGTCCGCCAACCACAGGAGATGGTTGGCTGCCGAACGTCCGCCGTCAGCCGACTTGGCGTCGAGCAGCGCCCCGACCTCATGGAGCGGGGCGGCCAACTCGCAATACGGGTGGCCATTTACCCAGACCTTCCCCGACGTCGGCGAATCGAGGCCCAGGATCAAACGCATGGTCGTCGACTTGCCGGCGCCGTTCGGCCCGAGAAAGCCGGTGACCCGGCCGGGCTGCACGGTGAACGACACGTCGTCGACCGCGACCGTCGGTCCGTAACGCTTCGTGAGGCGATCTGCCTGAATCATTTTGTCCCTTCCCTTTTTGTCTCTATAGGGAGGGTAAATGCCGGGCCGGTTGAAATCGTCCGGCGGTGGGCGGATTCACGGTCCATCGCAGGAGGGAGGGACCGTCATTCGAATGGCGTTAGGAAGCGCCCGGTTGCACCAATCCACTTTCGTAAGCAAAGGCAACCGCTTGGACCCGGTCGCGCAGGTCCAGCTTCATGAGAACCCGGGAAACGTGGGTTTTTATCGTGGCTTCGCCGAGAATCAGCCGCTCGGCCAGTTCGGCGTTGCTCAGGCCGGCCGCGATGCCGAGCAGCACCTCCTCTTCGCGTTCGGTCAGCGTCGCCAGGGGCGCCGCCAGCCCGGGGCGCGACCGGGGCCGTGACATTGCGCCGAGGAGCCGCCGGGTGACCGACGGCGCCAGCAGCGCGTCGCCGGCCGCCACCACCCGGACGGCGTAGATCAGCTCCTCGGGGGACGCGTTTTTCAACAGGAACCCGCTGGCGCCGGCCTGCAGGGCCTCGTAGATGTAGTCGTCGCGTTCGAACGTCGTGAGGATGAGGACCCGGGTGGCGGCGGTGGCGGGTGACGCCACGATCCGTCGAGTCGCTTCGAGACCGTCGACGACCGGCATCTGGATGTCCATGAGCACCACATCGGGGCGCCGCTGCTCGGCTTCCCAGACCGCCTTCTCACCATTGGCGGCCTCGCCCACCACCTCGAGGTCGTCCTCGGTGTCGAGGATCATCCGGAACCCGGCGCGGACCATCTCCTGGTCGTCGGCCAGAAGGATGCGGATGGTCACGACGGGAACGTCGCGGTCACGGCGAACCCGCTGCCCCGGGTTCGGGTGGCTTGGAACTCGCCCCCGCTCAGGGCCACCCGTTCGCGCATCCCGAGCAACCCATGGCCGGTCGACGGCAGGGGATCGGGGGTCAGGTGATCGGTACGGCCGTTGGATCGGCCCCGACCATCGTCGACGATCGACAGCTCGAGATGGTCGGGCGTATAGCGCAGCGTCACGACCGCCGCGGTGCCCGGCCCGGCATGTTTCAAGGTGTTGGTGAGGGCCTCCTGGGTGACCCGGTACGCCGAGAGGTCGACACTCGGGGGTACGGGACGAGGCGCACCCTCGGTGACGCTGGACACGACCAATCCCGCCTCGTTCATCTCCGCCACCAGGGCGCCGAGCTGCGAGAGGCTGGGCTGGGGTTCGGCAACGGTCGCCGGGGAGCCGTCGCTCGCCGGTGGTTCACGGCGCAGGAACCCGAGCAGGCGTTGCAACTCCGCCACCGCCTGGCGGCTCGAGGCCTCGATACCCGTGAGCACCTCCGCGGCCTGTTGAGGGTCGCGGCTCATCACCCGCCGGGCCGCCCCGGCCTGGACACCCATCACGCTGACATGGTGAGCCACCACGTCGTGGACCTCGCGGGCGATGTGCACCCGTTCATCGAGCACGGCCTGCTCGGCGATCACGCCCTGGGCGGTCCGGAGGTCGGCGTTGCGCTGCGCCAGTTCGGCCGCCCGGGCCTTCGAGGCGCGGGCGACGTCACCGATGGCCCAGGCGGCGATGAAGAAGAACACGTTCGATCCGACGACCAGCAGCCCGGCGCCCACCACCGATGCCTTGGACGTGCCCAGGTCGATCTGGCGGAAGAGCAGGATCCACATCAGGCACGCCGACACCGCCACGATGCATACCGCCCGGACCCAGTTGGCCACGCCGCGGGTGCAATAGGCGCCGACGGAGTAGATGGCAAGGAAGCCGGCCGTTCCCGTCGTGGCCCCCTCGGTGACGCCAAAGACGGTGTAGCCGACGATGCCGAGCGTGACGCCGATCAGGCTGAGGGGAGGATGGCGGCGACGCAAGGCGAGGGGGAGGGTGAGCAGCGACATGAACGCCAGCCCGATTGCGAAGCGGAAGTTGTTCGGCTGGTCGGCCCCGAGGTCGTAGGAGATGCGGACCGACAGCAAGCCGAGGGTGAAGAAGGCCAGCGCCACGGCGCAGTCGGTGGCCGTGGGGTGTTCCCGGGTCCAGGCGCGCCATCCCTCCATCGAAACGAACGGTACCGCCCACGGCTGCGCCCGAGGTCGGCCGTCCGGCGGAGAGCCCGTCCCCCGCGAGGCGGACAGGCGGCGGGCAGGCCGGCTGGTCCAGGCGCAACCTCCGCAACCGGCGCCGGGCGCGGGCGCCGGGTCGGGCTACAGCAACCCGACGAGCACGTCGGCGAAGCGAGCCGGGGCGGTATCGGCGGCGTAGCGCAGGAACAGACCTGGTTCGACCAGTTCGATCTCGCTGACGGCCGGGCCCACACCGGGAGTCGTGACCAGGTCGACCCGGGCGTAGGTGGTCGGCGCGGTCAGCGTCTCTGAGGCCGCCAAGGCGACCTCGGCGACGTGGCGCTGGGCGTCGGAGGGCCGACTGATGGTGATTCGCTCGTTTTCCCACAACTGGTCGTCGATGCCGGCGCCCGCGACCAACAGCTGCGCCTTGTTGATGGCGTGGCTGAACCGGCCGCCGAAATAGACGAGCGCCGTTTCGCCCTCGCTGTCAACCGAGGCGACGTACGGCTGCACCATCACCGTGTGACCGGCCTGGTGCAACCGCCGGACGTGTTGTTCGGCCTCGTCGCACTCGCCGGGCCGGTATCTGGCGGTCTCGAATCCTCCCGCGGACACGGTCGGTTTGACGACGAACTCCACGTCGGGGGGCTGCCACGGGTGGCCGGGCGGGACCCACGAGGTGGGGACCACGGCAACGCCGGCGGCCTCGAGGTCGATCAGGTAGCGCTTGTCGGTGTTCCAAACGATCACCGGCGCCGGGTTGACCAGCCGGGTGACGCGGTCGACCCGCCGAGCCCACTCCTGGAATTCCTCGAGGCGACCAAGGTCGGTGAAGTAGTCCCACGTCCCGCGGACGACGACCAGCGGGAACGACGCCCAGTCGACCCGCGTGTCGGTCCAGATCTCGGCCGTGGCGATCACCCCGCGGCCGGCCAACGCCGCCCGTAGGAGGGGCCAGTCATCGTCGAGGTCGGGCGCTCGCTCGCATGCCGCGACCGCAATCCGCGCCGGGCGTCTCAGGGTCGGCCGTCATTCCGGTGCACGTCGCTCGCGCAGGCCACGCAGATCCGAGTGGTCGGCAGCGCAACAAGGCGTTCGGCCGGAATCACCGAACCGCAGCGCTCGCACACGAGGGCGCCGCTCGGTGCGAGGGAAACCCGCTCGACCGCGGCCGCGATCTCCGCCGCTGTTCGCTCGGCGTGGGCCAGCAGCGCCTGCACCCGGGCTCGTTCGTAGGCCACGGTGGAGCCCTCGGCGTCATGTTCGTCGTCGGGTCCGGCGGCGGTCGACTCGGCGATCGACGCCAGCTCGTGCCTCAAGTCGCCGATCAGGGCCTCGGTCCGGTCGCCCTCCGACCGAAGCCGGGCCTCGAGGCTGTCGTGAGTCTCGTCGTCACCGTCGTTCATGGGGCTCCCACCGGAGGCGCAGCACGACACACTCCCGGTCCACGTCTGGCGGCCAGTCTGTCACCGGCCACTACGTCGGGGACGGGCCCGGTTGGCCTCCTGCAGCCGGCGACCCAACCGCCGCAGCGCCGTCCTGACCTCAGGCGGGGAACGCACCTCGGCGTCGAACGGCAACCCTGCGATGTACCGGGCCAACCACTCCACCTCGTTGGCGCCGAGCCGCAGGATGACCTCGCCGTCCACCTCCTCGAGCGCCCCAATTGTCCGGGGGATTTCCGCCTCGGCCTCCCGCAGATCGGTGGCCAGCACCACCTCGGCCTGCCAGCGGTACGGGGCCAGCGCCAAGCCCCGGGCGACCATGGCGGCCACGTCTGGTTCCTCGGTGCGCACGAAGCGGTGCCCGGTCAGGGCGGGATCGCGCATCCGGTCGAGACGAAAGGTGCGCCAGTCCTGGCGGTCGAGGTCGCGTCCCACGAGATACCAGCGCCGCTCGGCGTTGACCAGGCCGTGCGGCTCGACCCGCCGCTCGGTGACATTGCCGCTCCCGTCCTGGTAGCCGAAGCGGAGCCGTTCCGGCCGGCGACAGGCCTGGGCGATGGTGAGCAACACCTCGGGATCGACCAGCGGCCCCACTCCCGCCCGCGTGATCACGGTGGCGGCGTTCAACGCGAGGACACGCTCTCGCAAGGCGGCGGGCAACATCTGTTCCAGCTTGGCCAAGGCGGCCACCGCCGCCTCGTCGTAGCCGGCCACGCCACCGCTCGCCGCGGCCCGCAGGCCGACCGCGACCGCCACCGACTCGTCGTCGGTCAGCAGCAGCGGCGGCAGGGCGCCTCCCCGTCCCAGCTGGTAGCCGCCCGCCCGCCCGGCATCGGCCACCACCGGATACCCCAGTTCCCGCAGCCGCGTCACGTCCCGACGCACCGTCCGCTCGGTGATCCCGAGGCGCTGGCCCAGCTCCGAAGCGTTCCAATGGGGCCGTGTCTGCAGGAGTGAGAGCAGTTCGAGGAGCCGGGCCGAGGGTGATGACACAAATGTCATTTTGACGCGTAATGCGGACCGGATCTGTCCGGGTAGCGCACCATCATGACGGCATGAGAAACCTCACGACGATCGATGCGCTGGTGCTGGATCGACAGCACCGCTTCGAGGACGCAGCCACCCGGTACCGGCAATCGCACGAGCTTCCGGTCGCCCGCCGGGCCCCGTTTCGGGCCGGCGCGGGGTGGATGCTGGTCCGGGCCGGCCTGCGCCTGGCCCAGATCGACCACCTGACCCAGGCGAGCGGAGGGACGACCCAAGCCCCGGCCTAGTGACGACAAGGTCAGGCCGCCGAATAGATGGTCCTCCCTGAGCGAGGCCCCGTGCCTGGCACACATCCGCGGGTGCTTTGACAGCGAAATCCAGTGCGCTCGTACAGACCCCGCACAGCGTCCGAGCCGGCACGGACGACGGGAAGGCCGCATCTATTATGGTCTGTGGCGGTGAGGACGACGGGACGACTGGCCAGGGAGAACCTCGACCTCACACAGCCATCTCGGACACGGGGTCGTCGACGCCGTGTCGCCGCCGGGCTCGTGGTGCTGCTGACGGTGCTCGGTCCTAGCGTCGGTCCGGCCGCGGCCGACACGCCAGGGACCACCGTCAACGCCACGCCGAACACCAACCTCAACGCGGTGCAAAACGTGTCGCTGACCGGCAGCGGCTTCGCCCCCAACCAGACGGTGACGATCCAGCAGGCGATTCAGCTCGATCCCTACGAGCAGGTATCGCAGACCTCCGCCACGTTCACGGCCAACGCCAGCGGCGCGTTCGGACCGGTGAACTTCACCGTGTCGCGGACGTTCACCACCAGCGGCGCCCAGCAGGTGACGTGCAGCTCGTCGCAGCCATGCTCCGTCCTCGCGGCCAGCAACGGCTCGCCTTTCCAGACCGACCACGCTTCGATCAGCTTCCTCTCCTCGCCGCCCACGACAGGAACCTGCGACCGGCTATTGGCCCAGCGTGCGGCCGTGAACGCCCAGCTCACGGCGTTGAGTAACGCGCTCCCGGCGAATCTCCCACCCGCCCAGCGGGCCCAGATCGTCAACCAGCTAGCGGCTGTCCGGGCCCAGGCCAACGCTCAGTTCGCAGCGGCACTCGCCGCCGCGAGCTGTCCCCCGGCCCCCTAGAGGACCTCTACCCGGCCTCTACCTGACTCCGGGCTCTCCGCACGAGAAGGCGAACCCGCCGGCGAGCGCTGCCGCGGACCGCCCGCCGGGGATCTATCCTGGTGTCGTTGTATCCGAACCGCCCGCACGACTCTTGCTGACATGGTGACCAACCTCGCCGTTACGGCCTCGGACTCCCTGACCCGCCAAGGTGTCTCGGCCGGTCCGGTGGTCGCGGTGCTGGCCGTCATCACCCTGGTCGCCATCATCGGCGTCGTGGCAATGGCCTACCTCATGCACCTCAGGGACCGTCGCTGACCGTTCGTACCGAATGCGATCGGCGGTCCTCGGGAGCCGAGGAGAGTGCTAGCGTCGGCAAACCGCCTCGGGACTCGACATCCCGGCGCCGGAGACCGGCTCTCTTCCCCGGGGGCAAGGGGGGGCCCGACGAGGCCCTTCTTGCCGCCCCCGCCGAGTTCTCCACAACCTGTGGATGTTCTTGTGGAAAGCGATAGCAGGGGGAGGCGCAAGGCATTCGTGTGGGACGTAGAGGCGCTGTGGAAAGACTGCTCTGAGCAGCTGCGGGACCAAGTGTCCGAGGCGACCTGGATGGCATGTTTCGACACCCTTGCCGCGACCGCGGTCGAGGACGAGATCCTGATACTGACAACGCCGAGCTCCCAGGTGCGGGACAAGCTCGAGCGGGGCTACCGCGTGCTCATCCAGAGTGTGGTGGAGGACGTCGCAGGACAGAACCTCGGCGTGTCGGTGCTGGTGCGGTCGCCCGAAGTGGCCCAAGACAGCAATGGCGTCGCATTTTCCCCCCCTGTTTTGCCTTCGGCACGGCCGGCGCCGACCGGCGGTTACAACGGAGGGCCACCGATGAGCAACTCGGCCGACAATGGTGGGACCCGGCCCGGCGAAGACATCCTGAATGCTCGTTATACCTTCGATGCGTTCGTGATCGGATCGTCCAATCGCTTCGCCCACGCCGCCGCCCGTTCGGTGGCTGAGACGCCGGCCAGCGCCTACAACCCCCTGTTCATCTACGGTGAATCCGGCCTCGGGAAGACACACTTGCTGCACTCCATCGGCAACTACGTCCGGGAGAACTTCCCCGCCTCCCACGTTCGTTACGTTTCGACCGAGATGTTCATGAACGAATTCGTGGAGAGCATTCGAAACAATACCGGTCTCAACTTCAAGCGGCGATATCGGGCGTGCGACGTGCTTCTGGTCGATGACATTCAGTTCATCGAGAACAAGGAGAGCCTCCAGGAGGAGTTCTTCCACACGTTCAACTCGCTGCACGAGGCCAGCAAACAGATCGTCCTCACCTCCGATCGCCACCCCCGATTCATCGCAACCCTCGAGGACCGGCTCCGGAGCCGCTTCGCCTCGGGCGTCATCACCGACATCCAGCCCCCCGAGCTCGAGACCCGCATCGCCATTCTCCGCAAGAAGGCCGAGGGGGAGCGCCCCCACGTGCCCGACGAGGTCCTCGAGCTGATCGCCACCCACGTCAAGGACAACATCCGCGAGCTCGAGGGAGCGCTGATCCGGGTGTCGGCCTTCGCCAGCCTCAACCGGGAGCCACTCACGGTAGAACTGGCCGAGCAGGTGCTCTCGGACATCCTGGCCGCCGACCAGCCCCGCCAGATCACACCCAAGGTGATCCTGGAGGCGACCGCCAGCACCTTCGGATTCACCGTCGACGAGCTGTGCGGGACCAGCCGCCGGCGCCCCCTGGTCAACGCCCGCCAGATCAGCATGTACGTGTTCCGGGAGCTGACCGACTTCAGTTACCCCGCCATCGCCCGTGAGTTCGGGGGCCGGGACCACACCACGGTCATCCACGCGGTCGCCAAGATCTCGCAGCTGATGAAGGAACGACGCCAGGTGTACGACCAGGCCACCCAGCTCATCCAGCGGGTCAAGGGGGGCGGGTGACGCGGCCCGCCGCGACATCGGTCGGCCCGGGGGATGTCACTGTGTCGGGGTCTTGTGATTTCGGGGGATCGAGTGAGGACTGTCCACCGACGGTTCGCGTTCGTGTCACACCCCTGTGGGAGTCTGGGGACATCGGCGGGATGACGCCAACCCACCTGACCAGCCCGAACAGGGGGTTGTCCACAATTCACAGCCCCTACTACTGCTGTTGACGAATTGAATTCATAATGATTGAGGAAGGTTGCCGGTGAAGTTTCGATGCGAACGTGACGTTTTGCTGGAGGCCCTCACGACCGCGGGTCGGGCCATCGCCAGCCGCGGGGGCGCGTTGCCGGTCCTGTCGGGCGTCCGCCTGGAGACGGGCAACGACCAACTGCGGGTGGTGGGCACCGATCTCGACCTGACGATCCAGGTGGCGGTCGGGGTTTCGGTCACCACGCCCGGTGTGGTCGTGGCACCGGGACGGCTGGTCACCGACATCATCCGGGCGCTCGATCCCGGCGCGGTGACAGTGGAGTCCGACGACGATGACGACGAGCTGCGCATCAGTTCCGGGCGGTCACATTTCTCGGTCCGGACCCATCCGGCGGGCGACTTCCCCCGCCTGCCGCCCATCTCGGGCGAAGCCGTGAAGCTGCCTGCAACCGGCCTGACCGAGGCGTTGCGCCAGGTCGTTCGGGCCGCGTCGAGTGAGGATTCCCGGCCCATCCTGACCGGTGTCCTGATGGCGGCCGAGCAGGGCGGGTTGCGGCTCGTGGCCACCGACTCCTACCGCCTCGCGGTCCGGGACCTCCCGGGCATCGGCGTGCTGCGCGAAGACCAGCACGTCCTCGTCCCCTCCCGGGCCTTGGCCGAACTACAGCGACTGCTCAGCGCGGCGGCCAAGAGTTCGGCGGCCGCGCCCGCACCTGCCGCGCCCGCACCGCCCGTGGGGGCGGCGCCGGCCGCGCCCGCGGCGCCCGTGTCCGATGAGGGGACCGACACGGTCCCCGGCGACGCGGATGGCGCAGACGCCACGCCCGGCGCCGCACCACCCGCGGGTGGCGGTGACGACGGCCCGGCCGCCATCCTGCGCCTGGGCGAGCACGACGCCACCTTCGAGTTGGGCTCGGTCAAGCTGACCACCCGGCTGATCGAGGGCGATTTCCCCAACTACCGGGCGCTCATCCCCAGCAACTACCCCAACAGCCTCATCGTGGGCCGCGACGCCCTCCTCGACGCGGTCCGCCGGGTGAAACTGATGGTTCGCGACCCCACCACCCCGGTGCGCATCGCCATGCGCTCCGACGGGATCGAGCTCACCGTCATCACCCAGGACTGGGGGCAGGCCACCGAGGAGGTTGACGCCAAGTACGAGGGAGCCGAGATGGTCGTCGCCTTCAACCCCAACTACCTGATCGAGGGTGTGGAGGCCATCACCAGTGACGAGGTCCAGCTGGAGACCCTCGACGCCCTTAAGCCGGCCACGCTGAAGCCGACCGAGGGGTCCGACTACCTGTACCTCCTGATGCCCGTCCGGGTGTCCTGAGCGGCCGCCGGCCGCTCTCGCCGGGAGGGCCGGGGTGTACCTCGACCGCCTGTGGATCACTGACTTCCGCAACTACCTCACCGCCGAGCTGGCGCCCGCGCCCTCGGGCCTCACCGTCATCGTCGGCAACAACGGCGAGGGCAAGACCAACCTGCTCGAAGCGGTCGGGTACCTGGCCACACTGCGCTCGTTTCGCGGGGCCCCGCCCGACGCCCTCGTGCGCATCGGCGCCGACCAGGCGATCGTCCGGGCCGAGGCCGACCGCGACGGCCGGCGGCTCCTGATCGAGGCCGAGCTGCGGCCCAACGGCCGCGACCGGGTCCAGGTCAACCGCCAGCCCCTCCGGCGGTCACGGGACCTGCTCGGCGCCCTCCAGGTCACGGTCTTCGCACCCGACGACCTGGCGCTGATCAAGGCCGGGCCCCAGGGCCGGCGCGACTACCTCGACGACCTCCTCGTCGCCCTGCACCCCCGCCACGACGCCCTCCGAAGCGACCTCGACCGGATCCTGAAGCAACGCAACGCCCTACTCAAGCAAGCGGGCGGCAACCCCCGCCCGGCCGCCGACATCATCACCACCCTCGACGTGTGGGACCAGAAACTGGCCGACACCGGGGCCGCGGTGGCCGACGCCCGGGCCGGCCTCCTGGTCACCCTCGGCCCCGAGCTGGCGGCGGGGTACGACCGGGTGGCCGAGCGGGCGGCGCATGTCACCGTCGCCTACCAGCGCAGCTGGCACGGCCCGCTGGCCGACGCCCTGGCCGCGGCCCGGGGCGACGACCTGCGTCGGGGCGTCACCACGCTCGGCCCCCAGCGCGACGACCTGATCGTCACCCTGGGCGGCCTCGCGTCACGCACCCACGCCTCCCAGGGCGAGCAGCGGTCCCTGGCCCTCGCCCTGCGCCTGGCCGGCCACCTCCTCGTCACCCGGGCACTCGATGGCCCGCCACTGCTCCTGCTCGACGACGTGTTCTCCGAGCTCGACGCCGACCGCTCGGGCGCCCTGCTCGACTCACTGCCGCCCGGCCAGGCCCTCGTCACCACCGCGGGACAGCTGCCCTCGCACGCCCACCCGGCGCTGGTCGTTCGGGTGGAAGGTGGGAAAATCCTCCCGTGACGTCGGTGGAAGCAGTGGCGGGGGAGTTCGGGAACGGGCGCGCCGGGCCCCGGCCGTCGCCCGGCACACGCGGGTGAGCCCACTCACGCTTCCCGCCGTGGAGCCGGAGTACAAACCGTCGTGTGCACGACGGTTTGTACTCCCGCCAGCAAGCCGAGCCGTTCGATGAGCCCCTGGAAGCCACTGCCCGGGGAGGCGCCGGAGCCCCGTCCCGTGGCGGACTCCCTCCCCCGACTGGCCCGCTCCTTGGGCGCACCGGCGCCGTCTGTCCTGAGCGCCATCTTCTCCTCGTGGGAGGAGATCGTCGGGCCGGCGATCGCCGCCGAGGCGTGGCCGTTGCAGGTCAAAGACGGCGTGCTGCGCATCGGCGTCGAGCATCCGGCGTGGGCGACTCAACTCATGTTTCTGGGCCCTGAGTTGGTGCGAAAGGTGACATCGGCGACGGGCGAAACAGCGGTCCAGAAAATCGAGGTGAAAGTGGTCCCGAGACGTCCGAAGTGACCGCCTGTCACACCCTGTCTGGTAAACTACAACGGTCGCGTTTCTTGGCCTTGACCTGCGGTTTTTCGGCCGAGACGCCCCCTATTCCACGAAGTCAGTCGAGGTCGCGTTCATGGCGATGCAAGCACGAATCGAGGACTCGGACCCGAGACGCGTCAACGGGTCCTACAGCGCCAAGGACATGGCGGTTCTCGAGGGGTTGGACCCGGTCCGAAAGCGGCCCGGGATGTACATCGGTTCGACCGGTCTGACCGGTCTCCATCACCTGGTGTGGGAAGTCGTCGACAACTCCGTCGACGAGGCGATGGCGGGCTACTGCGATCACATCGACGTCACCCTGCTGGGCGACGGGGGCTGCCGGGTGGTCGACAACGGGCGGGGCATCCCCATCGACATCAACCCCCAGTACAAGATCTCCGGGGTTGAGATCGCCCTGACCAAGCTCCACGGGGGCGGCAAGTTCGGCGGCCAGGGCTACAAGGTCTCGGGCGGCCTGCACGGCGTCGGCGTCTCGGTGGTCAACGCCCTGTCGAGCCGGCTGGTGGTCGAGGTTGACCGAGACGGGCAGCGGTACCGGATGGAGTTCGCCGAGGGCGGCAAGGTGACCGCCAAGCTGGCGGTCGTGGGCCCTGCCCCGCGGGGCCGTCAGGGCACCATCGTCACGTTCTGGCCCGATGCCAAGATCTTCGAGGACACGCAGTTCCGGGCCCAGACCATCGTGGAGCGGCTGCAGGTCTACGCCTTCTTGAACGCCGGTCTCGAGATCCGCTTCACCGACAAGCGTGAGGGCCACGATCACACGCCGATCACCTATCAGTACGCCGGCGGCATCATCGATTTCGTGGGCCACCTCAACGCGTCCAAGGAGTCGCTGTTCAAGCGGGTCGCCCACTTCGACGCCGCCGAGGACGACGGTGAGGTGTCCGTCGCCCTCCAATGGAACACCGGCTACTACGAGGGGATCCACAGTTTCGCCAACGGCATCTCGACCAACGAGGGCGGGATGCACGAGGAGGGCTTCAAGAAGGCCCTCACGGCGGTGATCAACCGCTATGCCCGGGCCAAGGGAGCCCTCAAGGAGAAGGACGAAAACCTGCTGGGCGAGGACATCCGCGAGGGGCTCACCGCCATCGTGTCGGTCAAGCTCCGCGACCCCCAGTTCGAGGGCCAGACCAAGGCCAAGTTGGGCAACGTCCCCATGCGTTCCCTGGTCGAGCGGGCGACCAACGAGAAGCTGGCCGAGTGGCTGGAGGAGCACCCGAGTGAAGGACGTCAGATCCTGGCCAAGGCGGTGCAGGCGGCCCGAGCCCGTGTGGCCGCCCGGTCGGCTCGCGACGCCACCCGGCGCAAGTCGGCCCTGGAAGGGGCGGGACTGCCCGGCAAGCTGACCGACTGCCGGACCAAGAACGCCGCGGAAGCGGAGCTGTTCATCGTCGAGGGCGACTCGGCCGGCGGCTCCGCCATCCGGGCCCGCAACCCCGAGTACCAGGCCATCCTCCCCATACGGGGCAAGATCTTGAACGTCGAGCGGGCCCGCATCGACCGCATGCTGAAAAATAACGAGATCCAGGCGCTGATCTCCGCCATCGGCGCCGGGCTGGGCGACGACTTCGATGCCAACAAGACCCGTTACGGGAAGGTCATCATCCTGGCCGACGCCGACGTGGACGGCAGCCACATCCGGACGTTGCTGCTCACGTTCTTCTTCCGCCAGATGCGTCCCCTCATCGAAGGCGGCCACGTGTTCGCGGCCCAGCCGCCGCTGTTCTCGACGCTGGTGGGCAAGGAGAAGATCTACCTCAAGGACGAGGTGGCCCGCCAGCGGTTCCTCGACGAGCACCCCAATCACAAGAACGAGTTCAACCGCCTGAAGGGCTTGGGCGAGATGGACTGGAACGAACTCGGTGAGACGACCATGAGCCGCGACCACCGGACCCTGCTGCGCATCGACGTCGAGCAGGCCGCGATCGCCGACGAGGTGTGCAGCATCTTGATGGGCGACGACGTCGAGCTGCGTAAGCACTTCATCACCACCAACGCCGGCGACGTCCGGTTCCTCGACATTTAGGCAGAGCGCTGATGGCAGATTTCCCTTCCGGCCCGGCCGGTCCCCCCTCTGATGACGGCAACAACTCCGGCCCCGGTGGCGGCGGGGGCCCCGGCGGTCGCGACGGCGGCGATGGCACCGACCCGGGCATCGAACCGGTCGAGATCCAAGACGAGATGGAGCGCTCCTTCTTGGAGTACGCCATGTCGGTCATCATCTCCCGCGCCCTCCCCGACGCCCGGGACGGGCTGAAGCCGGTCCACCGCCGGATCCTCTACGACATGCACGTGCAGGGCTACCGGCCCGAGCGGCCCGCGGTGAAGTGCGCCAAGGTCACCGGCGACACCATGAGCCGGTTCCACCCGCACGGCAGCCAGGCCATCTACGACGCCTTGGTGCGCATGGCCCAGCCCTTCAGCCTCCGGGACCCGCTGATCGACTTCCACGGCAACTACGGGTCGCCCGACTACGGCGCCGCGGCCGAGCGATACACCGAGTGCCGGTTGTCACCGCTCGCCATGCACATGCTCGAAGGCATCGACGAGGACACCGTCGACATGGGGCGCAACTACACCAACGAGGAGGACGAGCCGACCGTCCTGCCGTCGCGCCTGCCCAACCTGTTGATCAACGGCAGCCAGGGCATCGCAGTGGGCATGGCGACCAACATCCCGCCTCACAACCTGGGCGAGGTGATCGACGCGGTGCTGCACCTGATCGACCACCCCGATGCCACCCCCGACGATCTGATGCATTTTGTGAAGGGCCCGGACTTCCCCACCGGTGCCCTGATCCTGGGCCGGGCAGGGATGATGGACGCCTACCGGACCGGTCGGGGTTCCATCAAGATGCGGTCCAAGACCGAGATCGTGGAGGACGTCAAGGGCGCGACCTCGATCGTGGTGACCGAACTTCCGTACCAACTCGGTGCCAAGACCGTCGAGGCCAAGATCGCGGAACTGGTCAACAGCCACGAACTCGAAGGGATCCGCACGATCGACGACCTTTCCTCGGGGGTCGACACCAAGATTGTGATCGGGTTGAAGCGCGACGCCAACGCCAACGTCGTGCTCAACAACCTGTTCAAGCACACCCCGCTGCAGACCAGCTTCGGCGTCAACATGGTGGCCCTGGTCGACGGCGTACCCCGGACCCTCAACCTGGTCCAGGCGCTCCAGGCCTACGTCGACCACCAGATCGAAGTCATCCGCCGGCGCTCGGAGTTCCGCCTGGCCAAGGCCCGGGCCCGGGCGCACATCGTCGAAGGCCTGCTCAAGGCGCTCGACATGATCGACGCCATCATCGCCACCATCCGGGCGTCGGACGACAAGGCCTCCGCTCGGGTGGCACTGATGGCCGAACCGTTCGAGTTCTCCGAGATCCAGGCTGAGCACATCTTGGACATGCAGCTCAGCCGCCTGACCCATCTCGGTCGCAGCGACCTCGAATCGGAGATGGCGAAGCTGCGCGAGACCATCACCGAGCTCGAGACCATCCTGGCCGACGAGGGTCGTCTGCGGGCCGTGATCAAGGACGAACTGGGCGCCATCCGTGCCAAGTACGCCACCCCCCGGCGGGCCATCGTCACCTTCGACGACGGCGACATGAGCGTCGAGGACCTGATCGATGACGAGGAAATCGTCATCACCATGACCAGGGCGGGGTACGTCAAGGGGGTCACGGCCAGCACGTTCCGGACCCAGGGCCGAGGCGGACGCGGCGTGCGCAGCGCCAACTTGAAGGAGGAGGACCTGGTCACCCGGGTCATCCACACGTCGTCGCACGCCCATCTGCTGTTCTTCTCCAACCGGGGCAAGGTGTACCGGCTGCGGGCCTACGAGGTGCCGGTCAAGGAGCGGACCGCGCGGGGGACGGCACTGGTCAACCTGTTGCCGCTCGACCCCGGTGAGCGTGTCGAGGCGTTGATCGACACCCGGGACTTCCCCGCCGATCGCTACCTGTTCTTCGCCACCCGGGCCGGCCAGGTGAAGAAGACGAACTTCGCCGAGTACGACAAGTCCCGGCGCGAGGGTTTCATCGCCATCAACTTGCGGGAACACGATGAGTTGGTCGGGGTCATCCAGACCTCGGGGAGCGACGACATCTTCATGGTCTCCCGGCTCGGCATGACGATCCGTTTCAGCGAGGATGACGTCCGTGCCATGGGCCGCGACGCCGCGGGCGTGAAGGGGATGGCGATGAAAGCGGGCGACGAACTGGTCTCGGTCGACCCGGCGCGCGACGATGCCAGCATCTTGATCGTCACCGACGGGGGATTCGGCAAACGCACCCAGCTCCACCACTTCAACCGCCAGAACCGTGGCGGCCAGGGTGTCCGCGGCATCCGGATCACGGCCGCGCGAGGAAAAGTGGTGGGTGCCTTCATGGTCGGCCTCGAAGATGAGATCCTGGTGATCTCTTCGTCAGGGGTGATGGCCCGGATGCCTGTCCGTCAGATTTCCAGCCAGGGCCGGGACGCGACCGGTGTCCGGGTCGTGAGCCTTGACCAGGGCCAGGCGGTGACGTCAGTGGCGCCGGTACTGGCGGAGGAGACCCCGTAATGGCTACCGGCCCCCAGCCGGCCGTTGACGGCACCAGCTCGGGGTCCAACGGGCCGTCCTCTCCGCCTGCCCCCCGGGCCGACGGGGATCGCCGATCGGCCGACCAACGCCCGCCAGACGCCCGCGGCAATGGCGGGAACGGCTCCCAACGAGGGGGCCCCAGCCCGGCCCACGCCGTCGGACGCGCCGCCCCGCCCGGTTCGCAGGCGCCCACGCAACGCCAACCGGCGGTCCCGGGAACCTCGGCGGTGGGTGGGTCCCAGCTTCGCGTCGGCCGGGCCCCGCCCCCGACCGCTGGTCGCCCTCCCCGGGCACGGGTGCCTCGTGAGCGGGTGCCTCGTCAGCGCTCCGATGCCCGCCCCAAGGTGGTCCAGGGCCGTCGCACCCGCCGGGTGGTCCGCAAGATCGACGTGTGGACCGTGCTCAAGATGTCGTTCTTGTTCTACGTCTGCGTGCTGCTGGTGTTCGTCGTGGCGGGGATCGTGCTGTGGAACATCGCCCAGGCGTTCGACGTCATCCACAGCGTCGAAAAGTTCATGCGGTCGATCCTCGACCTGCAGAAGTTCACCCTGCATCCCGGCGTGGTCCTGCAGTCCTCCCTGCTCGGCGGGGGCATCCTGGTCCTCCTCGGGACCGGAGCCAACGTTCTGGCCGCCCTGCTGTACAACCTCATCAGCGATGTGGTCGGCGGCGTGCAGTTCATCGTCCTCGAGGAGGCCGTTCCGCCGCAGCCGGTGCCCACGCAGCCTCCGGTTGACGGGATTGAAGGAAGGTCCGGATAGCGGGCGGAGTATGCTGCCCGAGCTTGTTCCCCGACCGGGGAACGCCCGGGGCTATAGCTCAGCTGGTTAGAGCGCAGCACTGATAATGCTGAGGTCGATGGTTCGAGTCCATCTAGCCCCACCGGAAACACGCTGGTCAGGGTGTCGTGGAATCCAAGGGTCCATCCCGCGTGGTCCCTGAGCGTTGACGTGAAACCTGCAGACCGGGACGGCACCGGACAAGATCACGGGTGACCCTGGCGGTGGCTGTGGCAGCAAGAAGCGCCTGAAAGGTGAGGTCGGCGCGACCGCCCTCGTTGCAGGGCGGCACCCACCACGCTGGCGCCGGTTGGAGTTAGTAGGTGTCCCCTTCGGCTGGAGCGGCTGGCAGTGGTCGAGGCGCCATCTGGCCGAGTACGACGCGACTTGCGCAGACCCTGGCTCCACTCGACAGTTACCTGAGGTCTTCACCAATGGGGTAGTAAGGAACGGTCTCCGGGGTGGTGAGCCTTCGGGCATAACGCGCCCTCGTGTAGGCCGCAGTAGCGGACTGACCGATTCTGTGCGTCGTCACCGTGACGCTCCCTGGCCGACGAGGCCACGATCCTGCTCCCCCTGCGGGGCATCCTTAGTGGTCTCACCTACCACATGTCGCTTGTCCATATCGCCGCGCCGAGTGAACCTGATCCGACTGCGGGTCAGGTGGATTGAGTATTGGCGGTTCGGGTATTTATACCTCACCCAATCCACAGGAGGACCTATGTCTGACGAGCAGGTCGAAAACCAGTCCAACCTTCAGCAGCAGCAGGATCCCCGAGGTGATTTGCTGAAGGCGCGTCCGGGTGGCGATACCGATATCGTCGATCCCAACCCCAACAGCGGCTACCGCGACCAGAAGCCCGAGTCGGCGTACGAAGGCGAAGGGTCCGACGGGAACCCGAGCTAAGACACGAGCAGTAGTTTCGTCCGGATATCCGCGCCGCCGCACCGGTGTGCGCGGTTATCCGGACTTATATGAATCCGTAGCCGCGGGCACCATCGACGAAGCGTGGAACTTCCGTTTCGCCGGTGGTGCCCGTGGCGCGACCTCCACCCTCTTCCGGACCAGCCCTACGCAGAACGACGAGCGCCTACCGCCGAGGCGCCGAAGAGCGAGGTCCGGCCCTCGGCCCAACAATCGATGAGGTGCACGGCGAACGCTTTCTCCAAGGCCATGATGGCCCGGGCGCCGAAGAGCACGTCTCCCGCCTGCTGGGGTTCTAGGGCGGCAAATCCACCGGCCAAACGGTGGCGGGCGATCACCTCGTGGATCGCGTCCGCTTCGACGTGCACGTCGTAGAAGCGGGCCGCCCGAGGATCCACGCCCAGGCGACGCAGCGCCTGGCTGTACCGACCGTTGGGCACGACGGAAGACATCTCGAAGACGGCCAAGTGGCCGACCAGGGCGCCTCGCCAGCGACGATGCAACCCAAAGAGTGAAATGAGGTTGACCGTCGCCAACGTGACCGCCGGTATCTCCGACAGGTAGCTCCCATACGAGGTGTCCAGTCCCAAGCAGCCCATCGTGAGAGCAAAGAGGGTGGCATGCATATCCTCGAATCGGCCCCCACCGTATTCGTCCGCCTGGATTTCGATAAGCGCCGCTTTTGGCTCACCGCACAGCCGGGGAATGACCCAACTGTGGGGGTCGGCTTCCTTCAGCTGATAGGCCGATCGGTGTATTGCGAACTCACGAAACTCGTGCAGGGTCCCGCTCTCCGCCATGTACTTCGAAAGTGACGGACCATCGCCGCTATGGACGAGCAAATCGAGTTCGTCCTCGAGGTGGCGGACCGCGCCGGGGGCGCCGACGGTGGCGATTACCCGATCAAGGAAAACCGCTTCGAGTACCGACCGAAATGCCAGCAATCCGGTGTGCCATTCCCACTCGTCACTCACGCCGGTGAATCCCCTGTAGTGCAGTTCGTACAAGCAGTACAACGCCAGTTGCAGGTCCTCCTCGTCGGCGCCCTCGGCTGAGGGCCCCATGGGCGAGAGCAGACGATCTGGTGGCCGGCGAAGGCGTTCGATGACGAACTCGCTGAGGACACCCCGGGGCGCGGGAAGACGTTGGCCTGTTCCTTGCCGGGACTCACCGGCCGGTGCGTGATGTTCGATGCGCGGCCTCGCATCCTGGTGCGCCGTTGACAACTCGACCTCCACCGTTGTGTCGATCACCTGTACGAGAAGTGACGGTCGAGTTATCTCCACACCCGCCCAACTCAATCCTCGGTTCGCTCACAATTCTTCAGGATCCGACCCACGGGAGCACGGGAACGTCTCAGACCGCGGATGTCCAAAAGACGCCGTCTAGCCTGATCCACGATGACCGACTGGGCGACGATCTCGTCACTGGCGACCGCCGGAGGCACGCTGGTCCTGGCGGTGGCGACGTTCTACTCCGTCCGCTCGGCCAACCGGGCGGCGCGAAGCTCCGAGCGCGCCATCCAGGTCGGGATGCGACCGGTCCTCTTCGCCTCGCGCTATCAGGACCCGAAACAGAAGATCCGATGGGGAGACGACCACTGGGCCGCAGTCGGGGGCGGGCAGGCTGTCGTCGACTCGACCAACGGGGTCATCTACCTGGCCATGTCATTGCGCAATGTCGGTTCGGGTCTCGCGGTGATTCACGGCTGGAGGACCGAACCGGGCGTCCTACCGCTCAGCCCCACATCGTCGATCGACCAGCGCCGGGCCGGCCTGGTCCGGCCCGATACCGATCAATTCCGGCTCCAGGGACGCGACCTCTACGTTCCGCCCGCCGACGTCAGCTTCTGGCAGGCGGCGATCCGCGAGCCGGAGGATCCGGATCGGGCCGCCACCGTCGAAGTCATCGAACAGCGCGGAACGCTCACCATCGACCTCCTCTACGGAGACCACGAAGGAGGCCAACGCACCATCAGCCGCTTCATGGTCACTCACGTTCCCGGGAATGACACGGACTGGGTGTGCTCGGTGGTGAGGCACTGGAACCTCGACCGCGACGATCCTCGCTAGTTCGCCGAGTCGGCCTGAGGCCCGTTGGTAGCACGCCCGACTAGGCGGATACGGCAACACCAACCCGATGCGTCCCCGTCGATTCCCGGTGATCCCAATCGTGCCCCGCAGGCGAATGGGGCGTACGACGGTCAGGTCGGTCATGTTCACGAGAGGAGAGGCATCGATGGCCATACGAATGAGGATGCGTTGGGACGGCGCTACTCAGGAGCTCTACGACGAGGTGCGCAAGACGGTGGATTGGGAGGGCAATCCCGCTCCGGGCGGACTGCTCCACGTGTCGTGGTTCGTGGGTGACCAGCTCAACGTCTGCGACATCTGGGAGACGCCGGAGGACTTCAACGCCTTCGTCGAGACTCGGCTGATGCCGGGCGTGGCCCAGGCCGGAATCCCCGGCCAACCGGAGGTCGAGATTCACCCGGTGTACAACTGGCAGCTCGAGAAGCCTTTCACACCCGGCAGCGTGGTCGAGGAGGACGAACTTCCCGCCGGGGCCTACAAGGCGCTGGAGGCCCAAGTCGGCTGGCGCGACGTCCCACCCGTTGGTGGCATCTTCCACATCGCCATCGTCGCCGGGGACATGGTCCAGATGGTGACCGCGTGGGAGTCCGAGGCCGATGAAGAGAAGTTCGGAGCCGACCGTGTGGGTCCGGTGGGCGCCGCATTGGGCTTCCCCGAGCCGCCCCCGCACGCATTCCACGAGATCCACGCCCTGTTCCATCCAGCGGGGGCGCTGACCCGGTCCTGAACGATAGAAAGCCGGTCGCCGTCGGTGCAGGGGCGGCGACCGGTCGTCAGCCATGTCTGTGGGACATCTGTGTCTCTGTGGGCGCGATTAGGCGCTCGGACAGCCACAGAACGCCCACAGAAATCTAAGTCGCCCACAAACACAGCCGACCGAAGCCGTCGACCGACCGAAGACCGCAACCATCCAGCGGGGGCACTGACCCGGTCCTGAACGATAGAAAGCCGGTCGCCGTCGGTGCAGGGGCGGCGACCGGTCGTCAGCCATGT
>JAUTXN010000205.1 GCA_030838045.1 Acidimicrobiaceae bacterium
ACACCGCATCCTGGGAGGGAGCACCCATGACGATCCTGGAGGCGGCGGCCGCCGGGGTCCCCGTCCTCGCCCGGCGCAATCCGGCCATGGAAGCGCTGGGCGTCGAGCCACTGTTCGACTCGGTCGATCAGTTGATGGACCTGATCGGACAATTCCCCGACGGCGCGGCCATGACCGTCGCCCGGCAATGCGGGGAACGACTGCGAAGCTCCCACACCAACGAATCGCAGCATCAGGCCCTGCAGGGCGTGTACGGCCACGTCCCCCCCGTCACGACCGCAGCATCGCCAGCCAACTCGCCGACCAACTCACCCGCCGAACACCCGAGCGTTGCCCGGTCCTAGCCCGAACGGTCGGCCGATGTCCCGGGTCGAGAAGATCGAGCGGGGAAAATCCTCGCCCGACGATGCTCCGACCCCGGCGGGGGCTCCGAGCGGGACGCGGCAAACCCGCCGGCCGTCCTGCCAAGGAGCGGGGAAACCTAGCCTGGGGTTTTCGTGAGGACCGGTGGGGTGCTGTCGGGTTGCTTCACCAGCTTGCGCCGTCGGCGGGCGCCAAAGCCGGTGTTGGCCGGATAGTCGTAGTAGCCGCCGTACGAGCGTTCGTGTCCGGCACCGACGACGACTGCTCCTTGGATCGGCGCGTCGAACTGGCGGAGCAACTGGTCGGCTTGGCGGAACGCCGCGGCCCGGGTCCGACCGGCCCGCACGACGAGCAACACCCCGTCGACGGAGCGAGCGAGGGTCAGTGCGTCGGCCACCGGAAGGACGGGGGGACTGTCGACGATCACGTAGTCGTATCGGGACCTCAACTCGGCCAGGAGCTCAGAGGTCTTGTCGGACAAGAGGATCTCGGCCGGGTTGTTGACTCGGGGGCCGGCGGGAAGCACGTCGAGCGAGCCGCCCGGGATGACCACCTTCTGGAGTGCTTCCTTGAGCGGCACCGATTTGACCACGACCGACGCGAACCCGACGGTGTTCGGGACGACGAACAGGTCGTGGATGTTCGCATGGCGGAGATCGCCGTCCACGACGACGACCCGCTCCCCGGCCTGAGCGAGGCTGACTCCCAGGTTCGCGGCCGTCGTCGTCTTCCCCTCGCCCGGCCGAGCGCTGGTGACGAGGACGACCAGCGACGTGTCCGCCGCAGTCGCGAACCGCAGGCCCGCCCGCAGGGTCCGGTAGGCCTCGGCAAGACGCCCGTCGCTCGACGAGACCAGATCCAAGCTGGGCGACCGGTTGCGTCGGGCGAAGCGGGGCTGGTTGGGAGGAATAGCGGTGACAAAGGGGATCTCCGGCGCCGCCGTTTTCACGTCGTCGGTGCGAGCGATGCGCTGGCGCAGCCGGTGCCGCAGCACCACGATCCCGAGACTGATGAGCAATCCCGCCATCCCCGCGATCGCGGCATCCCGAAGCGGCTTGGGGGACACGGGATCTTTCGGGGCGGCCGGAGATTGGACGATGTCGATGTCCGCCTGCCGGTTCCGGCTCTCGACCTCGGCCTGCCCCGCCTGGTTCACCAGGTCCGAGCTCCTCGCGGCCAGATCAGCGCGCTGCGTACCGAGGTTGCGCAGCTGATCCGACTCGGGCACCACGATCGGGCGGCCGCCTTCCACCACGACGTGGCTGGCGCCCGTCGGCTGGAGATCGGCGATCTGCTTGTCGAGTCCCGCCATCTGGGTCTGCAAGTCGGTGGCCTGGGCCCGCAACGCGTCGGCCTGGCTGCCGAACCGGCGAGCCAGCGCCGCCCGCTGCAGGTCGACATAGGCCTGGGCATAGGTGGCCGCTCCCTTTTGGGCCACCGCCTTGTTTCCGCTGTCCACCGCGATGGTCATGGCGTCGACGGTGGCGAGTGGGGCGACGGTCTGGGATTTGATCTGGGAAACGGATTTCCCCATGCGCTTGCGGTATTCCGCCAGGACCGCCGGCGACTGTGCGTACAGGACCTGGATGTCCACCTCGCGGGCCGGATCAACGTGCACCCCGCCCGACGAGACGCTCGGATCCGAGGGATCGAACACCCTGACCGTGGCCGTGGACTCAAAGACCTTTGGTTGACCCGACGACCATTTGTAAACGATTCCCGCCGCCACGACGACCATGAGGACCACAATCCAGGCATTCGTCCACAGGACGCGCACGTAACGCCCGATGTCGATCGCCTGTGCGTCTTCCGACTCCACCCGCTGGTCCTTCTTTCCCCGGACGATCAGACCTTCCGGAAACGATCAGGCGCTCGCCCCGAGTCGCCGCGGAAGCATATCCATCAACGGCACCATCACGAACGCAGCCCGATTGAGGTTTGTCCGCCTCGCCACCTGCGCCAACCGCCCGTCGCCGACCGTCCGATCGTTCAACCAACACCCTCGGCCTGGTCGTGGCCGGCCTCGGCCTCGGGCCGCTTCGGAACAACCAGCCGAAGCGGCCGCACGGCCGGAATCCTGTCTCCACGGCCGGTCCCGTCGACGTTGGCCCGGTCCGCCTGTGGCGCCCCTGCGGCGCCCGCCTTGCGGATCGCCACGCCGAGCACCACCGCGACGACCATCGACACCCCCGACCATGCCAGTAGTCCGACCAGAACTGAGACGAACATCGCGCGGCTTCAGCGACCGATGTCCGAGAGGATGACCATGAGTGCAGCATGGCGAATCCAACATGTGATGATGGTTTGAGGATCACGCCCGTGTGCGTGCACTCATGACCTAGACGACCGAGTCGAAAGAGGTTCAGGCGATGGTGTGGGTCGTGACGGGTGCCGCGGGATTTGTCGGCTCCCACCTGGTGCACCGGCTGGTCCGCGATGGCATCGAAACGGTCGGGATCGACAATCTGAACGAGTACTACTCGCCGGCATTCAAGCGGGCCCGGCTGGCCGACCTCGACGGCGAAGCGGCGTTCCGCTTCCAAGAACTTGACCTCCGTGACCTGCAGTCGACGGTGCGGCTCTGCCGCGAGGTCCGCCCCGAGGTGATCGTCCACCTGGCGGCGCAGCCAGGAATTCGCTTCGCACTCGATCACCCGGCGCCCTATGTCGAGGACAACGTGGTCGGTTTTCTCTCGGTCCTGGAAGCGGCCCGGGCGGTCGAGGTCCCCCATCTCGTCTACGCCTCGTCGAGCAGCGTGTACGGCTCGACCAGCCGGTTGCCGTTCAGTGTCCACAACCCGGCCGACCATCCCGTGTCGTTGTACGCCGCGACCAAGCGGGCCAACGAGCTCATGGCGCACAGCTACAGCGACCTGTTCGGGATCCCGTCCACCGGCTTGCGGTTCTTCACGGTCTACGGACCATGGGGTCGACCGGACATGGCCTACTTCCTCTTCGCCCAGGCCATCTTGGACGGGCGGCCGATCACGGTGAACGGCGACGGTGAGGCACTTCGCGACCTGACGTACGTGGACGACATCATCGAAGGGGTCGTCAGGGTCGCCATGCGCCCACCGGCTCCCGACGCCGGCTGGTCGCCGGCTGACCCGGACCCCGCGACGAGTCGGGCGCCGTGGCGGCTGTACAACATCGGACACGGCGAGAAGCTCACGGTCAATCGCCTCGTGGCCCTGCTGGAGCAGCTGTTGGGCCGGACCGCGGTGCGGATCCGCGGCCCCGAGATACCGGGCGACGTCCCGATCACCCACGCCGACGTCGCCGACCTCGAGGAGGTCATCGGGTTCCGGCCGACGTGGAACGCCGAGGACGGCTTGGCCCAGTTCGTCAGGTGGCTCCTCGCCTACCGGGCCGGTGCAGCCCCTGAAACCGGTGAAGCCTTGGGAGCTGCCGGCACGCGCGGGTGAGGCACGATTCGACCGAAGAGGGACCTCCGGCCGACTCGTCGATGCCGGTCCCTACCGGATGGTAGGTTCTACGAGGCTTATCGTTGCGGATACAACGGTTTCCGGCAGAATTCCGCCTAATCCAACCCGAATTGCTCTTCCTCTGGGGCGGCGGATACGAGAGGATAGGGGCTGTGAGCATGGGGCTGAGTGCAGGGCTTTGGGTGCTTGAGCGGGGGCGGACTGTGCCGGAGGTACGGCTGGCGGCCCAGGAGGGGACGCTGGGCTGATGGGAGTTTGGCGATCGGAGGGTCGGGCGGCCTTCTCCACCAATACCACTCCGGGCCTGTTCGACATGAACGCCGCCCGTTCTCGGGACCCTGTTGACGCCAGCAGCGTCCTCGACGCCTACGAGTTCAGCTCAGGCGTCGTTCGACTCACGCCCGACATGGAGATCTCGCTGCAGTTGCCTGGGGTTCGATACCGGTTGAAGCGGGTCATGGATCTGGTCCTCGGCGGCATCGCGTTGCTCCTCATGCTGCCGGTCTTCGTGGCCATCGCCATCGCCATCAAGCTCACCTCGCCCGGGCCGGTGCTGTTCCACCAGAAGCGGGTGGGCCGCAACGGCCAGTTCTTCGAAGTCCTGAAATTCCGCACCATGGACGCAGGTGCGGCGAAGCAGTTGCAGCAAGACGGTGACCTGGCCGCGGCCTACGAGGCCAACGACTACAAGATCCCCGCCGATCTCGACCACCGGATCACCAAGCTGGGTCGATTCCTTCGCCGCACCAGCGTGGACGAGGTCCCCCAGTTCATCAACGTGTTCCTCGGCCACATGAGCCTCGTCGGCCCCCGCCCGGTGGTGCCCGACGAGCTCGGCCGCTACGGCCCGCTCGCCCCCGCCTACCTGGCGGTGCGGCCGGGGATCACCGGCGCCTGGCAGGTCGGCGGTCGCAGTGCCGTCAACTATCCCGAGCGGGCCGTGATCGACCTCATGTACGTCCTGCGCTGGGGCCTGCTCGTCGATCTGGCCATACTCCTTCGCACCATCCCGGTCGTCATCGGCCGGAAGGGCGCCTACTAGCCGCACCAGATCGCGGACAAGCCGCCTGGGGGCCCCGCAGTACCAGGCCCGACCCGCGGGGCCCGGCGACACGACGGATCGTAGGGTGAAGTCATGCGGCTCCTGGTTGTCGATGACGAGGTCCGCTTGGCCGAGCTGATCAAGCGGGGCCTCCAGGAGGAGGGCCACGCGGTCGACGTCGTCGGCGACGGACCCGAAGCGGTGTGGATGGCAGCGGAGAACCCGTACGACGCCGTGATCCTCGACGTGATGTTGCCCACTTTCGACGGCTTGGAGGTCTGTCGACAGTTGCGCCAACAAGGCGTTTGGACGCCGGTGCTGATGCTGAGCGCCCGAGGCGAGGTCCAAGACCGGGTGGAAGGACTCGACAGCGGTGCCGACGACTACCTGGCCAAGCCGTTCACCTTCGCGGAACTGGGCGCCCGGCTGCGAGCGCTGAATCGCCGCGGCGGCGAAGCTCGCCCCCCCACCTTGAACGTGGGCGACCTGGCCCTCGACCCCGCCGCCCGCAAGGCGTGGCGCGGCGACACCGAGGTGGTGTTGTCGGCGAAAGAGTTTTCCCTGTTGGAGCTGCTGATGCGCCATCCAGGTGAAGTCCTCAGCCGGACCAGGATCCTCGAACACGGATGGGACTTCGCCTTCGACGGTGTCTCCAACGTCGTCGACCAGTACATCCGCTACCTCCGCAACAAGATCGACCGGCCGTTCGGTCGCCACGACCTCGAAACCGTGCGCGGCGCCGGCTACCGGCTCCGGGTCCCGGGCCCTACCTGAGTCGTGCCCATCCGTCTGCGCCTCGCCGGGCTGTTCGCGCTGGGCACGGCGGCCCTGATCGCGGTGACGGGCTTCGTCTTCGCGGACCAACTTCGAAGCCGCCTGGTGCATTCGGTCGACTCAGGTCTCCGGGGCCGAGCGGCGCTCGTGGCCGCTTCGGTGGCGGGCGGGAATCTGCGACAGACCACCGACGGTGGTCCCGCCCCCCTCGGAGGTTCGCTCACCCAGGTCTACGACGCGACGGGCGCCCTGGTCGGCGCCTCCGACGATGTTCCGGAGCGGATCCTTTCGGTCGACGAGGTCGGCGCGGTGCGAAATGGCACCGTCGAGGACCGCACCCTGGGCGACCGGAGCATCCGCCTGCGGTTGGTGCCGGTCCGCCGCAGCGGCAATACCTGGCTGGTCGCGGTCGGGGCGTCGACCGAAGGGGCACACAACGCCGCCGCCCGGGTGCGCCACGCCATCGAGTTCGGAGGGCCACCCGCGGTGCTGCTGGCGGGACTGGCGGCCTGGCTGGTGGCGGGCGGGGCGCTGCGCCCGGTCGAGCGCATGCGTCGCGAGGTCGCGGAAATCTCCGAACACGGTGCCAGCGCGGCAATTGTCGTGCCCGGGACCCATGACGAGATCGCCAACTTGGCGGCGACGATGAACGACGTGCTGGGCCAGCTCAAGCGGGCCCTCGACCGAGAGCGTCGCTTCGTGACCGATGCCGGTCACGAACTGCGCACCCCCCTGACCATCTTGCAGGCCGAGTTGGAGCTGGCGGGCCGACCCGGACGCTCCCGGGAGGAGTTGGCGGCGGCCGTCGAGTCCGCCACCGGCGAGGTCCGGCGCCTGGCGGCACTGGCAGAGGACCTCCTGGCCCTCGGTCGTGACGCCAGCGTCGCCCCCCGACACGAACCGGTCCCCCTCACGACCGTGGTGCACGAGTCGGCCACGGCGTTCGAGCCGCGGGCCACGGCGGCCGGCGTGCGGATCCGCTGTGAGATCAAGGCGACCGTCGTCGTCACCGGCGACGCGGCGCAGCTGCGCCGGGCGGTGGACAACCTGGTCGACAATGCCCTGCACTTCGCCCCGGCCCAGAGCGAGATCACCGTCACCGTCGATCGGACAGGCAACACGACCTCGATCGAGGTGGCCGATGAAGGACCGGGATTTCCCGAGGATTTCCTTCCCGACGCCTTCGAGCGCTTCCGCCGAGCCGACGCCGCCCGGACCCGGCGTGGGGGAGGCACCGGCCTCGGGCTGGCACTGGTCCGGGCGGTCGCCGACGCCCACGGTGGCCGGGCGGTGGCGGGCAACCGCCCGACCGGCGGGGCGTCGGTGCGACTCGAGCTGCCCTGCCCTTCGCTGCCCCGCCCCCGCGAGGCCGGGATTACGACGTGAGGGTGGCAACCGCCCAGACGACCGCCAAGGATCCGATGGTGATCATCACCACGCTGCGGGCCAGGGGCGGTCGGACCGGGGCCGCCTGACGGTCACCGACGGGTTGGTGCGACGGCGGCCGGACCAACGCCAAGACGTTGCCCACCACCAGGGCGCCCCCCACTGCCAGGACGAGGAGGCGTAAGAGGTCGGTCCCGCCGAGCAGGTCGTTTCCCCCGGAGGTGGCGGCGGCCGCCGGTGCTCCAGTCGCCAGCGACCGCAACGAAAACATCAACGCAACCATCAGGTCGACGGTACCGCAGGGTCGACCGAGCCCACGAGCGCATCGAGGCCTGGGCGGCGCCCGAGGGTCGATCCCGAGACCGCGATGCTGACGCCGGCCGCGACCACGAGCAGCCCACCGGCCACCGTTGCCAGGGCGGGCCGCTGTCCCAGCCACAGCCAGGCGGCCAGCACGACGACCACCGGCTCCAGGTAGCCGAGAATCCCCACATCGGTCGCCGGGATCTCCGCCAGGACACTCAAGTAGAGGGTGATCCCGAGCGCGGTGTGCACCACGCCGAGGACGATCACCCACAGCCACGCCGCCTTGGGCGCGGGCCACGCCGTGGCCATCGCGACGGGGATGAGCACCAGACCCGCCCCGGCGAGCTCCATGAACGCCAAGCGCAGTCCGCCGTACACCGGCGCCAGTGACTTCGACAAGAGGATGAGGGCGACGAAGAGGGCGGCCGCGATCAACGAAAGGATCAGCCCCGTCGCCCCCGCGGCATGCACCGTCGGTGCGGCCAGCAGCGCGAAGCCCGCCACCGCCGCCGCCAAGGCTCCGATCGTGCGGCGACCCAGGCGCTCGCCCAGCACCCGGGGCGCCAGCGCCGCCACCCCGATCGGCGCCAGGTAGACGATGAGGATCACCGTCCCGGCCGGAGCCCGCTTGTACGCCGCGAACAGCGCCAGCCAGTGACAGCCAAGCGTCACCGCCGTCAGGGCGCAGCGAAACGGCCGAAACGACAACAACCGAGCCGGCCCCACGACCCCAACCCCCGGCCCGCCACCACCGCCACCGCCACCCCCGCCGTCACCGGCACCACCGCCGCCGCCGCCGGCACCGCCACCGTCGCCGCCGCCACCCGAGACGCGGCCCTGGCGAACTCGCCGGTGCCGCCATTCCTGCACCGTCAGCACGGCCCCGAGGCAGATCGCGGCAGTCCACAATCGGATGGCAACAATCAGCGTCGACGGAAGGTCGACCTTTCCCGCCAACACCGGAATGGTGCCCCAACCTGCGGTTACCCCACTCAGCAGGAGATACGGCCGGCGCACTCGGTCGAGTGTATGAGCCCCCGCGACGTTCGCCCCGGGCGGCGCCAGGCTTTTCCCCAACCCTGCTTCCCGACGGTCAGGCGATCAGGCGGTGAGGACGTGCGACAGGGCGTTCGTGGTGTCGGTCGACGAGGACACCAGTGCGATGAGGACGATGGCGCCGATACCCACCACGGCGAGGCCGATGTTGATCCAGGCGATGATCTTCGTCGCCGAGAGCAGGCCGAGGCCCGACACCGATCCCCCGGATGCGTAGATCGTGCGCCGCGAGCCGGGCACCATCGCCAGCGCGATCACCGCCGGAATGATCGGGCAGACCAGGAACGAGCAGATGGCGAGCACCAGCGCCGCAATGGCGGTGCCATCGGTGCGCGGTGCGACAGGGCCGGCGTAGCCATACCCGGTCGGATAGGCGCCGTAGCCGCCGGTCGGGGGCGGTCCATAACCAGGCGGCGGGGGCGGGGCGTACCCTCCGCCGCCACTTCCGTACGGCCCCGGCTGGGGCGCACCATACGGAGGCGCGCCATAGGAAGGCGCGCCATAGGCGGGCGGGCCCGGCGGCGGCCCGGAGGGCGGTTGCCAGCTCCCGGTGGGCGGCG
The DNA here is from genome assembly GCA_030838045.1 of Acidimicrobiaceae bacterium. GTDB lineage: Bacteria > Actinomycetota > Acidimicrobiia > Acidimicrobiales > Palsa-688 > JALYXV01. The sequence continues at coordinate 8,934 of JAUTXN010000205.1, forward strand.
TCCCCAGAGGAGACGCGGGCCGGTAACCACCCGCACCGGGGGCGCCGATGCCCCCCGCAGTACCGGGAGCTCGGTCAGATCCCTCCGGAGAATCCGTGCCCTGGTTGGCTCCCGAGTCAAAACCCATAACCCTCAGCCTCCACAGTTTGCCCCGAAGCGAGCGTACCGGAGCGCGCCCGCGGCAGCCCTTCCATTGCGCGTTCGACGAACGCTGAACAACATGAAGATCATCGACAACCCATGAATAGGGCAAGGCCGCCGACGCCCCGGGAGCGTCGGGTACGCTGGTGGGCGTTCCACCCGGGTCGTAGGATAAACTCGTGCCAGCGGGCCGTTGGGCTGACGCGCGGCGCCGTCGCCGAGCCGCGGCGGCAGCAAGGCGGCCAGGACCGAGGAGGCCATGAGTGAAGCGCACATTTCAGCCGAACAATCGCCGACGAGCCAAGAAGCACGGGTTTCGTCACCGGATGGAGACCCGAGCGGGGCGAGCCATCTTGAAAGCCCGGCGCCTCAAGGGCCGCAAGAAGCTGTCGGCCTGATCTGGAAGGTTCGGGGACGGACCGCCTTCGGTGCGTTCAACCCTCCCCGTTCCGCGCCCGCGCACCAGCGACCGTCCCGTGCCCATATCGGCCCGGTCACGGTATCCTTTGTCAACGGTAATCCGGCTGAGCCGCCGCGCGTGGCGTACGCCATTGGTCGCAAGGTCGGCAACGCCGTCGAGCGCAACCGGATCCGCCGTCAGCTCCGGACCATCGTCCATGAGCTGGCAACGTCACTCCGGCCGGGCATGTACCTGATCGGACTCGCTCCCCCGTCAACCGACCTCCGTTTTGGAGAACTCCGACTCACCGTCATGCGAGCGCTCGACGACATCTCCACGCAAGAGACCCGCCGTCATCGGTCGCGCCCGGGTTCTTCGCCGCCGACCCCCCGCCAGGCGGCGTCATGACGCTGCTGGCCACCCCGACCGCAGCACCCACTGCACCGCCCGCAGCACTCACCGCACCGCCCGCAGCACTCGCCGCAGCACCCGCACCGCCCGCAGCACCCACCGCACCGCCCGTACCGGCGTCGTCGAGCCCGGCCCCCGACCGAGACGGTCCGCTGGTCAGGCTCTTCATCGCCTTGATACGCGTCTACCAGGCGGTCGGTCGTGGCCGGCCGTCGCCCTGCCGCTACGTCCCCACCTGCTCTGAGTACGCCGCCCTCGCCCTCCACCGCCACGGTGCCGCCCGCGGCAGCTGGCTCACCGCCCGCCGGCTGTGCCGCTGCCACCCCTGGGGAAGCTATGGAGCCGACCCCGTTCCGGAGCCTCCCGGAGTAAGGAACCCGTCATGATTTACTCGCTGTTCTTGGCCAAGGGGGGCTTGTTCGACCCCATCGCCAAGCCATTGGCCGCCGTGCTGGCGTTCTTCTACAGCCTCGTCCCCAACTACGGCCTGGCCATCGTCCTGCTCACGATCGCCATGATGATCGTGCTGACGCCACTCACCATCAAGCAGACCCGCTCGATGCTCGTGATGCAGAAGCTGCAGCCCGAGATGAAGAAGCTGCAGGAGATCCACAAGAACGACCGCCAGGCGCTCAACGAAGCGGTGATGGCGCTGTACAAGGAGCACAACGCCAGCCCCCTCGGCGGCTGCCTGCCGATGCTGTTGCCGTTCCCGCTTTTCATCGCCCTGCTGCGGGTGCTCGAAGGCCTGAGCCACACGGTCAAGCAGGGCGCCGTGACCGTGTCGCAACCGAAGTACCTGACGGCGCACACCCGGATGTACAAGGACATCGTCGCCGCCCACGGGCAACTCGACGCCTTCGGCATGAACCTGGCCAAGTCGGCCCGCAGCGTCGGCGGCGGCTTCGTCCACTCGCTGCCGTATTTCGTGCTGCTCCTGCTGATGGTCGGCACCCAGTTCTACCAGCAGTACCAGCTGACCTCGAAGAACCCGGCAGCCAAGAGCCAACCGGGTCAGGCGGCGATGATGAAGTTCATCCCCCTGTTTTTCGGGCTGATCTCGCTGAACTTCCCGGCGGGCGTGGTTCTGTACTGGACCGTCAGCAACTTCATCCGCGTCGGCCAGCA
>JAUTXN010000321.1 GCA_030838045.1 Acidimicrobiaceae bacterium
AACGGCGACTTCGGGACCTCTATACCGACGAGGTCCATCGCCTCGAAGAGCTGCTCGGGCGTGATCTCGATTCATGGATCTGATTGACGGACGTTGTTCGAACGCCTGAACCAATATCGCGCAGTAGGGGTGGGACGAGACAGAAGGCGGGGCGAATTGCGGAATGAGTCAAATGTGAGCGATTTCGCCGGTAGCAATAGAGGGAATAGGGCGGCTTCGCAGACTCCGACAAGTCTGACCCAGTCGGTCCCGGCGGGTGCTGCGGGCGCTGCGGGGCGCCCGGGCAGCACCGGTAACATTGCCCATATGTCAAGCCTGGCCCGCCTGCGATCCCCCCTTGCGGCGGGCGCTGGTCGAGACGCTGGTCGAGACGCTGGTCGAGACCGAGCAGGGGCTGGTCGAGACCGAGCAGGGTCTGGTCGAGACCGAGCAGGGGCTCGTTGATCAAGCTCCTCGCAGTTGGTGTCTCGGTCGCACTCACGGCGGCGGCCTGTACGGGCGGGGGCTCCCACTCGGGGAACTCCGCGACCACGCTTCGTCCTGGTGGCCCGTCTCCGGTGACCACACCTCGTCGGCCCTCGTCGGTACCAGCGCTCCTGCAGCCCACCGCGGGCGGGACGGACGTGCGCAAAAGCGGCGCCGTCGGCGATGGCACCGGTGACGACACGGCGGCGTTCCTGAAGGCGGAGGATGCCGCCTTGGCGGCTGCCGCCCGCTTCCCGAACGGTCCATCGGGCCGCCCCCAAGCGGTGGTCTACGTCCCTCCGGGAACCTACCGATTGCTTCGCCTGGCGTTCCGGTCTGATGTTCGCATGGAGGTTGACGCCGGTGCCGTCCTCGCCCAAGCCGGGGGCCGCAACGTCGATGTGAGCCGGGTCCCGGCCCTCATCCAATGGGACGGTCCTCCCGGCGACGCCGTGAAAAACGTATCGCTGGTGGGAGTCAACTCGTCGGCCGGGGGACGCAAGCAGCTCGCCGAGCCACTGTTCCCCGGCTGGACGGTCGACCCCGACTTCACCTTCGACCTCGACCCTGGGTTCACCGGTAGCAACGAGGCCGTCGCCGGTGTACAAGCACTCAACGTCGACGGGTTCCTGATCCAGAACGTCTTTTCGATCGAGAACGACAGCCAGCCCAAGTCGGCGCCGGGCGCCAAGCAGGGCTGGTGGCCCCAGAGCCGCAAGGCGGCGCTCGGCCTTCGCGAACGCTCCGATGCGCCGGCGGACGGCTCGGCGTATTACGACCCGCACAACGGCACGATCGAGAATTGGTACAACGTCCATGGGCCCAAGGGTTTCGGACCGAATCAGGTCAACGCCGGGCACAACCTCATGTTCCGGCACATCTTTTCGCGTGGGGGGACATCCATGCGCTTCGAGACCGATGCCTCCCAGGGCAAGGGATTCGCCTCGGAGCTGCGGGGGGTCGAAGCGGACGACATCGCCGGGGAAAACTGCAACCGGGCCGTCTCGTTCGCTCCGCACGCCCAGAACAACTACGACGTGCATGTCTCCAAGGTGCAGGCCATGAGTTGCGCCGCGGGCGTGATCGAATCGTTCGATGAGTCCAACAAGCAGTCACCCGGTAAGTTCGCCGATTCCACCATTACCGACGTTACGGTCACGTCGGGCAATCAGGCCCAGGACTCATTGAAGCAGTCGAGCGGCCTGTGGGCCGTCGACATTTCAGAGACGGCGTTCGCCAAGGACTCTCAAACGAGGTCCCTGTGGTCCGTCGTATATGGCGATCACAGCTGCTCGGGGAGCTTCACGAAACCGTCCGACGAGATCATGACGGCCCAAGGCCTCGAGCGACCCAAGTGCCGCTGAGGCCCCCGAGCCTTCCCGACTTCCTCGGCATCGGTGCCCTCAAGGCGGGCACCACGTATTTGGACGCGATGCTCCGAAGCCATCCGGATGTCTGCCTGCCCGGGCGCATCAAGGAGGTCGAGTTCTTCACCCGGCATTTCGATCGGGGACCTGGCTGGTACCAGGAGCAGTTTCGTGGGTGCGTCGGACAGGTGCGGGGCGAGGTGTCGCCCCAGTATCTCTTCGATGCCCGGGCCGCCGGTCGGATCCACGGCCTGATCCCCGACGCCAAGTTGATCGTCTCGGTCCGCGACCCGGTCCAACGGGCGTATTCCCAGTACAAGCATTGGGTTCAGGAGACGGCGTACCGGCAGTCGTTCGATCAGTTCCTGGTCGATCACCCCGGGGCAGTCGAGCGGGGGCGGTATTTCTCGTCGCTGCGCCCGTATCTCGACCTGTTCCCCCGCGATCAGCTCCTCGTGATCGTGTTCGAGGACCTGGTCGCCCAGCCGCTGCCCACGATGCAGCGGGTGTACCGCTTCGCCGGGGTGACCGACGACCACGTGCCCGCAACTGCGGAGCAGGCGCTGTACGTGTCGGCGTCGCCCCGCTTTCACCAGGGCTACGTCGCGGTGAAGCGGGTGACGCGCTGGTGCCGGGGTAGTGGCTTCGACGTCGTCGTGACCGCCGCCAAGGGGGCCGGACTTGGCCGGGTGTTCCGCACGAACTCCGACGCCCCGGCATTCGATCCGATGCCGGCCAGCACCGCCCGGCGCCTGGCCAGTGTCTACGCCGACGACGTCGCCGCCTTGTCCACCCTGGTTGACCGGGACCTGGCCCAACTGTGGTCGATCGCCTGATCCAACGCCGCCGTCGCGACCGGGGCGGTGGCCGGGGGCTGGGCCGGGGGTGGGGCCGGGGCCTGGGGCTGGGGCTGGGCCGGGGCCGGGGGCGGGCATCCGCCTGGCGGGGGTCGAGCGAGGGGCGGGTCTGGCCCGAGGGGCGGGTCTGGCCCGAGGGGTTGCGGGTGGCCCTGACGCTTCCCGACCTCGTGGGGGGCGGCGCCGAGCGGGTATCGGTCGACCTCGCCGAAGGTCTCCTCGCCCGCTCCGTCGAGGTGGATCTGGTCGTCGTCCGAGATCAGGGCCAGCTGCGATCAACCGTGCCGCCGGGCGCCCACACCGTCGTCTTGGGCCGGTCGGGCGTGTCCCGCTGCGTCCCGAGCTTGGTCCGGTACCTCCGCGAACGTCGCCCCGATGTCGTGATCTCAGCGCTGAGCCACATGAACCTGGCCACGATCGCGGCCTGCCGGCTGGTGCGCCCTCGAGTCCAGGTGGTGGTCACGCAGCACAACCACCTTTCGACGTCCAGCGCCCACGCCCCGGCGCGTCGTGACCGATTCATGCCCCGTCTGATACGTGTCGCTTATCCGTGGGCCGACCGCATCGTGGCCGTTTCCGGCGGTGTGGCCGACGATCTGGCCACCACCACCGGCCTTTCCCGGGACCGGATCGAGGTGGTCTACAACCCCATTGCCTTCGAGCGGATCATGTCGGCGGGCGCGGCCAGGGCCGACCACCCCTGGCTGTCGCCGAAGACCACGCCCGTCGTCGTGGCCATGGGGCGCCTGGTCGAGCAGAAGGACTTCGCCACGTTGATCCGGGCGTTCGCCCGACTCGGCGAGCAGGTGCGCCTGATCATCCTTGGTGACGGACCGCTGCGCCGCTCCCTCGAGGATCTGGCCGCGGAGTTGGGTGTCGGGACGCGGGTGTCGTTGGCGGGGTTCGTCGACAACCCTTACCCATACCTGCGCACGGCGGACGTTTTGGCGTCGTCATCGCGCTGGGAAGGGCTGCCCACTGTGCTCATCGAGGCGCTGGCGTTCGACACCCCGATCGTCGCAACCGACTGTGAGAGCGGGCCACGAGAGATCCTTGACCACGGCGCCTGGGGCCGTCTGGTGCCGGTCGGCGAACCCGCCCGGCTGGCCGAGGCCATCGGTGAAGCCCTTTCGGCGGCGCGGGTGGACCGACCCAAAGCCCGCCTGCCCTACCGTATGGACACCGCCACCTCCCACTACCTGAGCCTGCTCCCAGGCGGCAGCGGCAGCGACGGCGGCAGGCAGCGGCGGCAGCGGCGGACCGGCTGGTCTCAGCGCCACATGAATACCGCCACATGAATGCCGCCACGAAGACCAATGTGCTCTATATCGGCGGCACCGGGCGCAGTGGCAGCACGGTGCTGGCCGGGGCGGTCGGGCGTTACCAGAGTCTCGTGCCGGTGGGTGAGCTCCGCTACCTCTGGGATCGAGGGCTCCGGCAGAACCAGCTGTGCGGATGTCGCGAGCCGTTCCGGGAGTGCCCCTTTTGGTCCGACGTGATCGCCGACGCGTTCGGAGGCTTCGTGGCCGTCGACCGCCTCGACGCGGTCGGATGGTTGGAGGACCTCGACCGATTGCGCTTCATCCCCCTTCTTGCCGCCCCGTCCGCCATCCGTCGGGGCCGCTTCCAGCGGACACTCGAGGCCTACGGCGACGCGGTATCGCGGCTCTACCGATCCATCGCCACGGTTTCGGGCGCGCGGGTGGTGATCGATTCCACCAAGGATCCCGCCTACGCCTATCTATTGGCGGCGGCCGGAGTATTCGACATGTCGGTCGTCCATCTGATTCGCGACAGCCGGGCGGTGGCGCATTCGTGGACCAGGGCGCATGTGCGGCCGGAGATCCACTGGCGGGTCGAGTACATGAAGCGCCGGTCCCCGCTGCGCACCGCGTTGTTCTGGGATGGCAACCACGTCCTGTTCGAGATGCTCGGGCGACGCGACCGCCCTCGGTACCTCCGCCTCCGCTACGAGGACTTCGTGCGCCTGCCTGACGCGAGCGCGGCTCAGGTGGCGGCGATGGCCGATCGCACTGGACCCGGCCAGGACCTCGTCATGAGGACCGACGGCGGGTGGCCGCACAGCATCTCGGGTAACCCGGTGCGCTTCCAAGACGGCCCGCTGGAGATTCGTCTCGATAACGAGTGGGAGACCAACCTGGGTCGCCGAGACCGGCGAGTCGTCACATTCGTCACCGCGCCCCTCCTCAAACGCTACGACTACTTGGGGAATGCCCGCTCCGCCTGAGCCACTGGGCGGCAACGGCGGGCAACTGGGGAGGGAACGTGGTGTCAGGACAGCGGTTTCCTACCCTGGTTGCGATGGTGGGCGGGTGTGGCGGGCAACTGGGGAGGAACGTGGTGTCAGGACAGCGGGTTCCTACCCCAGTTGGCGGGGCGCCGACTGGGGCCCCTCGATCGCGTCCACCGGCACCGCCCCAGCCACATTCGCGGTCAAGGGGGAGCGGCCCCGGTCATGGGCGCTGTCGCTCGGCTGAGACGGGAACCGCTCCAGGAGTCGCAGCCAGCTCTCGCCCATCGCCGCCAGCCCAAATCGCTCGGAAACGATCGATTGTCCCCGGCCCCCCATCGCGTGGCGTTGTAGTTCCGGCGCCGCCATCACCTGCTGCATCGCGCTCGCGAGGGCGTCGGGGTCGCCCGGGTGCACGAGGATGCCGCTGACGCCGTCTTCCACTAGTTCCGGCGCTCCCCCGACTCGCGTGGCGACCACCGGCCGGGCACCCGCCATGGCTTCCATCACCACGTTGGGCAACCCCTCGAAGCGCGAGGAGAGTACGACCGCGTCGGACGCCGCGATCAGTTCGGGGATGTCCGAACGGACCCCGAGGAACCGCACCCGCGGTCCCAATCCCAGTTCCGCCGCGGCCGCCTCGAGCTCGTGCCGCAAGCGCCCCTTGCCCGCGATGAGCAGGCAATGGTCGAGTCCGGACCCGGCGGAACGTGCCCCCGCAGAGGGCGCAGAGAGCGCAGAGAGCGCAGACCCCGCAGAGAGCGCAGGGAGCCCAGGGAGCGCAGGGAGCGCAGGGAGGGCGGCAGGGAGCCCGGCCAGGGCGGCCAGTGCGGCCAGCAAGGTCGGGTAGTCCTTCTGAGCCTCGAGCCGCCCGGCGGCGAGCCAGACGAACTGGCCTTCGGCGATCCCCAGCTCCGCCCGGGTCGCCGCCCGGGCAGCCCCGGCGTGCTGGAACGGGGCCAGGTCGACGCCGTTCGGGATCACGACCAGGCGGTGCCGGGGGACGACTCGCCGCTCGATCAGGCGCTCGGCCGCGACATGGGAGTTGGTCGTGGTGATGGTGCTCAGCCGGTCGGTGCCCCGCATGACCAGCTCCCGGCTGCGACCGCCGAACCACTCGTTGCGCACCGAGGAGATCACGACCGGCACCCCCGCCAGTCGTCCGGCCAGGCGCCCGAGGACGTTGGCTTGGTACACGAAGCTGATGACGATGTCGGGTCGCCAGCTCCGCAGCACCTGGGTCGCCGCTTGGATGGCCGACGGCCCTCGCATGGGCGAACGCACCCGGAGGTGGGCGACCGGAATGTCGAGCGCCGCCAGCTCATCGGTGAACGCTTCGGTCGGGAGGATCGAAAGGAGGCCGACCTCGTCACCGTGGTGGCGGAGGACCGCGGCCAGCCGCATCAGTTGGGTTTCGGCCCCGGCTTGGGTCAGGCCGTTGGTCACGAGCACGACCCGGCGCGGTTGCGGCGTCATCGCGACATTCTGGACCCTGGCGGGGTCAGGCGTACCCAACGAGCGATGGTACGCTTCGTGCCCGCAACGGATCGCAGTCGATCGGAACCGTCGCAGCCCGAGCAACAAAGGTCCTCACGAGCTTGGTTCCCGGTCGTCCCGAACTGGCACTGTCAGGAACTGGCAGCCGCCACACCATGGTGTTCCTCGGTGGCCTGCACCGGAGCGGCACGAGCCTCCTGTTCCGTCTGCTGCGCCAACATCCGCTCGTCAGTGGCTTCGAAGGAACAGGTTCGCCGGAAGACGAAGGACAGCATCTTCAGAGCGTCTATCAACCTGCCAAGGCGCTCGGTGGAGAAGGGCGCTTCGGCTTCCACCCCGGGGCCCACCTGGTCGAACTGGCGCCCGATGTCGCCCAGGCCAAATCCGCAGCTCTCTTCGAACAATGGGGGCGTTACTGGGACCTCAGGTGCCCGATGCTGGTGGAGAAGTCGCCCCCCAACCTCGTCCGCATGCGCTTTCTGCAGAGCCTGTTCCCCGGCGCCCGCTTCGTCGTCATCATCCGCCATCCCCTCGCCGTGGCCCTGGCGGAACGCAAACGCGTCGGCCGCCAAACCGTATGGTCGCTCCTGAATCACTGGTTCGCCTGCCATGACATCTTCTCGCTCGACGCCCCCCATATCGGACAGCTCCTGTCGCTGCGATACGAGGACCTGCTCAAGGAGCCGCAACACACGCTCGAACGGTTGCTCGCGTTCCTCGAGTTGCCGGCCGCTCCGGGACTGTCCGCCAGCGAGGTGACGACCGGCCCCAGTGACCGCTATCGGATGGAGTGGGAGCGGCTGTCCGCCCACCCCCTCTACCGGCCGTACGCGGCGCTGGTCGCCCGTCGATTCGAGGCCGACGCCAACCGCTATGACTACAGCATCCGAGATTTCTCCTCGGTGCCGCCCCCGCGGAGCGCCGACGGTTGACACCGAGCGGCAGCTCGCCGGCGCGGCCCAAGGTGCTCTACCTGCTCGGCACGCAGCGGGGTGGCACGACCATCGCCGGACGGCTCATTGGCCAGCTCCCCGGATTCGTCTTCGTCGGGGAACTGCGCAAGCTCTGGCAGGTCGGCCTGGCCGAAGGTCGCAACTGCGGCTGTGGGAAAAGTTATGAGGCGTGCGAGGTGTGGTCCGCCGTCCTCCCCGAGGTGGTCGGGGCCACCGAGATGGCGGCGATGCAGCGGTGGCAAGAGGCGGCGGCACCTGATCGACGATCGTCGCTGCGAGCCTGGCGGTTGGCGCATTCGTCCGCGATGGGCCACAGCCCCGCGGTGCGGTCGTACGCCGATCTCTTGGCCAGCACGTACGTCGCGCTGGCCGAAGCGACCGAGGCCCGGGTGATCGTCGACTCCTCTAAACTCCCGGCCGACGCGTTGGTCGTGAGCGGTCTGGAAAATGTGGAGCCATTCTTCATCGAGTTGGTGCGCGACCCTCGGGGCACTGTGTATTCGGCCATTCGCCGATCCGGTGATCGCGCGCCATTCCACCCCCGGCAGGGTGTTGGCGGGTCGGCCGGCTGGCTGGTGCGTCATATCGCCGCCGCCGCCCTGCGCCGTCGCGTCGGACCCGACCGGTCGATGGTGGTCACCTATGAGGACCTGGTTGCCGATCCGCAACGAATTCTGGGAGAGATCGCGGCTTTTCTCGGTGAGCCAGCCCTGGAACGCCGGGTAGTGGTGGAGGGGAAGGTCGATCTGGACGTGGCCCACACGCCGATAGGCGATGGCCGATTCGGGCCCGTGTCGGTCTCGTTGGTGCACGACGACCGCTGGGTCACGGCGTTGAGCCGGGCCGATCGGATGGTCGTCAGCACGCTTACGCGGCCGTTGGCCCGCCACTACGGGTACCTCCGACTACCGCCGGCCAATACTGGAGCCTGACAATGCACAAATGGTCGTTCCGGGTGCTCCTGGTCTTTGCAGCCTCCATCCCTCTCGAGGACTCGGTTCAGTTCGGTATCGGCAGGATCTCCAAGGTCTTCGGGCTGCTGGCGCTGGCGGTTTGGATCGTGGCGGTCGCCGCCAGCGGCAAGATCCGTCGACCGGCTCCTGCGATGTGGTTGGGCGGTGCATTCGTCGCCTGGTCCGGTGTCTCGTATTTCTGGTCAATCCAACCAAGCGGCACCGTGGGCAAGGTCAGCACGCTCGTGCAGATGTTCGGAGTGGTCTACCTGGTGTGGGACCAGGTCTCGAGCCAGCGTCGCCTCGTGATTCTCATGCGGGCATGGGTGCTGGGAGCATTTGCCGCGTCGGCCCTCACGTTTCTCGCGGCCGCCACCGGGCGGGCGACTGAGGGATCTCGCTTCGCCTCGAACAACGCCGGCCCCAACAACACTGGAGCGCTCCTGGCGGTCACGGTGGCCATGGCCTGTTATCTCATCCGAGCGGACGAAGATCGTCGCTTCCGGGTCCTCTATTCCGTCTTCATACCGATGGCGATGGTTGCGGTGCTCCTGACCGCATCACGCACCGCTGCGATCTCGCTCGCCCTCGGGTTGGCGATCGTCGTGGTCGACCGCCGGATACTCACGGTGCGTCGGGTGGTCGGGCTGGTCGCGGCCGTCGTGGTCGCCGCCACCCTGGCCTTGGTCTACGTGCCTCAGCGGTCGGTGGACCGCCTGTCCACGACCGGAACCGAGATCTCCTCCGGCACCCTGAATGGGCGCACCAGGTATTGGGCGCTGTGTCTTCACCTCTTCTACCAGCGCCCGGTCCAGGGCATCGGGTCCGGGGCCTTTCCCGACGCCAACTTCCGCGCCATCGGCCGGGGCACCGTTCCTCACAATGCGTTCCTGTCGATACTGTCGGAACTCGGAGCCGTGGGTATCTTCCTCTTCCTGGCCATGATCGCCATGGCCGCTTGGGGTCTCGTCGATCAGCCCCAGGCCCGAAGACGTACCTGGGTGGCGATGGGGGCGACATGGTTCGTGGGCGCGAACTCCCTCACCTGGGAAGTGCGCAAGATCACCTGGTTCCTTCTCGCAATTGCCCTCGTCCAGGCCCGCGTGACTCACCAGGAGAGGAGGAAGGCCCGATCGGTCGCGGCCTCGGCCGCGGCCGCGGCCGCGGCGCAACCGTCGTCGGATGCCCCTGAAGACGCGCCGGTGACGCCGAAGGACGTCGTCGCCCCGTCATTGACATAGAGAGGTCTCAGACTCCGGTCGGCCTGCCTACCGTTTGACGCTCTGCTATGGGCGGTCCGAACGCGTCAATACCTCGGGATGGCGCAACCGGCGCAACCCCGAGGTATTGATGGCGTGAATGTGGTGGTCACTGGATGCGGACCACCCGCCCGTCTTTCAGACGGTCGACGGAATCTTGTACGACGAAGTGTTGCCCTTGCAGTCCAGGACCTGGACCCGATGGCTGCCCCCATCATCTGCGAAGCTGAAGCCGGTCTTGTCGGTCACCGGAGCGCTGCAGTCGAAGCGGAGCACCTTTATGACCGCCCCCGACGAGTCGGTGAGACGGATCCGAGCGATTCCGTCGGCGTCAGTTGCGGTGCAGCTGACCCGGCCCGGGTTGACACTTGTATTGCAGTTCAGGGATTGCCTCGGTTGGATGGGGTCTGCACCCGCAGCCGACATGGCAAGCGGCGCAATGGTCATCCCTGCGGTCACGCCAGCCAAAAGCAATAGCCTCTTCATGGTCATTTCTTCCTTTCAAGCCCCTGAGATTTCGCAAGGATACGTTCGTGCCCAGCCATTACAGGTTGAGGGTCAGCCGTCGAAACGAGCAACACTCAGCGACTGATGGCCTCTTTCCCCAATACGACCTGTACAAATCTGAAGAGTAGCCCGTGGCAGGTACTCGCGCCATGGTCCCGGGTACACGTTCGGATAAAGTTCAGCTGGCGAGACCTCGATTCTCGTGGCCGAGATCGATGTGTCGGCCAATCTTTCAAGAACGGCCAAATGAGAGAAACCGAACACACTCAACGGCTGGCCGATGCCGAGCGTCCAACCCGTTTTGGCCTCTTCTGCCGCCGTCGTCGCAGGCCAGGAGGGCGGTTTCGGGATCGCAACCACGCCGACCTGCGTAGAACGTCAGCATCCCAAGCTTTGGTGACAGCTTTGCCGACATGCGTGTAGTTCGTGACAGGGCATTACCAGTTCTCTCGGGCCCTGGTCGCGCTGGTGCGGGCCGACGGCGGTGGGACGCTCGACTTGGGTGAGGCAGCAAACCTTCGCCGGCTCCGTCGCACTCGAGCCGGCCGACGGTGAGGTGTCGACCATCTACTCGACGGGTGGCGGGCAGTTTGACCCCAATCTGGAGCCGCTGTCGCAGATCATTGCCACTCTGAACGAGCGGTACGGCACGTCATGGCAGGCGGCCGACCGGGTGTTCTGCGACGTGGTGGCTGAGAAGCTGGCCGCCCGGCCCGACATCCAGCAGCAGGCGGCGGCCAACTCCGCCGACACATTCGCCCTGGTGATGCAGAAGGAATTCCTGGCCGGGGTGGTGGGCCAGCTTGGGGTGGCCGAGGACATGGCGTTCGGGGCTCGGTACCCGTCGTGCATCGGCGGGCGGCGAGCCTGCCCACCCGAGGACTGCGGCGCCCCGTGGGTTTATCTCGAGTTCCTCGAGGCGATCAAGGGCCCGGCCCCACAAGGAGCTCGAATCGATGCTCGAGTGGGTCGGCGCCCAGTTCGATCCGGCGGCGTTCGACCCCGCCGACTTCCAACAGCGCCTCGATCTCGGGCGCCTGGTGTCACCGTAGCCCGGCTATTCCGAAGGGTTCCTCCCGGGGTTCCGTCGGACGTTCGGTCAGGCGCCGTCGGGTGGTCAAATCGGGGTGCCGTCTGGTGCTGCCTGGCGGCCTCACCTGTTGGTTCGTACGGTCACGTGAAGGTCACGCCAGGGTCATGCCGCTCCCGCGGATCGTCGGCTCGGACCTGCGGACCGCCGCTGACCAGCACCTTTGGTAGGGTACGGGGCGCTCCGCGAGCGTAGTTCAGCGGCAGAACATCAGCTTCCCAAGCTGAGAACGCGGGTTCGATTCCCGTCGCTCGCTCGTGCAGAAGTGCGGGCGCGCCATGCGAGGGGGAGCCGGAAGGGTTCCGCATCTACCCTCCGACGCCGAGCGTGCCATATACGGGCCGCACTTTGAC
>JAUTXN010000349.1 GCA_030838045.1 Acidimicrobiaceae bacterium
CCCGACTGGGAGTGGCATTCGGCCGCCGAGGACACCCCCGAGCAGCTGCAGGCGCTCTGGCACACCGCCGTGGCACACTCCCGCGCCCTGGTCGCGGAGGCGCTGTCCGACGGTGGCCTGGACCGCCTGGCCCGGCGTACCTGGCCCGACGGTTCGGCACCCAGCCTGCGATGGATCCTGGTACACATGATCGAGGAGTACGCCCGTCACAATGGCCATGCCGACCTCATCCGAGAGTCGGTGGACGGGCTCACCGGGGAGTAGCTGACGGATTTCCACGTGCCGCCGCCGCCCGCCCCCCGCGCCGCCCGCCCGCCGCCCCGCGCCGAGCGCCCCGCGGGGTATATCGCACGGCGGCCGGGTACACATCCAAGCGTGAGGATGCGACGGCCGTTGACCGGATGCGTGTCGCAGCTCTCGTTGTCCTCGCTGTCGCGGTGGTCACGTTCGTGGTCGGATCGTTGACTGATGACGTCGCGTGAGGCACGTCACCCCACGCCTGAGTGTCACCGCAGCCATCATGCACTTCTTCGCATCCCTTTCCTCAGGCGACGACCACCCAGCCGACGAGCCGCCGGGTGACGACCCGGATCGCGTTTCTGCGCGCCGTCAACCTGGGCAAGCGCACGGTGAAGATGGCGCGCCTCGTCGAGATCGCCGAGGGGCTGGGATATGAACGCGTATGGACATACATCAACAGTGGCAACGTCGTATTCGATGCCGCCGGATCGCGTACCGATATCGAGGGAGCATTGGAGCGTGAACTGGAGACGGCGCTCGGTTTCGAAGTGACGACCTTCGTGCGCACGGCCGCAGAACTGCGACGAGCCGTCGCGGCCGAGCCGTTCGAGGTGATTGCCGGCGATACCCATTTCTTGACGCTTCTGAAGTCACGTCCGACCTCCGCGGACTGCCGGGCGCTCGAAGCGCTCAACAACAGCTTCGACACCCTTGTGGTCGACGGCCGCGACGTGCACTGGCGGATGCACGGCAAATCAACCGATACGAACCTGCGGACGAAGGACTGGGAAGACATCGTCGGACGACATCGCAGCACCAGCCGCAACATGACGATGCTCCGAAAGCTGGTGGGGAAGCTCGGCGACTAAATCACCGAGGCGGTCGTGGGCGCGACACGAATCGGCGCCCAATAGCTGCGCGCAATAGCTGCTACCCCCGGACCTACCGAATGGGTCCTCTCATCCGCCGTTCGGTCGCCGAGAGGGTCCGTGCCGTCTCCGATACCTTCCGTCGAATCCGCAGGTGGTAATAAATCGCGCCGATTCCGCCCGTGAAAAGGAGCAACACGATGGTGGCGCCTCTCGAAACGCCCGTGGATTGAAATGCCATTGGGGGTTGCTTCACCGCATCCACCAGAGCCCAGATCCAAAGAACCCAGGCCACCGCCAGCAAGAGAAGCACGATCGCCAAGGCCACACCGTCTCGCCGCACCAGGCGTCAAACGGTAGTCGACGCACAGCGCCGTCCGAGTAGGTCGGCGGCGGTTGCGACGGCCAGCCGATCACAGTGCGCCTCGGTACGCCTCCATCACCCAAGAGACGCTTCGGGCCGCCCGGATTGACCGGATCCCGGCCTCAACGCCCGACGTCCTCGAGGCCATATGGCGGGAGCTGGGGCACGGGCCGGGACAGCCCCCGGAGGACCGCGTCGATGACATCAGCCACGAAACGGTCGCTCAGCGGGGCGTGGCGATGCAGGAGACGGTGGTAGAGGGGGCCGTACAACAGGTCGAGGGCGACCTCGACGTCGGTGCCCGCGGGGATCTCGTGGCGGGCGATGGCTCGGGCGAACGCCGCCTTCGCGTGCTGGCGGCGGGGCTCCACGAAATGGGCCCGGTACCGCTCGTCGAACACCGGGTCGGTCTGGGCCTCCGCCACGAAGGCGGCTATCACCCGACCGTAGGGTCGGGTGCCCAGCCGCCGCACCCACGGCAGGAGCAACGCCTCGAGGTCTCCCCGAAGCGAGCCGGTGTCAGCCTCTCGCTGGTCCGTGTCGCTCAAGGACTGGTACAGCGCCTCAAGCGCCAGGACCTCCTTGGCGGGCCACCACCGGTAGATGGTCGCCTTGCTCGTGCCGGCCCGCTCCGCCACGGCGTCCATGCTCGCCCCCGCCAGGCCTTCCTCCAAGAGGAGCTCGGTCGTGGCGTCGAGGATCGCCCGGCGGGTCTGCTGGCTCCGGGGCCGGCCCCGCCCAGGGAGGGGGGTGGGGCCGGTCCCGTCGGGTGGGTGGGTGGCGGTCAGGAAGCGCCGCCGATCGTGGCGATGTCGTCGTCGTCGAGATCGACCGACAGAGCGACGAGGATCGGATCGACCTGGCTCGGGCGGCGGAAGCCCACGATCGCGGCGTCGACCGCGGAGTTGCGCAGCGTCCAGGCGACGGCGACCGCGCCCGGTGTCGTGTGGTGTCGGTCCGCGACGGTGCGCAGGCGAGCGACCAGGTCAAGGTTGTGAGAGAGCTGAGGCTCCCGGAACTGGGGAGCCCGGCTGCGCCAGTCGTCGTCCGCCAGGCCGGCAACCCGCTCACGGGTCATGGCGCCCGTGAGGAGCCCGGAGCCCATGGGCGAGTAGACGATCACGCCGATTCCATTGCGCTCGGCGTACGGCAGGATTTCATCCTCGATGCCGCGGTCGATCAGCGAGTACGGCGGCTGAAGCGTCTCGACCGGGGCGATCTGCTGGATCCGGCGCAATTGGCCGACGTCGAAGTTGGAGACGCCGATATGGCGGACCAACCCCTCGTCCTTCAACTCGGCGAAGGTCGTCCAGCCTTCTTCGACCTCGTCGTCGGGAATGGGCCAGTGAATCTGGTAGAGGTCGATGGCATCGATTCCCAGCCGCTCCAGGCTGGCCGCCACTTCGCGCCGGATCGAGTCGCGCGTGAGGTTGTGGGCGATACGACCCTTTCCGCCGTCGACGAGCGAAGCCTTGGTGAAGACGTACGGGCGATCGGTTCGGCCGGCCAGGACGCGGCCAACGATCTCCTCTGAGTGCCCGAGTCCGTAGCCCGCGGCGGTGTCGATCCAGTTGACACCCAGGTCCAGGGCCCGCTCGATGGTCGCCAGCGACTCGTCGTCATCCTGCTCGCCCCAGGCGAACTCGTAGCCGGTCCCGCCGATCGCCCACGCGCCGAAGCCGACCCGCGTGATCTTGAGGCCCGTGCCTCCCAGGTCAGCGGTTGCCAGTTGTGTCTGCTGTGCCATCGTCCCTACCTCCTCGCTATATACGAAACTATCAGTATCGTAAACTGGGCTCGACGCCGCGCTATTCCCGATCCGGTGAAATTCCGGCCCGCCGTCGGTCCCGCCACCTAGCGTCGGATCGATGAAGACGATCGGTATCTTCCTGTTCGACGACGTCGAGGAGCTTGATGCGGTCGGACCATGGGAAGTGCTGGCGAACTGGACCCAGAACTGGCCCGATGACGGCTGGCAGGTCGTGAACTTCGTCCGGTCGGCCCCCGAGATCCGCTGTGCCAAGGGACTGACCATCCGAGCGGACTACGACTGGGACAGCGTTCCACCGCTGGACGCCCTGGTGGTTCCGGGCGGTCGGGGCACCCGCACGCTCCTCAAAGACCCAACGGTCCTGGACTGGATCCGTCACCGACGCGCGGACGGCACCTTGATGACGAGTGTCTGCACCGGCTCCCTGGTCTTCGCCGCCGCCGGCATCCTGTCGGGGCGAGCGGCAACGACCTATTGGGACGCCTTGGACCTGCTCGCCCAGATCGACCCGACCATCGACCTGCGCCCGAACGATCGGTGGGTCGACTCCGGCGAAGTCATCACAGCGTCGGGAGTGTCGGCGGGCATCGACATGGCGCTGCACCTCGTTCGACGGCTCGCGAGCGCCGAACGCGCCCGCCAGGTGCGCCGCGCCATCCAGTACGACCCTGCACCGCCTATTTGATTTTGTTGCGCCGCCGGGCCGCGGGTCAGGGGCGTTTACCCCACCATCCACGGAAAATGTTGGGGTACATAAAAGGTTGGGGAAATGCCTCCCGTTTCGGTCGACAAATCGGTCGGGAGGCTTTTCCCCTGACCGGGTTGTGAATCGCTGGTGCGGCTCACGGACCCGAACTGAGACACGCTGCTCGGCGGAAAGCCCATTGCGGGCCCGATCGAGGTCTTGCGAAAATCAATCCGTGCTGAACATCGGGCTGGTCGCGCTGGGGGTCACGGACGTGAAGCGAGCCGAGGAGTTCTGGCGCGCCGCACTCGGCTACGACGTCCGCGAGGATGGGTTCGGGGGGTGGGCGACGGTGCTCACGCCACCCGTTGGCTCGGGCACCAAGATCGCGCTGCAGCGCAGCCAGACGCCGCCGGAGGGCCACCCCCGCGTGCACTTGGACCTTCATGTCGTCGACGCCGCCGAGCAGTCCGCCGAGGTGGCGCGACTCGTGTCGATCGGCGCCGAACGGGTCGACTGGGACAGCTACCCGGAGGACCCGGACTTCGTGGTGTTGGCGGATCCTGACGGGAACCGATTCTGCATCGTCGATCTGAGCCACGAGTACCGCTGACCGCACCCACGGCCACAGGTGCCGGCGCCGGCGCCTGACGACGGCTTGTAAATGGCTTGACAGCTATATAACTCGGAAGCTATATTCAAGCTCATGGGGCCGGTCGCAATTCTTCAGGCGCTGGGCGAACCCAACCGACACGCCATCGTCGAGTTGCTCCGCGACGGGGAGCGGCCGGTGGGGGAGCTTGTGGAGCAACTCCACTTGAGCCAGCCGGCCGTGTC
>JAUTXN010000076.1 GCA_030838045.1 Acidimicrobiaceae bacterium
CGCCAAGCAGGCCAACACACCGCTGTTGGCATATGGGTGGGTGTGGACGGTCGTGGCGGACACCTTGGGATTGCACGCCGCCTGGAGCGGGAGCCTGGTCGGTCTGGACCCCGCGACGGGTGTCGAAAGGGCCCGGCTGAAATTGGGCGGGATTCCCCATTTCCCGTCCATGGGCACTGCGGGCGGAACCCTGTACGTCGGGGGCCTCGGAAGCGTCTACGCCGTGTCGGTGGCATAGCTGACGGGCGCGCGGCCGCGTATCGGCCGCTTGGCGACGGGCTGACGACGGGCTGGCGACGGGCTGGCGACGGGCTGGCGAGGGGGCTGGCGACGGGCTGGCGACGGGCTACAGCGGCTCGGAGTGGGGGAGGCCGATCTTGACTGCAACGCCGGGTGAGAAATGGGCCAACGGTGTCCCGGTCGGTGACGGCAGGCCGGCCGCAGTCAGGAGTTCGTCGGCGACGTCGACGGCTCGCGCTCGGTACAGCGGCCAGGGGTCGTGCGCCGCCAGGGCGAAACGGCGCCGGGTGCCGGCGGCGCTGAACAAGGCCCAGCGGGCGGTGAGGAAGTGCTCCAGGGCGCTCAGTTCCTCCGGGCGGTAGGACTGCCCGATCTCGACCACGGCTTGGCTCGTCGTCCCGGCCGGCCCCGGCCAGCGGCGCCGGCAGTGGTACCGGACGATCGGCCCTTCCCTCTGCACGCTCATGGCGGCCCAGAAGTAGGGGAGCCGGTACGTGGTGCGAGCCACGACGACCGCACCCAGGCGGGACGCGTCGAGGGAGAAGAACCAGATCCCCGAGCGCCCGGCGTCGTCGGTCGCATAGGTACGGACGTTGGTTTCCGCGAAACGGGAGACCCACGGGATTGGTTGGACCCGTGGGAGGCCGACCTCCATGAGGAACGGGACCAGACCGACCCAGGCGGAGCCCTCCCTGACTTCGACGTGGAGGCCGGACGGGAGTAGCCGCTGGACGGCATCGGGCGGGAAACGCCAGTGGAGGAAGGTGAGCGTGTTCCAATGCTGGATCATCACCGGGTTGGCGACGCGGTAGGGGCAGGCCGCCAGCACGGGGGGCTCGGCTGTGGCGGGGTCGGCTGTGGCGGGGTCCGCTGTGGCGGGGTCGGCGTGGGCCTCGGCGTGGGCCTCGGCGTCACCTTGGGTCATCGTCACCCCCAGCCGAGTTCGTGGAGCCGGGCGTCGGAGATACCGAAGTGGTGGGCAACCTCGTGAATGACGGTCCGCTGGACCATCGTCACCAACGCTTCGGCATTGGGTGACCGCTCGCAGATCGGTCCTCGGAAGATGAAGATTCGATCGGGCATGGCACCGACGTAGTTGAGCGGGGACCGACTCGTGAGGGCGACGCCTTGGTACAGGCCCAGCAGCGTGCCGTTGACGCCCTCCAACTGCTCCTCGCTCGGCCAGTCCTCGACCATGACGACAACGTTGTCCATGAGGCCGCCGAGGTGGGGGGGGAGGCCGTCGAGCGCGTCGGCGACCAGTTGTTCGAAGTCCTGCCGGCTGGCCTCCATCGCACGATCCTCCCACGCCCTTGATTTGACGAATAAAACAAGGTATTACTTGTGTAACGGTACTTAGAGGAGGTTGCCATGCGCGTTGCCTTGATTACTGGAGCATCACGAGGCCTGGGGTTCGCCCTGGCCCAGAGCTTGGCCGAGGAAAACTGGCAGCTGGTCATCGACGGCCGAGACAGCGATGCTTTGGATGCCGCGGCCCAGGAACTCTCGCGCCACACCTCGGTCCGGGCCATCGCGGGCGACGTGGCGGACGACGGTCACCGCCGGGAGCTCATGGACGCCGTGGCCGCCTTGGGCCGACTCGACGTTCTGCTCAACAACGCCAGTGCCCTCGGGCCGAGTCCTCAGCCTGAGCTGGCCGACTACCCCTTGGAGATCCTGCGCCGGGTGTTCGGTGTCAACACGATTGCGCCGCTCGCCCTGATCCAGCAGGCGTTGCCGGTCCTGCGGGCGAGCGGCGGCCGGATCGTCAACGTCACCTCCGACGCCGCGGTCGAGGCGTATCCGGGCTGGGGTGGTTACGGGTCCTCGAAGGCGGCGCTGGAGCAGATCACCCGGGTCCTGATCGAGGAGTGCCCGGAGTTACGGATCTATCTGGCCGACCCGGGCGATCTCCGGACCCAGCTGCATCAGGAGGCATTTCCGGGCGAGGACATCTCCGATCGTCCGTTGCCTGAGGTCGCGATTCCCGGGCTGCTCGCTCTGGTGGAGGACGACCTACCGAGTGGGCGCTACCGGCTGCAGGAGTTCGACCTTTGGCCACAGCGGGTCGCGCTCGCAGAATCGGGATCCCGGGACCCGGGATCTGGTGGCGAGTTCCATATGGCGCTGATCGAGGGCGTCCCCAGCTCTTCGTCCGGCTCGTCCGGCTCGGGCTCCGCCTCGGGCACGGACTCCGGGTCCGGTTCGGGCTCGGGCTCCGGCTCCGGTTCGGGCTCGGGCGGTCCGGTGGTCCGGCCTCAGCCGGTCGCCGCCCCGGTGGCGTGATGTCGACCGTTGACTCCGATGCCGGTCCCCGTCGCGATGCCGCCCCGCGGAATATCCCCACGGGATTGGACTTCAATCTGCCCGAGGCACTCGAGGCCTCGAGGCCTCCCGAGGCGAGGGGGTTGGCCCGGGACCAGATTCGGTTGCTGGTCGGGTGGCGCAACCGCCCCGAGCTCGCCCACACCGTCTTTCACCGCCTCCCGGACTACCTCGATGCGGGGGATCTGCTGGTCGTCAACAACTCCGCCACGCTTCCGGCCGCGCTCGACGCCTGGGCCCCCGACGGGACAGCCATGGAATTGCATCTGTCCACCCAACTGGAAACCGACCTTTGGGTCGTCGAGCCCCGGAGGGCGCCGACCCCCACGAGTCCTGCGAGCCAACCATTTCCGGGAGCGTCGGGTGGCATGACGATCCGGCTACCGGGACGGGGTCGTGCGGAACTGCTCGCCGCATACGGCACGCCCGGACGGTTGTGGATCGCGGCGCTCGTCGTCCGGATCCCGGTCGACGAATGGTTGGCGCAGCACGGGCGTCCCATCCGGTACCGATACGTGCCTTCGGACTGGCCGCTCGACTATTACCAGACCGTATTCGCCCAAGAGCGGGGCAGCGCCGAGATGCCGAGTGCCGCCCGACCGTTCAGCGCCGAGTTGGTCGCGAACCTGGTGAGTCGGGGGGTGGCGATCGCACCCGTCACCCTGCATTGCGGCGTGTCGTCACCCGAGAAACACGAGGCACCGGCACCGGAGCGGTTTCAGGTGCCGGAGTCAACGGCCGACCTCGTCAACCTCACCCGCCGACGGGGAAGAAAGGTCATCGCGGTCGGGACGACGGTGGTGCGAGCTCTCGAGACAGCGGTCGACGGCGACGGCGAGGTACGAGCGGCGAGCGGCTGGACCGACTTGATCATCACCGCCGGGCGCGGTGTTCGCGCCGTCGACGGCATGATCACCGGCTGGCACGAGCCGGCGGCCAGCCACCTGGCAATGCTCGAGGCAGTGGCCGGGTCTGACCTGCTCGCCCGGTCCTACCAGGCTGCGCTGGCCTGCGGCTACCTCTGGCATGAGTTCGGCGACAGCCACCTGATACTTCCCTAAAGGTCCCAATCACCAGAAGCAGCTCCGAATGCTCGTTCGAAGCTCTTCTGAGCGCGCCTCCGGTCGTGCCGTAAAGTGCTGCCGTGGGCGCCCCGGACACAAGCGTCGAGCGAGAAGTGAAGCTGGACGCTGGGCTGCGTTTCCAGCTCCCTGAGCTAGACGGAATCGTGCCCGGCGTCGTGGCAACCCAGTTGCCCAATGCCAAGCTCCAGGCGATCTATGTGGATACCGAGGACCTGCGGCTGATGCGCTGGGGAGTTACCTTGCGTCACCGCCGCGACGCCGTGGGCGGCACCGGCGCCGAGTCCGGCTGGACCTTGAAACTGCCCGGGGAAGCCGACGGTGTCGCTCTCGTTCGCACCGAGCTCTCGTGGCCCGGGACTTTCGGCCCCGTGCCCGCCGAGGTGGCCAGCCTGGTGCGAGCCCAGGCCCGAACCGCCCGACTGCTTCCAGTCGCCAAACTGCTCACCGAACGCCGCCGGGTGGAGCTTCGCGACGCCGATGGTCGCAAGCTGGGCGAGGTCGACGACGACGTGGTTTCGGTCATGGACGGCCGGCGGCTGGCCGCCCGCTTCCGCCAGGTCGAACTGGAGGTCACCGACGCCGCGTCGCAGGAGTTGTTGGACGGGGTGCTGCAGGCGCTGACGGCGGCGGGGGCCATCGCCGGCGATGATCGGCCCAAGGTGGTCCGGGCGATAGGCCCCCGGGCGTCGCTCGGCCCCGACGTCGTCGTTCCGGCCCTTGACAGTCAGTCGACGGTGGCCACCGTCGTAGCCGCGGCCATCGCGGCTGGCGTTACCCGAATGATCCGGCACGACCCTGGCGTGCGGCTCGGAGACGACCCGGAGCACGTGCATCAAGCTCGGGTCGGGACCCGGCGGTTGCGGAGCGATCTCCGGACGTTCTGGCGGCTGCTCGACCCGGATTGGGCCGGTCCTGTACGAGCAGAGCTCGGATGGCTGGCCGCGATCCTGGGTGAGGTTCGCGACGCCGACGTGCTGACGGGCCGGTTCCGAGGCCAGATCCGCTCCCTTGACGGAGTCGACGCCAAGGCCGCAGCGGCGTTGTTGCGACGCTTGGCAATACAACGCGAGGAGGCGCGCATCCGATTGCTCGTCGCCCTCGACAGCGACCGTTATCTTGCTCTGTTGGAGAACCTTTCCCATGCGGCTGCCCGTCCACCGCTGGTAAGGACCGAGCCCGACCGGCACACTGAGTTCGGCCCGCTCAAGGACGAAGCGTCCCGGGCGTCCGGGTCCGGGCCCGGGCGTGGGGCAGGCGCCGGAGTCGCAGGCGTCGAAGCCGACTCACTGCCGGTCGGATCCCCGTCGGCCCGATCGGTGGCGGCCCGAGCCACAGCCGCAGCGGCCGCTCGAGTTGAAACCGGAACGGTCGCGGGCCCCACCGGTCCTGGCGGAACCAGTGATCTCGGACCGGCCGCGCCAGTCAACGGAAGCGGCCCGTTGACGCCGGCACTAGGGGCGTCCGCGGCGCTCTCGGCCGCGGTCGAATCTCGCCGCTTGGCATTGCCGGCCGTCAGTTCCGTCGTCGCCGTCGTTCCCCTGACCCCTCGCGACGAGGTCCGAACCCCGCCGCTGCAAACAGGCCGGTCGGCAGTTGGTCTCATCGGCGACCGAGCCGGCGCTGGCGACGCGGGTCTGGGAAACCAGCCTGCGGCCGATGTGCTCCCCGCCCTCGTGCGGCGGCCATGGAAACACCTCCAACAGGTGGTCGACCAGTTGGGCGAGGATCCCCCCGACGAGGCGCTGCACGAGATCCGGATCCGAGCCAAGCGGATGCGATATGCCGCAGAGGCCGTCGCGGGCGTGATCGGCAAGCCGGCCCGTCAACTGGCAGCGGCGGTGGCCGCCGTCCAGGGGGTTCTCGGGGACATGCAAGACGCCGTTGTCGCCGAGACCTGGCTGCGCCGCGAGGCCAGCAGCGGCCCCGCCAGTCGCGCCATGGTGGCGGGCGAACTGATCACGCTTGAGCGCCAGAAGCAGGCCCGGTGCCGGCAGGAATGGGAGCAACAATGGAAGGCGGCTTCGAAGAAGTCGTTGCGCAAGTGGCTGAAACGATGACCTGACCGCCTCCTGGTCGTGCGGATCGCGCCTGGCGCGGCGGCGCCGGGGAGCGCGATTGTGGGCGGTCGCCCGGCGGCGGGGGCTTTGTTAGCAGTAGTAGCCCTGTGGCGGGGGGTTACTGCTATGAAAGGCGGCCCGGTCCGGCGGGGGCAGGGGCGAGGTCGCCCGGCGGCGGCCTTTGTTAGCAGTAGTGGCCCTGTGGCGGGGGGTTACTGCTATGAAAGGCGGCCCGGTCCTGCAACGGGGGACGCGGCGAAGGTCCCAAAGTCGCGCTGGCCCAACAGGACTGCAGTGCGGCCCACCCCGAATGCGTCGCGAGGCCGACGCCGGGTGGCCCGAGGGCGAAGCCGTCATGTTCTACAGTCGCCAGTCGTGAGGATTGCTGCCCTCGACCTCGGGAGCAACTCGTTCCATCTCCTCGTCGCCGATGCCCATCCCGACGGGACTTTCGAACCCCTGGTCCGGGAGAAGGAAATCCTCCGCCTGGCGGACAATGTGACGCGCAACGGGCGCATCGGCGAGGAGACCGCGGCCCAGGCGGTCGAGGTGGTGCGCCGGTTCCGGACCCTCGCAGAAGCCGTCGATGCCCGCGAGATCGTGGCCTGCGGCACCAGCGCGCTGCGTGAAGCCGAGGACTCGGCCGCCCTCGTCGACCGCATCGAAGGCGAGGCCGGCGTCCGCGTCGACGTCATCAGCGGAAAGCAGGAGGCGCGGCTGATCTTCGCTGCGGTCCGGGCCAGCGTCGTGATCGACCCGGCGCCCGCCCTGGCTCTCGACCTCGGCGGCGGCTCCCTCGAGCTGATGATCGGCGACCAGTTGGGCCTGGCCTGGTCGAAGAGCGTGAAGCTCGGGGTGGGCCGGCTAACGGCGGAGCTGGTACGAGGCGATCCCCCCACGCCGGCCGACCGTCGCCGGCTGGCCCGCCGGCTCATCGCGGTCCTGGCTCCCATCGCCATGGAGGTCGAAAGCCTCAGCCCGGAGATGCTGGTCGGGAGCAGCGGAACGCTGTGCGCCCTGATCCGTATGGCCTCGGCCCGCCGAACGGGCACGGTGCCACCCTCGGTCAATCAGTTGAAGGTCCGCAGCAAGGACCTGCTGGCGGTACACGAACAGATCTTCGAGCTCAGCGCCGCCGAACGGGAAAAGCTCCCCGGGATCGACGCCCGCCGCGCCGACCTCCTGCCCGCGGGATCGATGCTCCTCACGACCGCCATGGAGCTGTTCGGGCTGGACGAACTCATCGGCTGCGAATGGGCCCTCCGCGAGGGGATCGTGCTCGACGCCATCGGGCACCACAGCCAGGCCGATTGGAGCGGCGAGCCCCGGAACCTCCGGCGGGAGTCGGTCGACGACTTGGCCCGGCGGTGCAACTGGCAGGAGCGCCACGCCCGTCAGGTGGCCCGCCTCGCGGTCGACCTGTTCGACGGGACCGCAGAGTTGCACGGCCTGGGCCACCACGAACGCGATCTTCTCGAGCACGGCGCGCTGCTGCACGACATCGGCGAGCACGTCAGCATCGAAGGCCACGACAAGCACACCGCCTATCTGATCCAGCACGGCCGGCTCCGTGGCTTCGCGCCCGACGAGGTCGCCGTGCTGGCCTCACTCGGCCGTTTCCACCGTCGCGGCAACCCGAAGCTTTCGTTCGAACCGTTCGCCTCCCTGCCCCCGGCCCGGCGGGAACGGGTGACCAAGCTGATCGCCCTGCTCAGGATCGCCGATGGGCTGGACCGCAACCACGCCGGTTCCGTCGAGGGCATCGGCGTCAAGCTCGAGGATCAGCGGGTCCGACTTCTGATCCACGCCACCGGAGACATTGACCTCGAGCTTTGGGGGCTGCGGCGCAAGCGGGAACTGTTCGAACGGGTCTTCGACCTCCCGCTCGAGTTCGAAGTCGTCGAGGATTAGCGACGAGCGAACGGGCGAACCGGGCGACGAGCGACGGGCGGACGGGGCAACGGGGGGACGGGCGAACGGGCGAACCGAGCGACGGGCGAACGGGCGACGAGGAACGACTCAGCAGGCATCAACCCCGCGGCGAGGTCGTGACACCTCTCCAGTACCCTGGGCCAGCGGTGCATAGCGTAGGTCGGCTCCTCACGATCGCCCTGGTCGCAGGTATCACACTGGCGCTCGGGATCACGGGTCTCGCCATCCCGGTGAGCGCGCTCATCAACGGAGCCACGGACTCCATCCCCAACCCGCTGCTCGACATCTTCAAGCAGCAGGCGCAGCGCTCGATCGTCTACGCCGCCGACGGGACGGTCCTGGCCGTGCTTCATGCCACCGAGAACCGGTCCCCGGTGACCCTGGATCAGGTGCCGAAGAACCTGATCGACGCGGTGCTCGACACCGAGGACGCCCGCTTCTTCACCCACGGCGGGATCGACATCAAGTCGACCGTTCGGGCCCTGGCCTCTGACGTCAAGAGCGGTGCCGCGGTCCAGGGCGCGTCCACCATCACCCAGCAGCTGGTGAAGACGGTGCTCAACACACCCGAGAAGACCCTCGACCGCAAGGTCAAGGACGCGGTCATCTCCTCCCGGCTGGAGGGCCGCTACTCCAAGAACCAGATCATCGAGGCGTACCTCAACACGGTGTACTTCGGCAACGGTGCCTATGGCGTCCAAGCCGCGGCCGAGACCTATTTCAACGAGAACGTGATGGACGTGCAACCGGCCCAGGCGGCGCTCCTGGCGGGCATGATCCGCGACCCCTTCGGCTACGACCCGCTCCAGAACCCCCACGACTCGTTGGCCCGGCGCAACTTTGTCCTACAGCGCATGGTCATCCAGCGCCACCTCAGCCAGGCCGACGCCACGGAGCTCGCCAAGTCGCCGATCCCCGCCAAACTCACCCCGCCGACGGGCACGACCAATACCAAGGACGACTACTACGTCGAGCAGGTCAAGCAGGTCCTCCTCAACCAGAGCAAGACGCTGGGTTCGAACTACAACGAGCGTTACAACGAGCTGTTCAAAGGGGGGTTGCGGATCTACACCAATCTCGACCTCAACCTCCAGCACCTGGCCGAGCAGAGCGTGGCCGCGACCGTTCCGCCGCTCGCCACCAAGAACGGCTTCACCGCCGCGCTGGCATCGGTCGACCCGTCCAACGGCAAGGTGCGGGCGATCGTGGGAGGCCCGGGCTTCGACCAGGTGAAATACGATCTGGCGACCCAGGGACTGCGCCAACCCGGATCGGGCTTCAAGCTGTTCACACTGCTGGCGGCATACGAGGCGGGCTATGGCCCGAACGACACCGTCGAGTCGTCGTCGCCCTGCGCCATCAAGTTCAACGGCAACACCGCCCTGCTCAAGACGCCCATCAACAACGACGAGGGCAAGGGGTCGGGGCCGATCAGCGTGATCTCGGCGACCGCCAACTCGGTCAACTGCGCCTTCGTCCGCATCGCCCATGAAGTCGGCCTGAGCAAGGTGGTCGAGATGGCGCACCGACTCGGCCTGCAGGAGAGCTTCCCCCTCAACCCCTCGCTGGTGATCGGCTCGGAGGAGACCACGGTCCTGGAGATGGCCGGCGCCTACGCCACCCTCGCTGCCGACGGCGTCTACCACCAGCCGAGCTTCATAGACCGCGTCGTCGACAGCGCCGGCAAGACGGTCTTCACGGCCAACACGGCCGGCAAGCGGGTCCTCGACCCCCAGATCGCCCGCGAGGCGGTCATGACGTTGCGGGCCGTGGTGCAGTCCGGCACGGGCACCGGTGCCGCCCTGCCCGACCGGCCGGTGGCGGGCAAGACGGGCACCACCGAGCACAACACCGACGGCTGGTTCAACGGGTTCACGCCGCAGCTGGCCACGACGGTGTGGATGGGCGACCCGAAGGGGCGCACGCCGATGCAGTACCCGAGCACGCCCATCTCGGTCTTCGGGGGGACCTACCCCGCGACCATCTGGCACGTCTTCACCGAGGCGGCGCTGGCCGGCCAACCGGCCATCAGCTTCGTGGCACCCGACCCGAGGCGCATACCGAGCGGTAAGTTCATCACCTCCAGCCAGTTGCGTGCCGACTCGCCGCTCGACTCCCTGCCAACGTTCGTACCGTCAGCCAGACCCGGCGGCACCGTGCCGTCGACTCTCGTAGTCCCGGGGACGATCGTGGTACCACCGCCCACGTCGACTGGGACCACGACCCCGAGAGAAACGACGGTCCCCACCATCCCGAGACGCACGACGACGACAATGTGTTACCCCATCAGCCACACCTCGCTCACCTACTGCCGTTGACGACGCTGACCGAAGCCAACCTCGAGGCGCTGCTGCGGGTGCAGGCCCTCGACACCGACCTCGACCGCTGCCGGGTCCGTCACGCGTCGCTGCCGGAACGGGCCGAGTTGGCCGCGATCGACAGCCAGCTGGTGGCCCTCGAGCAGCGGCTGGCGGCGGCCCAGGCCGAGCGGGATGTGGTGGCCGACCGGCAGGCGTTGCTGGAACACAACCTGGCCGTCGCCGAGAGCCGCGCCGCCGACATCAAGAAGCGCCTCTACGGCGGGACTGTGTCGGCCACCCGGGAACTCCAGGCCATGGCGGCTGAGGTGGACTCCCTGACCGACCGGGCATCGGAGCTCGAGAGTCGGGTCCTCGAAGCGATGGACGAGCGCGAACCGCTCGACGCGAGCGTCGACAACATCGTTGGGGAAAAGTCCTCGCTGTTGGCGGCTCGGGCCACGGTGGGGGAGCGGCTGGCGGTGCGCGAAGCCGAGGTCGCGGCCGAGACCGACGCCCTCAATTCCGCTCGGGCGCAGGCCGCGGCCAACGTCCCCGAAGAGCTCGTCGTCGCCTACGACCGGCTCCGCCTGCGCCTTGGCGGGGTCGGAATCGCCCGGTTGGTGGGATCGCGATGCGACGGCTGCCACCTGACCCTGGCGGCCACCGAGATCGACCACTTGCGCCACCAGCCGTCCGGGACGCTCAACTATTGCGAACAGTGTGGGCGGATCTT
The DNA here is from genome assembly GCA_030838045.1 of Acidimicrobiaceae bacterium. GTDB lineage: Bacteria > Actinomycetota > Acidimicrobiia > Acidimicrobiales > Palsa-688 > JALYXV01. The sequence goes on from JAUTXN010000076.1 coordinate 10,673, forward strand.
GGTGGCCACGCACCTGTGAGGTAGCCAGGGCCGGCGGGCCTTCAGCGGGGGAAACGCAATGTTCGGGGGAGGGTGTGTCCCCCGCCCTTTCCCCCGAACGGGGGCGGCAAGGCTGCGCAGCCGTCCCATACGTTCGCCTCCTCTGCGGGTGGGAGGGGTAACACGGCGCGGCTGACCGGACTGGTCAGGCGAGCCGGTGCCGCACCCAGACGCGTCAAGAAGACCGCCAAATTAGACCTAGGCCATTGCGGCAGGGGGAATGTCGGACATGCCTCGCAAGATCGGAGTCTTGGCCTGGTTGAACGTGGTGCTCGTGGGCGCCCTGGTGTTGGGACTGGTCTATGCCTTGCGGCTGTACCCCCGTCTCAATGCCGGTCAACGCGTCGTCGACGACCTCAAGCCGGCGTTCCAGCCGGCGCGGGCGACGGGTGACCGCACGGGGATCAACTTTGTCGGCAACGTCGTCAACACCGCTGATCCCTTGATGACCGACAAGGGCACCGGAGCTGCCGAAGTCCCCAAGCTGATTGCCCTGGTGTCCTCCAAGGGGGGCCTCAGCCAGGCGGCCGTCGTGTCAACCCTCCAGACCAAATTTCCCCACACCTTGGCACTCCTCCAGGCGATCCCCCTCAGTTCGGTGACATCGGAACTCCCGGGGTTCCTCGACTTCGTCGCGGCCCAGTTGAAAGTAACCACACCACAGCTGGTGACCACCCTTCAGACGAGTTTCCCCCATCTGTACCAGGCCGTCGCCAACCTGCCGGCGGTCACCGGTGGGTGGAATGACGTCCCCAACCTCAACGGTCTGACTCGATTCGACGGCACCCCGGTCAAGACGGCGCCACAGCTCCAGGACTATTTCAGTCACGACGTGGTCCCGATCGTCGAGAAGAACACAACGAACTTCCACCGCGTCGCCAGCTACTTCCCGCCGGTCAAGGACATCCCCATTCTCCTTACGGCGATCGGCGGCATTGCGGTCCTCTTCGGGCTGCTGATGATGCTGCGTTCGGCATCTGGGAACGTCGGGCACAAGGAAGCGACGGTTACGTGGACGATCGTCCTCCTGCTCGGTGTGCTGGTGCTCGGGATTGTCTTCGGCGCACAGATCTATCCTCGCCTGGATGGCGGTTCGCACCTGTTGCGAGACGCCACGCCTGGGTTCTCGGCCCAGCGGGTCGCGGGCGACCGTGCGGGAGTGACCTTCGTCTCCCACGTCGTCGACATGGCCGATCCCATCATGAACGACCAGGGCAAAGCGGGTGATGACATCAAGTCGCTCCTGACCACGTTGTCGAGCAAGACCGGGTTGAGCACGGCGCAGCTCCTGGCGGCCGTCACGGCCAAGTTCCCCCACACCGCCGCCCTGCTCCAAGCGGTGCCCCTGTCCGCAGTAAACGCCGAGGTGCCCGGCGTCCTCGACCTGCTTCACGTCGTGCTCAACGCCACGCCGGCCGACGTGCTGACGACGCTCAAGGCCAACGTGCCCGGCATTACCCAGGCGATCGTCAATCTGGACGTCGTGGTGAAGGGCTGGGACAACTATCCCGGCGGGCGCTCGCTGACCCGCTTCAACGGGTCGGCGGTGACGAATGCGCCCCAACTGCGTGACTACTTCGGCCAGGACGTCGTCGCGGCCATCGAGAAGACGGCGCCCGACTTCCGCAAGCTGAACGACACCAAGCCCGACCTCACGCTCTTCCCGGGGCTGCTGACCATCCTGGGCGGCCTGGTCGTGATCTACGGGATCATCATGCTGATCGCCGTCAACATGCCTGACCCGGAGGCCGAGATGCGGGCTCGCAAGGCCCGCGGGCCAGGGGGCAGACGGGCCGTCGGCGCAGAAAGCGGCTAGGCGCTAGGCGCTAGGCGCGCCCGTCGTCGCTCGAGGGTTCGTGATGGCCGGTGAGTTCGCCGGCCATCACCGGCACCGGTAGGACGTTGCCGGGTGGGGCCAGCGGACAGGCCCAGGCCGGGTCGTAGGCGCACGACGGGTTGTAGGCGAAGTTGAGGTCGATCACCAGCGTGGTGCTGTCGCCGCCCAGGTCGGCGCCTTTGACCGTGTCGATCAGGTAGCGGCCACCGCCGTAGGTCGACTTGCCGGCCAGGGCGTCTTTGACCGGGACGAAGAGGCCGCCGCCGTAGGAGGCCAGCCACCAGACGTCGAGGTCGCCCCGGCCTTCCAGGTGGACCCGGCCGATGCGTTTGAACGCGACGATGCCGTCGGTGCCCGTGGGCACGTCCATGCGAGCGGGCGGAATGTCGGTGTCGAGCGGGGCTTCGAAGCGTTGTTCGGGGTCGTACGGGGCGATCGGAAGCCCCGAGAAGTGCTCCCGGGCCTCGGGAAGCAGCGGCGAGTCCGGGTGGTGGCGGAACAGGTCGTCGCGCTCGTCGCGCCACAGCTGGTGGGCCGAGCGGAGGTCGCTCGATGCCCGGATCTCGTCGTAGAGCGCCGCCACTCGGCGGCGCCAGTCCAGGAGCGTGAGCGACATTCAGCCGGGCGGATGGGGGGGCGGGCGCCGCGGTGGGTGGTTCATGTGCTCGACCATCTGGTTATGGCTGACGATGTGAGCCGTCCGCCGTTGGCCCGCACAACCCTACTGATGCCGCGGATCGGCCCCCGGCTGATGGTGACCGCCTCGGCGACGACTCCGTGACGGCAACCGTCGGCTGGCTGCCCGCGCCCGGCTACTGGCTGGCCCGGCTGCTGATCCAGCGGGCCCTGGCCGGCGTCTACCTCATCGCCTTCGTGGTGGCGGCCAACCAGTTCCGGCCCCTGCTCGGGGAGCGGGGCCTGCTGCCGGTGCCGCGCTTCGTCGCGCGGGTCGGGTTCTGGCGGTCGCCGAGCATCTTCCAACTGCATTACTCGGACCGGTTCTTCCTGGTCATGGCCTGGACGGGGTCGGCGCTGGCCCTGGCGTGCGTGGCCGGACTACCGGAGCGCGGACCGCTGTGGTGCTCGATGGTGGCGTGGTTGGTCCTGTGGGGCCTGTACCTGTCGATCGTCAACGTGGGGCAGCGTTTCTACAGCTTCGGCTGGGAATCCCTGCTGTTGGAGGCCGGCTTCATCGCGGTCTTCCTCGGGCCGGCCAACGTGGCGCCGCCGGCGCTCGGGATCGTAGCGTTGCGGTGGCTCCTGTTCCGGCTGGAATTCGGGGCCGGGCTGATCAAGCTGCGGGGCGATCCGTGCTGGCGGAACCTGACCTGCCTCTTCTACCACCACGAGACCCAGCCCCTCCCAGGCCCGCTGAGCTGGTATTTCCACCACCTGCCGCCGCGGGTCCACAAGGCCGAGGTGCTGGGAAACCATTTCGCCCAGCTGGTGGCGCCGGCCTTGTTGTTCGCCCCGCAGCCGGTCCCGGCGGTCGCCGGGGCGGTGATCGTGATCACGCAGGCGTGGCTGGTCCTCAGTGGCAACTTCGCCTGGCTCAACGTTCTCACCATCGTCCTGGCGTTCAGCTGTTTCAGCGACCGGTACGCGCACCTGGTGGTTCCCGATTCCCTGAGGCCGGCCCCGGCAGCCGCCCTGGCGGCCGGGCCCGGCTGGTGGCAGGGCGCCGTGGTCGCCCTGGCCTTGCTGATCGTGGTGCTGAGCCGCTTCCCGGTGCGCAACATGGCCTCCCGGCGCCAGATGATGAACTCCAGCTTCGATCCGTTCCACCTGGTCAACACCTACGGCGCATTCGGCCGGGTGACGAAGCGGCGCTATGAGGTCGTCATCGAAGGGACCGACGCTGCTGTCATCGACGAGGCCACGCGCTGGCGGGAGTATCAGTTCAAGGGCAAGCCGGGCGATCCGAAGCGGCGGCCCCCGCAGGTCGCTCCCTACCACCTGCGCCTCGATTGGCTGATGTGGTTCGTGCCGCTCTCCAGGGGAGCGGACCAGGGCTGGTTGGTGGCGTTGCTGGGCCGCCTCTTGGAGGGCGACCGGGCGATACTGAAGCTGCTGGGGGCCAATCCGTTCCCCGACCAGCCGCCACAGTGGGTCCGGGCCAGCCTGTACCACTATCGGTTCAGCAGCCGGGCGGAGCGGCGCCAGAGCGGAGCGTGGTGGGTCCGGACGAGGACTGCTGACCTGGTACAGCCGCTGCGCCAGGCTGTGCCATGAACCTGGACGAGGAGGAGTGCTGGGCCCGGCTGGCCGGCGAGCGCCACGGCGTCCTGGCCACGGTCCATCCCCGGCGGGGCGTCGATGCCGTGCCCGTGGTCTTCGCCGTGTTGCCGGGGGGCGGCCCCGGCGGCGGCGGCGCTGGCGGTGGGGTGGGTGGCGGAGCTGGCGGTGGGGTGGGAGGCGCGGCCGGTGGTGGGGCTGGCGGCGGGCCGGGAGGCGGGGCCCGATCGGTTGTGATCCCCATCGATGCCGTGAAGCCCAAGCGCTCGACCAGGCTCCAGCGTCTGGCCAACATCGAGGGCGACGCCCGCTGTGTCCTGCTGGTCGATCACTACGAGGAGGACTGGTCGCAGCTGTGGTGGGTCCGGCTCCACGCGATGGCGACGGCATGGGCGGGATCGCCGCCCGGCGACGTCATCGAAGCCCTGTCCGGGCGCTACCCGCAGTATCGGTCCCTGGGTGCCTTGGTCGGCATCATCACGCTCCAGCCGACGGGGCTGTCCGGTTGGAGCGCGTCGGGTCCGGGCGGGGTTGGC
>JAUTXN010000087.1 GCA_030838045.1 Acidimicrobiaceae bacterium
GCCGGATACTGGCGGCACGCGGTGCGGGGCATCTGACGGCAGTTGTCGTGCTGGCCGCTCCCGAGGGGCTCGAACGGTTGTCCCGCTCGGGTCTCGATCTCGAGGTGTGGACCGCCGCCATCGACGACCGGCTCAACGAGCAGGCGTACATCGTTCCCGGTCTGGGCGACGCCGGGGATCGCCTCTTCGGCACCGCCTGAGGGCGCCGGACCTGCGCCGGCGGGGGCGGGACCTGCGGTGGCGGGGGCCGGAGCTGCGCTGGCGGGGGCCGGAGTGCAAACCGTTGTGGGGACGGCGGTTTGTGCTCCCGCCCTAGGTCGGGAGGCCGGTGATGGTGGCCATGGCCTGCTTCAAGCGGGCGACGGTCGCAGCCCCACGTGCCCGGGCCTCGGCCACATTGTCCTCGCAGACCGGCGTCACCACCTCGAAGTACACCTTGATCTTGGGTTCGGTGCCGCTCGGGCGGACGATGATGCGGACGCGGTCGCCCAGGTAGAGGATGATGCCGTCGGTGGGTGGCAGGCCCGATTCGGGATCCTGCAGGTCGACCACCTTGGTCACCGGCCAACCGTCGAGTTCGGCCGGCGGATCGGTCCTCAGCTGGTGCACCACGTCCCGGATTCGGGCCGGGCCATCGGCGCCAGTGAGCAGCGACGACCATTGCTGGGTCGCGTGGGCGCCATAGGCGCACGCCAGGTCGTCCAGCCGGTCGAAGACGCTGCGCCCTTCGGCTTTCAGGGCCGCCACCAGTTCGGCGAAGAGCAGCGCCGCCGTGATCCCGTCCTTGTCCCGCACCATCGTCCCGGCGCAGTAGCCCAGCGCCTCCTCGTAGCCGAACACGAAACGCCATCCCGGATGGCTGTCCACCGCCCGGGCCAGCCACTTGAAGCCCGTGAGGGTCTCGATGAAATGCACGCCGGCCGCGGCCGCCATCCGCGAAAGCATCGTCGACGACACGATGGACGTGACCACGAGGCGCTCGTCGCCGCTCGTGTGGCTGAGAATGTGGTCCGCCAGCAGCACACCGATTTCGTCGCCGCTGAGCCCGCGCCAGTCCTTGCCCCCGGGTCCCAGGGGCACGCCGACGCCAAGCCGGTCGGCGTCGGGATCGTTGGCCAGGACCAAGTCGGCGTGGCTCCGGCGGGCTTCGGCCACCGAAAGGTCGAGGGCACCGGGTTCTTCGGGGTTGGGGAAGGCGACAGTGGGGAAATCGGGGTCGGGGTCGAACTGTGGTCGCACCACGTCGACCTGGCGGAAACCCGCCTCGTGCAGAAGGCGGGTGGCGATGGCGCCGCCCACGCCATGCATCGCGGTGTACACGATGTTCAGATCCCGGGCGGCGGGAGCGAGCGATTGGGCCAGGGCTTCGGACAGGTAGTGGTCGACGACCCGCTCGTCGGTGACGACGATCCTCGGGTCGCCCGCCGGTGCCAGAGGCACGTCTCGAAGCGATCGGACGGACTCGATCTGGGCCGAGATCTCCTGGTCGGTCGGGGGAATGATCTGGGCGCCGTCGCCCAGGTACACCTTGTACCCGTTGTACTCGGGTGGGTTGTGGCTCGCGGTCACCATGACGCCGGCGTCGGCGTTCAGGTAGCGGATGGCATAGGCCAGTACCGGTGTCGGCAGGGGATGAGGTAGGAGGTAGGCGGTGATTCCGGCGCCCGCCATGACTGCCGCGGTGTCGACGGCGAACTCGTCGGATTGGTGGCGGGCGTCGTAGCCGATGACGACCCCGCCGGCGCCACCGCCCCGTGCGTGGAGGTAGCGGGCCAGGCCGGCCGCGGCTCGCTGGACCAGCGCCCGGTTCATCCGGTTGGGCCCCGCACCCAGCTTCCCTCGTAGTCCTGCGGTGCCGAACTCGAGCCGGGACTCGAACCGCTCTGCCAGGGCGGGCCCGTCTCCGGCGGCCAGCAGGCCCTCGACCTCCGCTCGCGTCCGGGGGTCGGGGTCGTCCGCGACCCAGGCCGCGGCGGCGGCACGCAGCGCTTCTGATGGCGGCGGGACCGATGGCATCGCTACAGGCGGCCGATCATCTCGGCCAGCAGGCCGCCCACGTGCTCGGCCGACTGGCGACCGACGGTGAGCACCTCCTCGTGATTGATCTCCCCCGGCTCCAAACCGGCGGCCATGTTGGTGACCAGCGAGCATGCGAGCACCTCGGCGCCGAGATGTCGGGCGGCGATGGTTTCGAGCACCGTCGACATCCCGGCCAGGTCTGCCCCTAGTTGCGCCGCCATGCGCACCTCGGCCGGCGTCTCGAACTGCGGGCCGGGAAAGGAGGCATACACCCCCTCGGCCAGCGAAGGATCGACCAAGCGGGCGGCGTCGCGCAGGCGCCGGGAGTAGGCCGTGGTCATATCTACGAAGCGGACGTCGAATGGCGCCGGGGGAGTGGGCCCTCTCAAGGGCGATTGGCCGGTGAGATTGATGTGATCGGCGATGAGCACCGCTTGCCCGACGGAATACTCCCGGTTGATGCCGCCCGCAGCGTTGGTGAGCACGATGATGCGGCATCCGGCCATCACGGCGGTGCGAACGGCGTGGACGACCGCGGCCGGGCTGTGCCCCTCGTACATGTGGACCCGCCCCAAGAACGCGAGAATCCGCTTCGGTCCCGCGGCGATCGACCGCAGCGCCCCGGCGTGGCCCGCCACAGATGGCGCCGGGAAGCCGACCAGATCGGTCACGGGGATCTCGGTGGCCACGTCCCCCATGCGGTCGGCGGCGGCCAGCCAGCCTGAGCCGAGGATCACCGCCACGTCGTGGTGTGGCACTCCGGTGCGCTCGGCCACTTGGTGGGCGGCGAGCTTGGCCACCCCGAAGGGATCGATGTCGGGATCGGATGTCGCCTTGACGTCAAGTTCCACGGCCCTGCACCTCCAGCGGGAACCCTAGGACGCGACAGCGAAGATCTCGGACCGGGAATATCGCGACCATGTGTAATCTTGTAAGAGCCATGACACAGGATGTTGACGAGCTGAGAAGCCGGCTCACCGCCTGGTTCAGTGAGCGGCTTCCGTCCGACTGGCTGGCCGGCCCGATCGAGGTCGATGTCGACCGCGAAGAGGCATTGGTCGTCCTTCCCCTCGCGAAGGCGTACGACGCCGGAGGATTCCGAGACGCCACCCGGGGCGAGCGCATGAAAGTCGCGCAGCAGGCCGAGGAAACCTTCGGGCTGAAGATTTCGTGGGGGACCAGCAAGGACGGCCGGCGGCAGCTGTACACGACGGTCCGCAGCCCTGTGGCGGTGCCCCTGGCCATGCGGGAACGCCAGATCCTGGACAGCTTGGTCGCGGCTGGGGTGGCCACCGATCGAACCGAAGCCGTGGCGTGGTGCATCCGATTGGTGGGTCACCACGAGTCGGACTGGTTGCAAGACCTGCGTGATGCGGTGGCCGCCGCGCCGCCCGGCCGCCGAGACCGTCCCGTGGCGATCTGAGTGGCAGCGATTCAGGACAAGAAGGAGCCATTCGATGACTGATCTCGCTCAAGGTCCCGACGCAGCAGAGGATGACGACGCTCTCCTCGACTCCTATTCCCGGACGGTAACCAGGGTGGCCGAGTCCCTGTTGCCCTCGGTCGCCAGCCTGCAGGTGACTGGCGGCTCGGGACGCGTGGCGGGCTCGGGCAGCGCCGTCATTGTGACTCCTGACGGGTTCCTCGTGACCTCCGCCCACGTGGTGGCGGCCGGGCGGGGCGGCCAGGCGGCACTGATCGACGGCCGGGAGTTCGAGTTCGAGGTCGTGGGCCGCGACGCCCTCTCCGATCTGGCGGTCATCCGCGGGCGCGCCCGTGACCTGCCGGCCGCCCCGCTCGGCGACGCCGACCTGTTGCGCGTGGGCCAACTCGTCGTCGCCATTGGCAACCCGTTGGGATTCGCGGGCTCGGTCACCACGGGCGTGGTGAGCGCCGTGGGCCGCTCCCTGCCGACCCGGTCCGGTGCCACCTCTCGGGTGATCGACAACGTCATTCAGACCGACGCGGCGCTCAATCCGGGAAACTCGGGCGGGGCGCTCGCCGACAGCCGCGGCCGGGTAGTCGGTATCAACTCTGCGGTGGCCGGTATCGGCCTCGGACTGGCGGTGCCGATCAACGCCACGACTCGGCGCATCCTCGGCGCGCTCATGAGCGAGGGCCGGTTCCGCCGGGCCTACCTCGGAATCGTGGGCGGCCACCGCGCCCTCCCGCCCCGCTTGACGAGCCAGGTGGGACGGGCGGCCGGCGTCGGTGTCACCGACATCATGGCGGGTAGTCCTGCGGCCGAGGGTGGCATCCGGGTGAAGGACGTGATTCTCGACGTAGACGGCCAGCCGTTGGAAAACTCCGGCGACCTGCAGCGGCTCATGATCAGCGATGCCATCGGACGCCCGCACATCGTCCGCGTGCTGCGTGACGACGAGATCGTCGAGCTTCGGGTGATCCCCGCCCTGCTCGAGGAATAGTTCGGTCCGGTCGCCGGTGAAAGGATGCACATAATTGTGGGCGCAACGCTTGTGACCGCAATGACTTGACCCTAGAGTCGATCGCCGGGTGTTTCGGCGGACTGACTTTCGGGGGTACATGAAGATGGGCTTGGTTTCAGCGCGGGTTCAGCATCGAGGCCGCTGGTCGAAGGTTGTTCTCGGTGGCACCGCCACCACGATGGTGGCTCTCATGCTCGGCAGCACCAGCGCCGGCGCCGCCCCGCCGAGCGGCAGCCAGTTGACCGTGAACAGCCAGTTGACGGGCCAACTATCACCCCAGACGGCGACGGCGGGCGGGGCGATGTCCAGCCGGGTGGCGCAGAGCGACCCGGCGGTGCTCAACCTGACGGGGACGGCTCCGACGTCAGTCATGGTGAAGCTGGACTACGACCCGCTCGCCACCTACAACGGCTATCTGCCCGGACTGGCCGCCACCAGCCCCGCGGTCACAGGGCACAAGCTCAACTCGGCCAGCAAGGAAGCCGTCGCCTACTCCGGCCACATCACGGCGGTCGAGCAGGGCTTCGTGTCGGCGTTGCGCAAGGCGGTCCCGACCGCTTCGGTCGGCCGGGCGTATCACACGGTGTATGGCGGCGTGGCCGTCACGGTCCCCGCCAATGCGGTCCCGTCACTATTGAAGCTCTCGGGTGCGGTGGCGGTTCAGAGTGACTCCCTGCACCAGGTCAACCAGGCGACGCCGGTAGCCGACGACGACGCCGAGTTCATCGGCGGAAACACCGCCTATGCCGCGCTGGGCTCGAGCGCCACCGCCGGCGCGGGCGTCATCGTGGCCGACGTCGACACCGGTGTGTGGCCCGAGCATCCTTCGTTCGCCGCCCGGCCCGATCTCGGCACACCCCCGCCGACGTCCGATGGGCACCCCCGGGCCTGCAACTTCGGGACCAACCCGCTCACGTCGGTCCCCTACGCCTGCAACAACAAGCTCATCGGCGGCCAGGTCTTCCTCGGCACCTACAACTCCCTGTTCCATGACGAGCCCTACCCGAACTCGGCTCGGGACTCCGAGGGTCATGGAACGCACACCACCACCACCGCAGCCGGCAACCCGCTCGATCACGCCTCCTTGTTCGGTGTTGACCGAGGCCCCATCCAGGGCATCGCGCCCGGCGCATTCGTCCTGTCCTACAAGGCGCTCGGCCCGGGCGGTGGCTTCAGCTCCGATCTCGTAGCCGCCATCGACCAAGCGGTTGTCGACGGAGCTGACGTCATCAACTACTCCATCGGACCGAACACGCCGCAGAGCCCGTACTCCTCCCCCGACGACCTGGCATTCCTCGACGCATTTGACGCCGGGGTCTTCTCCAGCACATCGGCGGGCAACAGCGGCCCGGGTGCGTCCACTCTGTCGCACATGGGTCCCTGGGAGACCACCGTCGGCGCTTCTTCGTTGCAGCGGGCATTCGCCAGTACGGCGACCGTGTCGGCATCGGGCGGCGCCCAGATCATGATCCAGGGCAGCACGATCACGTCGGGGATCTCATCGCCCACGCCCGTCGTCAAGGCCACTTCCATTGCCCACTACGACAGCATCTGCTCGACGCCTGCTCCCGCCGGTTCGTTCACCGGCAAGATCGTCGTGTGTGTCCGAGGCGGCGTCGATGCCGGCGGCAATGCGGTGGGCCGGGTCCAGAAGGGCGTCAACGTCAAGGCGGGAGGAGCGATCGGAATGTTCCTCAGGAATCCAGTCGTCGAGGACACTGAGACTGACAATCATTTCCTGCCCACTGTTCACTTCGATCAGCCTGCCGGAGCGACGCTTGACGCGTTCCTGACGGCTCATCCGGACGCCACTGCGACATTTCCCCAAGGTGAGGAGATCAACGGCCAGGGCGATGTCATGGCTGCCTTCTCGTCCCGCGGCCCGAGCGGAGACTTCCTGAAGCCCGACATCACGGCACCGGGTGTCCAGATCCTGGCGGGCAACACCCCGACTCCGGACGGCGTGGCGTCGGGACCCCCAGGGCAGTACTTCCAAGCCATCGCGGGGACGTCCATGTCGGCGCCGCACATCACCGGTTCGGCCGCGATCGTCCTGGCCCTTCACCGGGGATTCAGCCCCGCTCAAGTGAAGTCGGCGCTCATGACGACCGCCACCCGCAAGGTGGTCAAGGAAGACGGCCACACGCCCGCCGGAGTCTTCGACGACGGCAGCGGCCGGGTGGACCTTGCGGGCGTCGTCGACCCGGGCCTCACCTTGGACGTGACCCGCAAGCAGATGGACGCGGTCCTCACCGATCCGCTGCACCGGATCGACCTGAATGAGCCGTCGGTCTACGACCGGGCGCTGCCGGGCCGGGTCACGACGACCCGTACCTTCACCAATGTCACCGGCCAAGCCCAGACGTACCAGGTGTCGGCGACCTCGGACCTGAGTGGTGGCGTCACGGTTTCGCCCTCGGTGATTTCTGTGCCCGCGGGTATCAGCCGGACGATGACGATCACGCTCGACGGCACTAAGGGAATCCCCGGCACCTTCTACTCGGGTCAGATCGAACTGGCCCAGCTGGGCGGAAGCCGGCACCTCCACATTCCCGTTGCGTTCTCGCCTGCCTCGCCTGGCTCGCCGACAGGGGGCACCGTCAGCCTGACCAGCAGTTGTGCTCCCGCGGTCATCCACCTCACGCTGCTGGAGGAGAGCACCTGCACCGCGACCGCTCAGAACCAGGCGTTCGTGCCGGCGACGGTCAACCTGAGCACCACCTGGGCGGACAACCTCACGTTCCGATCGGCAAGCGGCGGCGCCACCAGGGCCGGTGCCAAGTCCGTGTCTCTACCGCCCAAAACGCTGGCTGCGGCGCACCCGCCGGTGCCGGTGGTCACCGCTGGGGACAGCCCGGCTGGATTCCTCGATCTGGCCGGTTTCGGGATCACCCTCAGGCCCCTAGCTGACGAGGTCGTGGCCAACTTCACCGTACCGGCGTTCCAGTACGCCGGCCAGACATGGACGAGCCTGGGCGTCGTGTCCGACGGATACCTCGTCGTCGGCGGCGGGGCGAGCAGCGACATCACCCCTGACCCGCAGCATCTCCCTGATCCCGCCCGTCCCAATAACGTGCTGGCGCCTTTGTGGACCGACCTCAACGGGAACACCGACACGCTTCCCGCCACGCAGGTTCCTGGGCAGGGCTACCGCATCGGTGTCCTGTCCGGCGGCGGACAGAGCTGGGTCGTCGTGCAGTGGAATGCCCATGTCTTCGGCCACCCGGGCACTGTCGAGGCGTTCCAGGTGTGGATCGGCGTCAACGGAACTGAGGACATCAGTTACACCTACAAGTCGGGACTGAGCAATCCCGGCCTTCCGTTCAACGTCGGCGCCGAGAACTTCGACGGCACGGGCGGGAGCAACTTCGCCGGCTTGCCGAGCGGCGATCTGGTCGTCAACAGCACGCCGGCGTTGCCCGGTGGGACGGCCAGCCTTTCGGTCACTCTTCGGGGGAATCGGGTCCTTCCGGGTGGCGCACCGAGCACCGTCGAGACGGACATGACGACGTCCATCACCCGTGAAACGTCGGTTTCCAAGGCGTCGATCCAGGTCAAGCAGTAGCGGACAGCACGGCTGTGACGCTGCCGGCGGCTCATCGTGGTCCGCCGGCAGGGCCGCGCTAGCCTTTCGCACTGAGCGGGAGGGATGCCTTCGGGCGCTTCCGGGCGAAGCAGCGCAGGACGGCACGATTGGTGATGATCGATCCCTGGAAGCGGATGTCCTGCGTACCTCCGAGTGCGGCTACAGCCGCTTCAAAGCGACCTCCCTCCCGCTCACTTCTCGCCAGCATGGCTGTCGACGAGCCGTGGCTGGAGGCCATCGAGGCGTTCCGCCAGCGCAATCCCCGCCGGCTTGATCGACTGAGCGACTACGAGCGGATCGTCGACAGCGGCGATCATCTGCGCATCGGCGCCGATGTGCTGGCCGGGCGTTACCACCCCGCGCCTCCCGTTGTCGGATGGCTCAACAAGGCGGACGGACGCAAGAAGCGGGTCTTCCAATACCATTCGCTCGACGAGCTGCTCTTTCGGGTGGTCAACCGGCTGTTGCAGCCGGCGGCGGCTGCCGAGGCTTCGCCGTGGTGTCAGTCGTTCCTCCCCGGCGGTGGTGCCCGAACGGCGTTTCGAACCGTGCTGACCGACCGGCACATCGAGACCAAGGCGGCGCTTCGGCTCGACATTCGGGACTATTTCAACTCCATCGATGTCCGCGACCTTCTCGACCGGTTGCCCGAGCCATTCACCGAGCGTCCCGTGCTCGCTCTCCTCAGGGCGGCACTGCTCGATCAACGGGTGGAACAAGGCGGGGCACTGGTCGACGGAGGCCGGAAGGGCATCATGGCCGGTACGCCGCTCGCCCCGCTGCTGGCCACCCTCTATCTGCGGGATCTGGACTACGAGATCGCGGCCGGCGGTGCGACCTACGCCCGGTACAGCGACGACTTCCTGGTGCTCGCCCCGCCCGCGGACCTTCCTGACCTCGACCGGCTGATCCGCCGCCGCCTGGGCGAACGTGCCCTGGTGGTCAATGAGAACAAGACGATGGTTGCCGGGCCCGGGCAGGGTTGGGACTTTCTCGGATTCCGCTACCAGGACGGGGCCATCGCTCTGGCGCCGATGACCGAGCGCAAGCTCAAAGCCAGGTCGACCCGCCTGGCCCGCAGCCTCCTGCGCTGGCGGGAGCGCAACCACGCCCCGCCCGAGCGCGCCGTCGGAGCGTTCGTGCGGCGGACCAACCTCCGCCTGTTCGGCGTGCCGCGCGAGCGGGCGGAGTTTTCGTGGGCGACTTGGTTCCTGCCCATGTTGCACCGCCCCGACGGGCTCGGCGCATTGGACCAGCACGTGCAGCGCGAGGCCCGCTATGCCGCCACGGGGCGGCGGACCGAGCGGACCCGAGCGCTCATCCCGTACCCGGCGCTGGTCGAGGCTGGCCACCTCCCGTTGGTGACCGCCTTCTGGGCCATCCACCATGAAAGCCCGACCTACGAGACGCTCGTCTCGAGGCGCACCGGACTCGGCTAGCCCGAACTTACGGAAGGGGTACGGCGGCCCCGGCGGTCGAGGCGTCGGCCCCGGCGATCGGGGCGACGGGCCAGGCGGTCGGTCTACGACGGGCCAGGCGGTCGATCTACGATGCGCCGAGTCGTTCGGCCACGGTGCGCGCCAGATCGGCTCGGACCGGGTCGTCGATGCCCGTGAGTTCCAAGACGACGGATTGGCCGCCCGCACCGAGGAACACCAGGGTGCGACCATCGTTCAGCGTGGCCACCGACGCACCCGCAACGCCGGAGAACGGGGCTCGTCCACCGGGCGGCTCCCACGCCTTGTGCTCCGGGTACAGCTGGTAGAAGAGGGCGGCGGAGCGCCCGGCGCTTGTCCATCTCCGGCCCATCCCGAAGGGCTCTTCGATGATCTTGCTTTTCGTGGTGTGGGGCACCCCGGCGTGATCGCGTTCCCGGATCGGTAGCAGGGCGGCGGGGTCGGTGAGGCCCCGCTCGCGCCACCCGGGGCGCCCCAGCATCCCTGGCACGTAGGGCGTGCCGTACTCGGGCGCGCCGCTGGCGCCGCCGCCCGGGGCGGTCGGTGGAGCCGATGTCGTCCCGCTCGATTGCGCCATCCTGCTGCTGGCGTCGGAAAGAGCGTCACTGGCCTTGCTCGTCGCCTGCTCAGCCAGCTTCTTCGCTTGATCGGCTGCATCCTTGGCTTGGCCGGCCAGCTTCTTTGCACGATCGAGGAATCCCACGGTTAAACGCTACCCAAATCGGATCGTCAGGGGGACGGCAGTGGTCGAGAACATCGGCATAGTGTGCCGTCATGCGCGTCGACAGCGACGGGATTGGAATCGAGTTCGTCGTCAGCGGTCCTGACGACGGCCGACCGGTCGTGCTGTTGCACGGTTTCCCGGATACGGGGCGGGTCTGGCGCCACCAGGTGCCGGCGCTGGTCGATGCCGGCCACCGGGTGATCGTCCCTGACCAGCGCGGGTACGGCCGGTCCGACCATCCCGACGGTGTCGAGGCGTACAACCTGTTGTTCCTCGCGGGTGACGTCCTGGCGGTGCTCGACGATCTCGGTATCGAGAGGGCTGCCCTGGTCGGCCACGACTGGGGGGCCGCAGTCACATGGGGGATCTCTTCGTTGGCCCCTGAGCGCGTCCGGCGGATGGTCGCGTTCTCGGTGGGGCATCCGTCGGCGTTTCGGCTGGCGGGTCTGGCCCAGCAGGAGAAGTCGTGGTACATGCTCCTGTTCCAGTTCCCCGGGGTCGCCGAGCGCTGGCTGAGCGACAATGCATGGCAGAACCTCAGGGAATGGAGCCAGCACCCTGACGTCGACGCTGTCGTCGCGGATATGGAAGTCCACCAGTCGCTCACTCCGGCACTGAATTGGTACCGGGCGAACTTGCCTCCCGAGGTCTGGGTTTCGCCACCGCTGGCGCTGCCGGCGATACAGGCACCGGCATTGGGCGTCTGGTCGTCGGGAGACTCTGCCTTACTCGAGTCGCAGATGATGGGTTCCGGCGAGTTCTGCGCAGGAGGGTTCCGTTACGAGCGGATCGAGGGAGCCGGCCATTGGCCGCAACTCGACACACCAGAGGCCGTCAGCCGCCTCCTCGTCGACTTCCTGGCCTGACGCACGCGTGGCGGCGTCGCGCAGGCGGCGGCGAAGATTCCCAGCGTCGACCTTCGCTCCAATCGGGCCCAGATAGCCCAAGACGCCCTACCGATCATAAATGCGGATTTCAAGGACGACGGTATCGTGGTGGACAACATTGTAATCTCCGACATTATTTTGAGCGTACCGGTACAACAGGCGGCGGATTCCAAACTTGCCGCCCAACAGGCGGCGCAGCAGGCGGAGTTCAACCGGCAGAAGGCTCAGAAGGACGCGGAGACCACCGCGATCAACGCCCAAGCGGCGGCCGCGGCCAACGCCGCGAAAACCCAGTCGCTGACCCCCAATGTCCTGTGTCAGAACTTTATCGACGCCTTACGGGAAATCAAGCCGACGACCATCTTGAGCGCGGGACCCTGCGGCGCGACTTCGACGAGCAGCGTTCAGATTCAGGTGCCGGCGGGTCGCTAGTCGTGTTGCTGGAGACGCTCCACATGTTGGTCGCAGTGAAGGCTGCGCAGCGCGTTGGGAGCCCGGCTGGGACAACCGGGCACGACCGGGCACGACTCTGCTCGGCCTGCGAGGCGCGAAAGGAACTTCGGGGCTTCTAGATCTGTACGCGAGGGATGCCTGTGTGGTCGAGGGTTGGTCGAAGGCCAAAGATCATTCGGGCTACGACATCTCGTACTCGGTCCCGTGTCTGAGCCGGACTGGCGGAACGGGCGATGTCCAGGGCGGCGGCGATGAGGCTGCCGAAGACGAGCCGTGTCAACATGTCGACGTCATCGAGTTCGATGAGCCCAACACGGCGCAGGTCGGCCAGCAGACCCTTGATCAATCCGATCTCATTGTGCTCGCCCATCTCCCACCAGCGCATGAAGCCCAACGCCAACGGACCCTCGAGAAAACAGATCCGTTGATACACCGGGTCAAGACAACGGTCCAGAAAAGCGTCGAGGCCGGCAAGGGCCGCCTCCCAGGCTGAGGCGCCATTGACCGACGCCCTCGTGCTTGCCTCGATGATCGCGGCGACCGTGCCGCCTTCGAGCTCCGCCAGGACCGCCTCGAACAGCGACTGCTTGTTGGCGAAGTGGTGGTAGACGGCACCCTTGGTGAGGCGAGCGTCAGCGGCGATGTCGTCCAACGAGGTGGCACCGAAGCCTTGGGCGGCGAAGCGCACACGGGCGCTGTCGATCAGCGCCCGACGGCTTGCTTCGGAGTATTCCTCGCGCCGGCTTCTGGGCGGCATGCTCGGCCACGGTACCTCCCGCGGCAGGGTTTCAAGGATGGGACGAGACCAGTCGGCGTCCAGCCGAAAGCTGCCGTACCAGGTCGAGCCCCGCCTCCGCCGCTACGTGTTCATCGTCAGCGACGTCGGCCGTGCCTGCGAAGAGGGCGAGCACTCGTGCATAGCGTCGTTCGCGGGCGTCGTGGTCCCGATCGCCGGCACCGACGGCGGCCAGCGGCAGATAGCCGGGCGTGGCGCAGAGCTGAGCAACCCAGGCGTCCCGGACCGCGCCACGGCGCGCTTCGGGTGCCATTGCGGACATGTCGTCATCAATGGTGGCGTCGACCCGGGCGAGTACCGCGTGCCACCAGGCATCCTGGGCGGCACCGGCCAGGTCGATGCGATCTGCGAAGATCGCACTCGGCCCCCAAAGGACATCAGTCCCTTCAGGGCAGGCCGCGGCCGCAGCCAGCCCCTGCTGGCGTAGCCGATACTTCTCCATCCTGCTCAGGGCCGTTGCGCGGTGGCCCGGGTGTGTGGATCCTGTTGTTGCTGACACCTGTCACCTCCACAGGTCGAGGTTCGTCAACCATTCTACATACTCTTGGTATGTAAGATGCGACTGGTAGGTGAGAGGTGATCGCAGCGTCTAGCTGGGCGGTCTAGCTGGGCGGTCTAGCTGGGCATCTGGCCGGCGGCGGCCAACACGGCGCGTCCGCCCGCCGCCGGGCCGTCGGCGTGACCGAACACCGCGGTGCCGGCCACCAGGACATTCGCTCCCGCCTCGACGCACGCCCGGGCATTGCTGGCATCGACGCCACCATCCACCTCGATGTCGACGGTCAGTCCCTGGCGTTCGACCTCCGCCCGGACGTGCGCCACCTTGGAGAGGGTCCGGGGGATGAGCTTTTGGCCGCCGAATCCGGGGTTGATGGTCATGACCAGTGCGAGATCGCACATCTCGAGTACGTCGTCGAGGCACGACGCGGGCGTGCTCGGATTGATGGCGGCACCGGAGCGGCAGTCGAGCTCGCGGATGCGCGCCAGGCTGCGATGGAGGTGGGGCGATACTTCGTAGTGGATGGTGATGGCATCGGCGCCGGCGGCGGCGAAGGTCTCGAAGTGGCGCTCGGGTTCCACGATCATCAGGTGGAGTTCGAGCGGCAGGTCGGTGACGCGGCGCAGGGCGCGCACCGTGTCGGTGCCGAAGGTGTAGTTGGGGACGAACACCCCGTCCATCACGTCGACGTGCAGACGTTCGGTCCCGCTTCCCTCAAGGGACTTGACGGCATCAGCGAGATGGGCGAAGTCGGCCGCTAGCAGGCTGGGGGCCAGATGAATGGCGCCCTCACAGGGCGTCCAGGTTGATCGAGGCATGGCCCGCATGATGCCAGCCCACCGCCCTTCGGTCCCAGCCGAGCAATCCTTGGCACCAACCCGTCCGACGAACAGGCGACCACGGCCCACGTCGAGGCGCCGCAGGCACGGGTGGTCGGGCTCATCACGGCCCGGCTCCAGCCGATCACCTGGCCGCCGGTGCCGGTGACGGGTTCATTGTGTGCAATGAACGACCGTATAGGTACATGCATTGAACAGAAAGGACCGGCCGGCCACCTGGTAGTGCCCCGACAGGGGAATCGTGATGTCGTTCAGGCGGCGGTCGCGTGCCGAGAGGACGGGTCAATGCTCGAGGTTGTCGCCCGTCTTTCAGCGACGCCATCGAGTAGGTGCTTCACAAACCTCGCCAGCTCCCACAAGTCGCCGCCGCGACGCGGTGACCTTGCGAACCCTGCGCAGGCCTTCGAGTTGAGACCGATCGCTTTGGGTAGATATTGACCCAACCAACCGAAGGAGACTCGATGGCAGACGACCAGGTCCCTGATCCGGCACAGTCGGACCAACCCCAGCAGCAGGACCCTCGGGGTGACCTCCTGAAGGCGCGGCCCGGTGGCGACGCCGGTGTGCAAGGGAAGAATCCCAACACTGGTTTCAGCGACGAAAAGCCGGACAGCGACTTCAAAGAGGATGGGGACCTAAACGCGGCAGGAAGCGAAGGGTCCAGCCGGAGCTGACCAAGGGATTCGGCGTGCCCGGGTACACCGGGCACGCCGGTTCGCGACGCCGCATCAAGCCGGACTTGGTCCGCACGCGGTGGCCGCTACGACCGAACGCGCCGCCCGCTCATCCTCGGAGTCGAGGGCGCTGACCGGCGAGAGGCCACCGCCCAGTCGCCCGGCCATCCAGGCCGCCACCGGCAGGGCCCGTTCGGAGAACGGCGAACCGTCCAGGGGGGCCAGGACCGACTTCATGCCGCCACCTCGGCGGGCGGCGGGTTGTCGAAGGTAACCGTCAACTCCCCGTCGGCGGTCACCAGGTGGATGACTGCGCCGTCTTGGACGTCGCCGCCGACGAGCGCCCGCCCGATCTTGGACTCGACTTCGTGGGCGATGAAGCGCCGCAGCGGTCGGGCACCGTAGACCGGGTCGTAGCCCCGGCGGGCGATGAGCCGCAGCGCCTCCTCGCTCACGTCGAGGGTGATGCGCCGGTCGGCCAGGCGGCGCCGGAGGTCGTTCAGCAGCAACTGGGCGATCTGCTCGATCTCGGACTCGGTCAGTGCCTTGAACAGGATGATGTCATCGACCCGATTCAAGAACTCTGGTGGAAAATGCCTCGCCAGCTCCGACATGACTCGTTCCCGGGCTTCGGACTTGAGCTCGCCATCGGGAGTCACCCCGTCGATGAGGAATTGGGAACCGGTGTTGGACGTCATGATGACGACGGTGTTGCGAAAATCCACCGTGCGGCCCTGGGCGTCGGTGAGCCGCCCGTCGTCCAACACCTGGAGCAGGGTGTTGAACACATCGGCGTGGGCCTTTTCGATCTCATCGAACAGCACGACGGAGTACGGCTTGCGCCGGACCGCCTCGGTGAGCTGCCCGCCCTCGTCATAGCCGACGTAGCCAGGAGGGGCGCCGACCAGGCGACTCACGGTGTGGCGCTCCTGATACTCGCTCATGTCAATTCGGATCATGTTCTCCTCGACGTCGAACAACGCGGCCGCGAGGGTCTTGGCCAACTCCGTCTTGCCCACCCCGGTCGGGCCCAGGAAGATGAACGACCCGATGGGTCGGCGGGCATCCCGGATGCCGGAGCGGGCCCGGATGATGGCGTCGGCCACCAGCTGCACCGCCTCGTCCTGGCCGACGACCCGTTCGTGGAGGATCTGGTCGAGGCGCAACAGCTTCTCCCGTTCTCCTTCCAACAGCCGGGCGACCGGGATTCCGGTCCACCGGGCCACGATCAGGGCGATCTCGTCCTCGGTGACGACCTCTTTCAATAGGGGCCGGTCACCTTGCTTGGCCCGCAGCTGCTCCTCTTCGGCCTTCAACCGCCGCTCCAGCTCGGGGAGCTTCCCATGGCGGAGCTCCGCGGCTCGGTTGAGGTCGTAGGTGCGCTCGGCCAGGTCGGCGTCGAGGCGCACCTGCTCGATCTCCTCGCGCAGCGCCTGGATCTTCTTGAGCGCCTGGCGCTCTGCTTCCCAGCGGGCCCGCATGGCGTCGGCCTCGCCCTTCAGGTCGGCCAACTCCCGGCGCAACTCCTCCAACCGCTTCTTGCTGGCCGCGTCCTTCTCCTTGGAAAGAGCGGCCTCCTCGATCTCCAGGCGGGTGACTCGACGGGTCAGCTCGTCGAGCGCGTTGGGCATGGAGTCGATCTCGGTGCGCAGCATGGCGCACGCCTCGTCGACCAGGTCGATGGCCTTGTCGGGGAGGAAACGGTCGGTGATGTAGCGGTGGCTGAGCGTGGCCGCGGCCACCAAGGCGCCATCTTGGATCTTGACCCCGTGGAAGACCTCGAAGCGCTCGCGCAGTCCCCGCAGGATGGAGATCGTGTCCTCGACCGAAGGCTCGTCTACCAGCACCGGTTGGAAACGCCGTTCCAGGGCCGCGTCCTTCTCGATGTGCTTGCGGTACTCGTCGAGCGTCGTGGCGCCGATCATGTGCAGTTCGCCACGGGCCAGCATGGGCTTGAGCATGTTGCCCGCGTCCATGGCGCCCTCCGCCGCGCCGGCGCCGACGACGGTGTGGAGTTCGTCGATGAACAACAGGATCCGTCCGTCGGCCGCCCGCACCTCGTTCAGCACCGCCTTCAGTCGTTCCTCGAACTCGCCCCGGTATTTCGCCCCCGCCACCAGCGAGCCCATGTCGAGGGCGAAGATCGTCTTATCCTTCAGGCCCTCCGGGACGTCGCCGCGTACGATGCGCTGGGCCAAGCCCTCCACGATGGCGGTCTTGCCCACGCCCGGGTCGCCGATCAGCACCGGGTTGTTCTTGGTCTTGCGGGACAGGATCTGCACCACCCGGCGGATCTCCGAGTCGCGGCCGATCACCGGGTCGGGCTTGCCGCTGCGGGCCAGCCCCACCAGATCCTGGCCGTACTTCTCCAACGCTTCGTAGGTGCCCTCCGGGGACGCCGAAGTGACCCGCTGGTTGCCCCGGATGGCCGTGAGGGCCTCGAGGAAGCGGTCCTTGGTCACGCCCCCCTCCTTCAGGAGCCGCCCGGCCGCCCCTTGGGACCCCTCGTCGATGAGGGCCAGCAACAGGTGCTCGACCGAGACATAGTCGTCCTTCAGCCGTTTGGCCTCGGCGTCTGCCCGGTCGAGCAGCCGTGAGAGCCGCTGGGTGACGTAGACCTGGCCCGGCGACGCCCCCGGGCCGTGGACCTTCGGGCGGCGGTTCAACTCGGCTTCGATACCGGCCTTGAGGCGCGCGGTATCGGCTCCCGCCCGGTCGAGCAACCGGGCGACGAGGCCGTCGGGGTTGTCGAGCAAGGCCTGCAGGAGATGCTCGCCATCGACCTCGGTGTGCCCGTAGCGCACCGCGGTGCTCTGGGCCTCCTGAAGGGCTTCCTGGGACTTCTGGGTCAGGCGGTTCGGATCCATCGGTTGGTCGTTCCTCCTTGCGGGCGGGGCGAGGGTTGGGCGCGCCGCGCCGCCTCGAGCGTCTCGATGCGGTCCAGCAGATCCATGACCAGGCCCAAGGCGGCGTAGTTGACCGCCAGGCCTTCTCGTAAGCGCTGGATCCGCTCGGCTCGGGCCAATTGGCGCGGGGGAAAGAACAGCTCGGCCCGCGCGTCGCGGTGAGCGTCCAGCAGCCCGAGGTCGACCAGGCGGGCGACCAGCTCGGGATGCAACCCCGAAGCCCGGGAAAAGGCTTCGAGGCTCAGATAGACGGGCCGTACCAGGACCGTTCTTGTCATGTCTGCCTCCGGGGATCGAAATCCGATGACCGGGCCAGCTCCTCGAACAGTTCCTTTTCCCGGTGGGTCAGCCGCGACGGGACCATGATCTTGACCTCGGCATAGAGGTCACCGGGCGTGCCGTTGGGATTGGGCAGGCCACGCTTGCGCAGCCGGAGTCGCTTGCCCGATGAAGTCCCGGCGGGGACGCTGACCTTGGCCACGCCGCCGGGGCCCTCGACGGGCACCTTGGCTCCGAGGGCCGCCTCCCACGCGGTGACCGGCAGGTCGACGTAGATGTCACGGCCCTCGACGCGGAAACGGGCGTCGGGCGCCAGCCGTACCACGAGGTACAGGTCCCCAGGCGAACCGCCCTCGCTTCCCTGCCCACCCTGGCCGGCCAGCCGGATGCGCTGCCCGTTGGTCACCCCGGCCGGGATGTTGACCTCGTAGGTTCGGGGCTCCGACGCTGACCCCGAGGAGAGCGTGATGCGCCGTCGGCCGCCCGCGAAGGCGTCGGGGACGCTCAGCTCAACCTCGGCTTCCTGGTCGGCGCCGCGCATCGGCCCTCGCGGCCGACGGGTTGACGCCCCGGCACTGCGCCCGAAGAACCCGCCGAGAAGTTCGTCGATGTCGATGTCGCCCATGTCGCCCATGTCGCCCATGTCGCCGAAGCCCTGGGAAAAGACATCGCCTTGGCCAAAGTTGGTCCGCTGGCCGCCCGCGGCCCCGGCCCGGGCGCCCGACGCGGCCCGCCGCTGGGCCGCGGCCCACTGGTCGGGATCAACGCCCTCGGGGACCTGGCGGAAGTCGTGACCGAAGCGGTCGTAGCGGGCCCGGGCCGAGGGATCCGACAGGACGTCGTTGGCCTCGGAGATCTCCTTGAACCGTTCCTCGGCCCCGGGTTCCTTGTTGACATCGGGGTGGTTGGCCCGGGCCAGCTTCCGGTAGGCGCGCTGGATCTCCTTGGCGTCCGCGGTCCGCGGCACGCCGAGAACCTCGTAGAAGTCGCGGCGGTCCGACACCGCGGCTCCTACTCCTGGCCGGCGGCAGTAGCGACGACGACGGCGGCGGGGCGCAACTGGTGTTCGTCGTTGCCGTAGCCGGGTCGCAGCACCCGAACCACGGTGCCCGGGGCCGCCTCGGCGTCGGGTTCGGTGGCCACCACTTCGTGGCGCATGGGATCGAAGGGGACCCCGACCTCGTCGCCCCGGCGGAAGCCCAGTTGCCCGAGTACCGCGATGGCCTGATCGCGCACGGCCCGTACCCCCTCGATAAGGGTGTCGGGGTCGGCGCCCGCGTGGGCCACCGCCAACTCCAGGTTGTCGATCACGGGCAGCAACCGGGCCGCGACCTGGTCGCGTTCGTCACGGCGCTCCCGGGTGATCTCTCGTTGAAAGCGCTTGTTGAGGTTGTCGAAGTCGGCCATGGCGCGTCGCCACCGGCCCTCCAGGTCGGCGATGGTCGCTTCCAGGTCCGCCCTGCTCGGACCACCGTTGACGGACACCTCCGGTTCGGTGGAGGGATCGGTCATCAACCCGGGGTGAATTCGGCGTCGATGACGTCGTCGTCGACGTCGCGTCCGGCCCCGGCCGAGCCGTTCGCCCCGCCGTTGCCGCTGGCACCGCTGGCACCGCTGGCACCGCCCGAGGGGGCGGAGCGGGCCGACAGCAGTCCTTGGTATACCCCTTGCAGCTCCGCGGTGAGGGAGCGGAGCCGGTCCATGGGCGCCTCTTCCTTGACCGCCTGGCGGGCGTCGGCGACCAGCATCTCGGCCCGGGCCTTCTCATGCACGGGCACCGAATCGCCCAGTTCCGCGAGCCGGCGCTCGACCTGGTAGGCGACCGCGTCGAGTTCGTTGCGGGCGTCGATAGCCTGGCGCAAGGCGGCGTCCTCGGCCTGGTGCTGCTGGGCGTCGGCCAGCATGCGGTCGACCTCGGCCTTGTCCAGATTGGAGGTCTCGCTGATCGTGATTCGCTGCTCGGCACCGGTGTCCTTGTCCCGGGCCGACACGCTCAGGATGCCGTTGGCATCGATGTCGGTGGTCACCTCGACCTGGGGCTGACCTCGTGGGGCGGGCCGGATGCCCTCGAGCCGGAACCGGCCCAGGATCCGGTTGTCGGCGGCCCGCTCCCGTTCCCCTTGCAGGACGACGATGTCAACCGCCGACTGGTTGTCGTCCGCGGTGGTGAAGGTCTGGGTGCGCCGGGCCGGGATGGTGGTGTTGCGCTCGATCAGCTTGGTCATGACGCCACCCATCGTCTCGACGCCGAGCGACAGCGGGGTCACGTCGAGCAGCAGCACGTCCTTGACCTCGCCCTTCATGACCGCGGCCTGGATGGCGGCGCCGACCGCCACCACCTCGTCGGGGTTGACGGTCATGTTCGGGTCCTTGCCGCCGGTGAGGCGCCGCACCAGGCTCTGCACCGCCGGAATGCGGGTCGAGCCGCCGACGAGGATCACCTCGTCGATGTCGTTGGTGGTCACCTTGGCGTCGGCCATGGCTTGTTGCACCGGACCCATCGTCCGGTCCAACTGGTCGGCGATGAGCGACTCGAAGGTCGAGCGCATCATCGTCGTGTTCAGGTGCTTGGGCCCCGACGCGTCGGCGGTGATGAACGGCAGGCTGATCGTGGTCTGGGTCACCGACGACAGTTCCACCTTGGCCTTTTCGGCCGCCTCGAACAGGCGCTGCAGGGCCTGGGGGTCCTTCCGCAGGTCGATGCCGTTGTCCTTCTGGAACTGGTCGGCCAGGTGGTCGACGATGCGCCGGTCGAAGTCGTCGCCGCCCAGGTGGGTGTCACCGGACGTGGCCCGGACCTCGACGACACCGTCGCCCACGTCGAGGATGCTGACATCAAAGGTGCCCCCGCCCAGGTCGTAGACCAGGACGGTCTCGTTGCCCTTCTTGTCCAGCCCGTAGGCCAAGGCGGCCGCGGTGGGCTCGTTGATGATGCGCAGTACCTCGAGGCCGGCGATGCGACCGGCGTCCTTGGTCGCTTGGCGCTGGGCGTCGTTGAAATAGGCGGGAACGGTGATGACCGCCTCGGTGACCTTCTCCCCGAGGAACTTCGAGCCGTCCTCGGCCAGCTTGCGCAGCACCAGGGCCGAGACTTCCTCGGGGGCGTACAGCTTCTCGCCGATCTTGAAGCGGGCCGATCCGTCCGGCCCGGGGATGACGTCGTAGGAGACGGCGTTGAGCTCGCTTTGGACCTCGTCGTACCGGCGGCCGATGAACCGCTTGGCCGAGGAGATCGTGCCCTTCGGGTTCAAGATGGCCTGGCGCCGTGCCAGCTGCCCCACCAAGCGTTCACCGTTGGGGGTGAAGGCCACGACAGACGGCGTCGTCCGCGAGCCCTCGGCGTTGGGGATGACGACCGGCTGACCGCCTTCGACGGTCGCGATTACCGAGTTCGTAGTTCCCAGGTCGATCCCGACTGCCTTCGCCATTTGGTTGACTTCCTCTCAGTCGACTCTCCTTATCCAGCCTGGGGGTGACCCCCGGGGAGGTACATCCCGCGAACGCGTGGATTTTCCCCCAGGCTTCTTGGGCTCTTGGCGACGACGCGACCCGGCTGCGACCACGAACCCGGGTTGGAGCTGATACTCCCGCCTAGGAGGGTTCGGCGCGGAGGGTTTCCAGAACCTGCCAGGCCCGGGTGGCCACCTGGAGGTTGAACTGGATGTCGGGAACCGACAGGTTGTACCCGGAGATCTCCTCGATGCGCTGCAGCCGGTACTTGAGGGTGCTGCGGTGGACCGCAATGGCCTTCGCGGTGCCTGCGTAACTACCACCGAACTCCAGGTAGGCGGTGAGCGTGGCTACCATCTCCGACCCTCGTTTGGCGTCGTAGTCGAGCAGCGGTCCGAGCCACTCGTGGGCGAAGCGCTCGATAGCCGCCGTGTCATCGTTCGTGAGCAGGAGCCGGAGCACGCCAAGGTCGTCGAACAAGATGGCACGGTCGATGCCGCCGTTTCGGCCCACTCCAGCCTGCAAACGTAGGGCCAATCCGGCCTCGCGGTACGAACGCCGAAAGTCGGTGGGGCGTAGGCACCGGCTGCCGACGCCGACTCGGCACCGGCTATCCCCAAGCTCCGTGACGACGGCGGCGCGGAACTCCTCCCAGTCCTGCTCGGCGTCGGACAACAGCACGACCGTCTCACCCCGGGACATTTGCAGCGAGCCCACTCCCACGTCGCGGGCCGCCCGCCGCACAGCATGGAAGAGGGAGTCGTCACTCGGGCTGGATCCGTCTCCCGGGCTGGCGATGACAACTACCCGGTGCGGGCGTTCGAGGTCATACCCGAGGGCCTGGGCTCGCAGCAGGGGTACTTGATCGTCGGTCGCGTCCAAGAGCTCCTCGACCAGGTCCCGCCCGACGCGGAGCTCCGCCTCGGCGATGCTCCACAACCGGGCCAGTTCCATGGCCAGCACGGTCGCCCCGTGCTCCAGAGCCGCCTGCTCGGCGGCGCCGAAGCGGCCTTCGGGGTCGAGCAAGGCCAGGACCCCGACGATGTCGGGCCGGGGGCGGGCCAGGGCGATGACCCGGCCGTGCGTCCGCACCGGCCCCCCCGCCTCACGGGCGTGGCGCAGCATTTGCTCCCGGCGCGCCGGGCTGTCCTTGGGGTAGGGGTGGGGACGGTCGGGCCCGGCCCACGCGGTGAGGTTTCCGTGCCGGTCCTCGATCGCCACCGGGAGTCCGGTCAGCTCGTGGACGGCCCGGGCGATCCCCTCCTGGCCCTCGCCGGCCACGGCCACTTGGGTCAACCGGTCGTGGATGGTGGTGCTGCGCTTCAGCGAGGCGACCGTCTCCGCCAGCGCTGCGTTGGCCACCCGCAACTCGACCGCCCGAGCCCGCTCCCGGCTGTGCAGCCGGGCGTTGGCCAGGGCGATGGCCGCCTGCTGGGCCAGCACCCGCAGCAGGAACTGCTCCGGCGGCGGCGGCAAGTTGTCGGCCGCGACCACCATGTACCCGAACTCACCATCGAGGCTCCGCAGCGGGAAGGCGTACCCCCAAGCCTCGCCCGGGATCGCCACGACCCCGCCCGCGCTGCCCAGCACCGCCAACTGGGCCGTGAGGTCGACCTGCCCGTCCCCCCCGGGAGCCGGACCGTCGGTCATCGACCGCCAGCCAGAGTCGTGCAGATGGACGCCCCACAGACGGCTGCGCCCCAGCGACGGCACGGCGGTCGAAGCCAGGTTCAGGATCTTGCGTTCGTCGCCGGCCTCGGTCATCAGCATCGACAAGACCAGCAGTCCCTGCAAGTTGGACAACTGCTCGCGGAAATTGGCGTCCGGATCCTCCGAAGAGGACGGGAGCGCCCCGACGGCCGGCATGGGCGGAGCGCGTGATGGGTCGCCTAGGGGGTCATTGCCCACGATGACACATCGATCCTCCCACGCAACTTGAGCGAAAAGGGAGTTCTTCGTCCTGGGAGGACGAATTCCGGCGGCATTTTGATCCTGTCCGACCGGTCGCGCACTGACCGTGGCTCAAGACTTGGGGAAATCGGTGTCGCCATCCCCATGAGGTTCGTCCTCTTAGGACCTGTTTTGTCCTGCTGCGAACCCTCAGTCTACTGACATGGCCGTGACCCACGATGTGCCAGTGCCCGACACCAGCTATCTTCAGGAATCGGACGCGCCAGTCGTGCCCGCCCGGGTCCGGTCGGTTCTGGCCAAGTTGCCGTCCCGGCTGCAAGGCCAGCAGGCGCCCAGCCTCGGGCGGGTCACGCCCGCCGCGTGGCGCCTCCTCGACGTGGCCGCGGTGATCGGGCCGACCTTCGCGGTGGAGGAGGCGGCCGAGGTCATGGGCGAGCCGCTCGGCCAGGTGATGCCCCTACTGTGCGACGCCTTGGCGTCGGGCGTCATCGTGGCCACCGGCGAGTGCTTGACGTTTCGTCACGAGCTGGTCCGCCAGGCGATCTATGAGGGGGTTCCGAGCCCCATTCGCATGGCCCTGCACCGCCGGATCGGGGATCGTGACGTCGAGTTGGCCGACACCGCGGTTGATCCCCATGCCGACTTGCCAGACGCCACCGTCGGTGCTGACTCGCCCGACGTCGCCGGCGCCGACGATACCGGGCTGCGTCAGCCGGCAACGTGGCCGGCTGACAGCCCGGAGCCGGTGTTGGATGATGCCCCGGAGCCGGTGTTGGATGATGGCCCGGACGCGGACGCGGACGCTGACGCGGATCCGGCCCCGGCCCCGGCCCCCGGCCCCGAGTCGGTCCCTATCGTGGTTGACCGCCTGGGGGGGATTACGACCCAGGTGAAGGCGCGGCTGGCCATGGGCGACAGGGCGGGCGCGGCCGACCTGGCCCGTCAAGCCTTGGCGGGAGAACGGCCACAAGATGGTCTCGCCGAGTTGCACCTCGAACTGGCCCATCTGTCCTTTCTCGCCGGCCGGCCGGACCAGTCGGTGCTCCACGCCGAGGCGGTCTTCCGTCAGGCGTCGGTTGGCGCCGCAGCCGGGGCGCGAGCCGAGGTGATGCGCCTCTTCGGCTGGATGCTCGACGGTCAGCTGACGGTGGCGCACCGGCGGGCCGAGGCACTCCTCGGAGGCGCCGTCGGCCCGGGAAGCGATGACGCGCTGGCGGGGGCCTTCACGACCTTGGCCTTCATCGCGTGGGACGAAGGCCGGGTGTCCGACACCATCGGGTTCCTGCAAGCCGCGGTGCGCCGGGCGGACGACGCCAAGTTCCCGGTCCGCTGCCCGCTGCCGCGCTTCGCCTTGGCCGCGGTGTACCTGGCGGTCGGGGACTTTCGACGGGCGTGCAACCTGCACGCGGCCGGCCGGGACCGGGTGCGGCGGTCGGCGGGCGCCGGTTGGGCCGCCGGCCCGGCCATTCTCCAGGCCCGCCTTTCGCTGGCGACGGGGCGCCTCGGTGCTGCCCACGACGAGGCGGAGGCCGGGCTGGCCCTGGCTCGGCGGCACGGAACCGACCTCTTGGCGCCCCCGGCCCTCCTCGTCTTGGCCTTCGTTGCCCTGATGCGGGGCGAACTCGGCCGGGCCGAAGCCCACCTCGAGCAGCTCGACGAAACATCTCCGGGGGGACGGGCCCTCGCGGGTGCCACGTCGTTCCTGTGGGCGCGGGCCCAGTTGGCCGAGGCCCGGCAGGGCCCCAATGCGGCATTCGGTGTCGTGGCGGCTGTCTACAAGGACCCGGCAACGCATCGGCGCCTCCTCGTGGCCGAGCCGGCGGCGGCCCCGTGGCTGGTTCGCACCGCCCTGGCAGTGGGCGAGCTGTCGGCCGCCGAGCGAATCGCGGCCTGCGTCGAGCGGCTGGCGGCCGACAATGCGCCGTTCTCGGTGGTGGTCGGGTCGGGCGCTCATGCTCAGGCCCTGCTCAATCGCGACGCCGAGACCTTGGAGCGGCTGGGAACTGAGCACCGGCACCCGTGGGCTCGGGCCGCGGCCTGCGAGGATGCGGGCGACCTCCTGGCTCAAGGGGGTCACCGGTGCCGGGGCCGGGCCCAGCTGGAACGGGCGTTGGCCGCCAACGAGCAGATGGGTGCGTCCTACCATGCGGCGCGGGTCCGGAACCGCCTGCTGGAGCTGGGCTCCGGGCAGCGGCGCAGCCGTCATTCCCCCCGCCCGGTCTCGGGGTGGGCCAGCTTGACCGACGCCGAGCGCCGGGTCACCGATTTGGTGGCCGAAGGCCTGAGCAACCCCAAGGTGGCCGAGCGGCTCTTCCTCTCCCGCCATACCGTCGACTTCCATCTCCGACAGGTGTTTCGTAAGCTGAACGTCGGGTCGCGGGTGGAGCTGGCTCGTCTGGTGTTAGTACGTGACGCGGCCGCCTGAGGCGGGGACGCAGGACCACGCGGGCGCGTGGTGTCGTCCGAACGTGGCGGTGCGACGCTTTCTCAATCGCGGTCACCGAGAGGCGGAGGTTCCCAAACGTTGACCCAAGTTTCGGAAATCACACTGCACCAAGGGCCAATTGCTGCACCGCGTGAATAGGAGATCGGGCATTGAAGAGCGCCGTTGTCATTTGCTCGGTGTGCGGCACCAAGAACCGGGTCCCTGCGGCCGCCGCGGGGGTTCCCCGCTGCGGTAATTGTCATTCCCCGCTGCCATGGATCGTCACCGCTGAGGACACGGACTTTGCCGAGATCGTGGACGGTCCTGGCATCCCGGTCCTCCTCGATCTTTGGGCACCGTGGTGCGGGCCGTGTCGGGCCGTGAGCCCGGCGCTTGAGGCTCTGGCCCGCCAGTTCGCCGGTCGGCTCAAGCTGGTCAAGGTCAATGTTGACGAGGCGCCTGAGGTCGGGCGCCGCTTCGAGGTGCAAGGGATTCCGACGCTCGTCGTCTTGGACGGCGGTCGGGTGCGGTCCCGCAAGACCGGGGCGGCGCCGGAACCAGAACTCAGGGAATGGCTCGAACGTTCGTTGTCATCGGTGACAGAGAGCAATACCGGAACGGGAGGCAGGAATGTCAATTAGCACACCGCAAGCCGCGAACACCGAACGTCGGGAACTTCCGGCGCCCGGGAGATGGAGCATCGACCCGACCCATTCACGGATCCAGTTCGCGGCCCGGCACATGATGATCAGCCGGGTACGAGGCCATTTCAGTTCGTTCTTCGGGACCGTGGAGATCGCGCCCGAGCCGACCCAGTCGTCGGTGGAGGCCGTGATCCAGGCGGCCAGCATTGATACCGGCGACAAGACGCGTGACAGCCACGTGCGTTCTGCCGATTTCCTCGACGTGCAGGAGTATCCCGAGATCCGCTTCCTGTCCACCGCGGTGCGCCCCTCAGGGGACTCGTGGGAAGTGGATGGCGATCTGACGGTGAAGAACGTCGTCCGGCCGGTGACGCTCCGGGTCGACTACACCGGAACCGCGACCGACCCTTGGGGCGGGACACGCGCCGGGTTCGAGGCCACCACGGTCATCAACCGGGAAGATTTCGGCGTGACGTGGAACCAGGTCCTGGAAGCGGGCGAGCTCATGGTCGGCAAGGAGATCAAGGTGGAGCTCGACATCGAGGCGGTCCTGGAGAATCCGAGCGCCGCGGGCAACAAGCCGTAGCCCGGCGCGGCTAACCCGCGGCGAGACTGGGCGCGGACAGCGCCACCGCGGCCAGCGACTCGGTCGCGTGGGATGCCAGCGGGCGCCACCGGTCGATCCACTGCGAGATCTGCTCGTCGTTGATCGGCGTGTCGGCCATCGCCACGTCCACCAGCGCCGCCGTCCAGGCGACATGCCAACCGGCGTCCTCCTGGAGCGAGAAGTGGATGCTCTGCAGGATCGGGTCGCCGTTGGCGGCCGCCAACCGGCCCGCCAGCTCCTCGTTGATCAGCCGATCAAGCTGCGGCTTGATCACGGCGTTGGTCACGATGAGCGCCTCGCCCCAGTCGTAGGTCACCAGGGCCCGTTCGATGAGTTCGCGGAGTGGCTGGAACGCCTCGGCGCCCTCCCAGACCTGTCGGTGGCGAGCCAGGTCGACGCCGGGGCGATGGTCGGCCAGTTGCGCACTGCGGTAGGCAATTCGCTGGAGCCGGCGTGTCTCGTCGGCGGCTTGAAAGGCGGCGCAGTTCGTGATTCGCGACGCGGGTGCCATTTGCGCGATGTAGGCGGCCAGCATCTGAAGACCGTGGGCGGGATAACGCAGCGGGGCATACCACTGATCGAGGAATTCGACCCAACCGTCGGACAAGCGTCGGTCGTATCCGGTCTCGTCGATCTCGCGGAGCAGGCCGTCGACGACGTCCTCCTTGCGGTCCTGGCGCTCGTTATACCCGTGGTACGTCGTCCGCCGAGGATCGGCGAAGGCCTCCCAGTTTTGGGCCAGCAGCAGGGAGCCCTCTCGATATCGGTTGTACCAGGCGATGACGGGGTTGTCGCCCGCCAGCTCGAATCGGTGCGGATAGTTGTAGTGCAGATCGGAGCTGACGATCTCGTACTCCGACGGGATGCGCCGTTCGGTTGCCATCCGGGAGTAGGACTTGCGGCTCGGCGGCCGAGGGGGTGCCATGGCTACCGGTCCGCCGGCTGTGTCTGGGGCGGCGACTGGGGCGGTGACCGGGGCGGGTCGGGCACCGGGTCGGTGGCCAGCCACCAGACGGCGCCGTGCTCGTTCATCTGCACCAGGCCCGAGAACGAAGACATGACCACCTCGAGGTCGCCGGGAAACCGAAAGGGGGATCCGGTCGTCGCCTCGATTGTGGCGCGCGACAGCCGGCAGATTCGGGGCGAGAGGACGCGAAGATAGGCACCTTCGTCCCGGACGATGACGCGGTCGTTCTCGCCCTCGATGGCGGCCGCCAGTGCCGCCGCCAAGGGCGTCGACTGGAGTACCGGGCCGACCCCGACACCGGTCAGGTCGGACTCGCTCACGATCCGGCCGGGCGCATGTCGACCAGAATCGTCTCGCCGTCGAGGCGCACCGGGAAGCCCCGTAAGCGCGCCTCCATGGGGTTGATCCCAAGCCCGCTTCGAACATCGAACGCCCACTCGTGGGCCGCGCAGGTGAGCGCGTGCTCGTCCAGCCGACCGGCCGACAGCGGGTTGGCCAGGTGCGGGCATCGGTCCTCGTAGGCGAACACCGCGCCGTTGACGAAGCACAGGACGACCGGGACAGCGTTGAGCTCGACCGCGACCATCTCACCCTCCCAGAGGTCGTTCAAGGATCCCGCCGTCATCCATTCCCCCATGGCGTCACAGTTCCCGATCCACTGTGAAAATGTCACCGTTGCCCAACCCCGCCTGGGTGATCGTCATGGTCGGATCGAGGACCGCGCCGGCCTCATTGGTCACCGTGACGGCGCCCTTCCGGTCACCCGGCACCCCCCACGCCGTCAGTTGCTCCGCCAGCTCTCCCACCCGCTGGCCGGCCCCGGCCACGATGACCCGCCCGAAGAAGTCGTCTGTCAGGTAACCGAAGAGATAGCGCCGTGTCGCCATCGCGTCAGGCCGTCGGTACCGGTTCCAGCCGCCATGGGCTCAGGCCCCGGCGCAGGTCCTTGCCCGTCTCGGTGGGCGCTTCGAGCCCCATCCAGTCGTGCAGATCGATGAGCTTGCCGGGCGCCTGGCCGGCGACGATACGGTCGACCACGCTGCGATGGTCGGTGAAGCGCTCCTTTTGCTGCTCGAAGATCCACCGGCACGGTTGGGAACAGAAGAGGTAGTTGCGGCCGCCCAACATGAGCGTGCAGGCGGTGTTCTTTCCGGGCCGGACGAACAACGTCGGGAGCTGGCAAAGATTGCAGATGGCCGGCAGGGCGTAGGCGAGAGTTCCCGCCTCCCCGTTGGTGGCCCACTCCTCCTCGAGCCGTTTCCAGAAGGGCCCAAAGATCTCGTCCCACTGCGGATATTTTTCGCTGAGCCAACAGCGTTCCTCGGCGTCGGGCATGGCAACGTCGAACCAGAGGGTCGTTCGGTACGCGTACAAGCCGAGCTGGAAGCTGTGATGGGCGGAGTCCAACTCCTCCAGGAACAGATCCCAGAACCAGGGTCGCTCCAGACCGAATTCCGCCAGGTTCTTGGTGAACTGCTCGATCACCCATTCCTCCATGAATTCCTTGAACGACCGGGTGCGGGCCTCGACTGGCACTAGGTATTCCATGGCGGATCCGGTGAGGGCGATGAGCAGGCGCCAGCACCGCCACCACATCTTGTCGACCAGGAACTGCGCCCGATCCTTTCCGCCGTTCTCGATGAGGGTGCGGAGAACCGGGTGCCCGATCTGGGAGTGGCGGGCCTCGTCGGTCTGGATGCTGGCCAGGGCCTTCTCGAAAAGGTGATGCGAGGCTCGGTCGGCCATGGCCGCCATGGCCATGAACTGAAGGTTGGAAAAGCCGGTCTCGAAAACCAGATTGAGTTGGATGGCGAGATCGATTGCGTCCGCGGCCAGGAACATGTCGTCGAACAGGTGGCGGGCGGCGATGATCATCCATTCGTTGGTGTGGTACGCCTTGTGCGTCCAGTCGAAGTTCCCGTCGAAGCGCAGCATGTCATGGCCGAGGAGCAGCGGGATCTGGGTGTGGCGGATTTCGTCGAGCGCCCCGAGGGTCGCCATCATCCGCCAGGCGCTGTCACGACCGAAGCGAGCCATCCGCAGCTCCGCGACCGCGCCCGCGTACTCGGCCAGAGCGAGCGCCCCGTTATGGAACTTGACCAGTTGCAGCCAGCCGGGATCCAGGCCTTCCAGGATGTGGACCTTGCTCAGCGCCGATCGGACCCCGAGGACCGCGTCGTCCTTGGCCCGCTGGTTGCTCACATATTCCCGATAGGTCGTGCGGTAGGCCTCGTTCCAGCCCTGCCACGCGTCGTGGGGGAGCCACGGTCGGCCGCTCATCTCCGGCGGAAACACCTCTTCCTCGCTCACGTAGCGGTAGGTCCAGTCGACCTTGCGCGCCACATCGAGCCAGTCGTCACGGCCGAGCGTCACGGCCCTGCACCTCAGTCGCAATGGGTGCGTGGTGACGATTCTCGTTCATGCCGCGGCCGAGGAACTCGTCGGGTGTCAGGGAGTGCGGGTTCTCGACAATCATGCCCGAGAGCAGCAGTTTCGAATGGGTCTTCACCAGGTCCACGACGATGCTGCCCTCGAAGCGCTGGAGGTCGTAGAGGCACAAGATCACCTGGGGGTAGAGGGGGAGAAAGCGGTTCATCTCCGATTCGAGCGCCAGCAGCTCGTTTCGTTCGGGCACCACGTCCCGGAGCGACCAGGTCTCGACCGCTCGGACCACGTCGAAGCGGCCGCCGTACATGACCTCGGAGATGGCGCCGCGCCAGAAGCCGATGGTTTCCGCCGGCGAGAACCGCCCCGAGCGAAGATAGGCATCGGCGGCCCGAATCACGTCCAGCTGCTTGTTGTCGGCGCGATCGCGACCGTCGACATCGTCGTGGAGGGCGGCCACGAT
This sequence comes from Acidimicrobiaceae bacterium, assembly GCA_030838045.1. GTDB lineage: Bacteria > Actinomycetota > Acidimicrobiia > Acidimicrobiales > Palsa-688 > JALYXV01. The sequence goes on from JAUTXN010000087.1 coordinate 30,419, forward strand.
CTCAGTCGGTTCCGTCCCGTCGACCACGCAGATGCACTTGTCACCGGCCAGCAGGCCCGCTTCGAGGAAGGGGAGCAGCATTTCGTCCCGCTGGCGAACCCCGTAGTAGAGACCGCAGATGTGGTCACCGTGGCGAGCCTCGACGCCGCTGATACCGAGATCGCACCGATCGGAA
>JAUTXN010000095.1 GCA_030838045.1 Acidimicrobiaceae bacterium
GCCGCAACAGCCGCGCGCCCCAAGGCACCGCTACGCTCGAACCGTGATCGTCGGGGTGCCAGCCGAGGTCAAGTCCTCGGAGAACCGGGTGTCGATGACACCCGACGGTGTTCGCGAGCTCACCGCCCTCGGCCACAGCGTCCTGGTCGAGCAGGGTGCAGGCGAGGGATCGTCGATCGCCGACGCCGACTTCGCCCGCTCAGGCGCCGAGCTTGTCGCCACCGCTGCCGACGCCTGGGCCGCCGACCTGGTCGTCAAGGTGAAGGAACCACAACTGGAGGAATTCCCGTTCCTCCGTCCCGACCTGGTGCTCTTCACCTACCTCCACCTGGCGGCCTACCCCGAGGTGGCCAAGGCGCTGCTGGCCGCGGGCACCACCAGCCTCGCCTACGAGACCGTCCAGCTTCCCGACGGCTCGCTCCCGCTCCTGGCACCGATGAGCGAGGTCGCAGGACGCATGGCGACCCAGGTCGGGGCGCACTACCTGGAGCGCAACAACGGCGGCCGCGGCGTCCTCCTCGGCGGCGCCCCTGGCGTCCGGCCCGCCCGCGTCGTCGTCCTCGGAGCGGGCAACGTGGGGTGGAATGCCGCCTGGATCGCCCAGGGCATGGAAGCCGAGGTGCTCCTACTCGACAAGAACATCGACCGCCTCCGCTGGGTCGACCAGATCCACAAAGGCCGGATCATGACGCTCGCCTCCAACCGGGGCGCCATCGAGCGGGCCACGGCGAGGGCGGACCTCGTCATCGGAGCCGTCCTCGTGGCCGGTGGACGGGCGCCGGTCGTCATGACCGAGGACATGGTGGCCGCCATGAAGCCCGGCTCGGTGGTCGTCGACGTCGCCGTCGACCAGGGCGGCTGCATCGCCACGACCCACGAGACGACCCACGGCGACCCGGTGTACTTCCGCCACGGCGTCTTGCACTACGCGGTGGGCAACATGCCCGGCGCCGTGCCCCACACGTCCACCTATGCCCTGACCAACGCCACGCTGCCCTATGTGGTCGAGGTCGCCAACTGTGGCCCGGTCGTGGCGTGCGGCGACATCGCCTTGCGGCGGGGCCTCACGACCGTGGGCGGACGGGTGACCAACGAGGCGGTGGCCGAGGCGCTGGGGCTGCCGTACGCCGACCCGTTCATTGATCCGATTTGACGGGGGGAAAAGGGACAGCGCCGAGCGGTGGAACCGGGACTGCCCCACTCAGCCTCGACGGCGAGGAGTTCCTCTCGTGGTTGGCGGTCGAGCGGGGAAGGGCGGTCAACACGCTGGCGGCGTACCGCCGGGACCTGCGGGCCTACGAGGTGTGGCTGCGCGATCGGCAACTGACGCTCGATGGGGTGAGCGAGGCGGACGTCTTGGCGTACATCGCCTCGCTGTGGGCGTCTGGGCGAGCCCCGTCGAGTGTGGCCCGAGCGCTGGTGGCGGTGCGGTCGCTGCACCATTTCCTGGTCGACGAAGGACACGCCGGCGTCGACCCGACCGGCGACGTCGGCAACCCGAAGGTTCCGCAGGGACTGCCCAAGGCGCTCACCGAGGCCGATGTCCTCACCCTGCTCGGGGCGGTGGTGGGCGAGGACGCCGCCGCCCGCCGCGACCGGGCAATCCTCGAGCTGCTGTACGGCACCGGGATGCGGATCTCGGAGTTGGTGGGCCTGTCGATGCATGACATGGCCCTCGATTCCGACGTGGTCCGGGTGTTGGGCAAGGGGTCCAAGGAGCGGCTGGTCCCGCTCGGCCGCTACGCCCGGGCGGCGCTCGACGACTGGTTGTCGGCCAACGGACGCGGCGCCATGTCGCCGCTGCGCTGGGCCCGGCGCGGTGATTCCGAGGCGGTGTTCCTGAACGCCCGGGGCGGGCGGTTGTCGCGCCAAGGCGCCTGGGGAATCGTTCGCCGCTATGGCGACAAGGTGGGCCTCGGCGACCGGCTGACCCCGCACGTCCTGCGCCACAGCTGTGCCACCCACATGCTCGACCACGGCGCCGACATCCGGGTGGTCCAGGAACTGCTCGGGCACGCTTCGATCGCCACCACCCAGGTGTATACCAAGGTGTCGACCGAGCGGCTGCGGTCGGCCTACGACGCCGCCCACCCCCGGGCCCGACCGGCCTGACGGCTTCGGAGCCGAGACGTGCTCCAGGTCAGAAACCCTCGTTACACGCGTCGCGGAGATGACCTGGGGGTTACACTCTGGCTATGACGTCGACCGACGCGACGACCGCTGATCTCCGCTCGATGCTCGAAGAGGAGCGCGATTCGTTGCGCGCCCGCTTGAGCGAACTCGGGTACGCCGCCGGTCTCGACTACGACTCGAACTTCGCCGACTCGAGCCAGGTGACAGCCGAGCGGGGCGAGGCGGAGGCGTTGGCCGCCAAGCTGCAGGAGACGCTCGTCGAGGTGGAGCACGCCATCGGGAAGCTCGACGAGTCGAGCTTCGGTAGTTGCGAGTCGTGCAGCAAGCCGATCGGAGCGGCCCGCCTCGAGGCCAAGCCGGCCGCTCGGTACTGCATCGACTGCGCCAGCAAGCGCTGACACACCCCTGAGCCTGGCGCGGGCAATGTTCCGTGACCTGTCAGCATGAGGTTATGAAGCGCGACCAGACCATCGTCTTGGTGATCATCGGTGTCGTGGTCGCGCTGTCGCTGTCGCGGCGGGTGATCACGTCTCAGACCCTCCTCCTCTTCGGAGTGGCCGTGCCGTCGATCATCCTCCACGAGGTGTCGCACGGGGTGGTGGCGCTTCGCTTCGGCGACGACACGGCCAAGCGAGCGGGGCGGCTCACGCTCAATCCCATCGCCCACGTCGACCTGTTCGGGACGATCATCCTCCCCGCCTTGCTGTCCCTCTCGGGCCTCGGCGTGTTCGGCTACGCCAAGCCGGTGCCGATCAACCCGTCGCGCATGCGCCACCCGCGAGATGATGCCGTGGTGGTCAGCCTGGCCGGGCCGGCGACCAATGTGCTGCTGGCGATCATCGCGGGCGGGGTGTTGCGCCTGCAGCATCCGGCGTTCCTTGCGCTCGGCAGCGGGCCGCTGCGCCTTCGGATACCGCTGGCATTCGGGATCATCAACGTCGTCCTGGCGGTCTTCAACCTGATTCCCATCCCGCCGCTCGACGGCTCGGCAGTCGTCGACCGGTTCATACCGAAGGCCTGGCGCAATGGATGGGAGGCCCTCCGGCGCTACGGGTTTCTGATCCTGCTGGGCCTCGTCCTGCTGCTTCCCGGTTCCCTGTCGCGCCTGTTCAACCCCGCTATCAACCTGTGGGTGCGGATCATCTCACCGTGAGAACCGTGGGACCCGCCGAGTCAGGGTTCGGCAGCGCCTCCCACCTGGCTCGACGTTTCGTCGCCTCGCTGTGGCCGGGCGGGCCGAAGGCGGCCGACGACGCCTGGGCCCGGTCCCTCCTGATCGACCGCGAGCAGCTGCTCTGGGGCCGGATGTCGGGGCCCGACCGCCGCCACGCAGTCGCAGTGGCGCAGCGCGTGGCGCGGCACCAGGCGGGGATCGACGGGGCGGCACTACCGGCGGCGTTGCTGCATGACGTGGGGAAGGTGGAGTCGGGCCTCGGGCCGCTGCGTCGCGCCGCGGCCACGGTGCTGGCGCTCGGGGTGGGCCGGGATCGGGCGGCGCGCGGTCGGGGCCGGATGGCCCGTTACCTCCGCCACGACATCGTGGGTGCCCAATTGCTCGAGGCGGCCGGGAGCCGCCACCTCACGGTCGCGTGGGCCCGGGAACACCACCTCCCGGCGCACCGCTGGACGGTTCCCGCCGAGGTGGCGGAGGCGCTGAAGGCGGCCGACGACGACTAGCGAGTCCTCAGCTGTTCGGGATCGACGTGGGCCCCGGCGCCCGCCCGGCGCCCGACTGGCCCGGCTCCCGAGCAACTCGCGACCAGGAGCGCCGTGGCGCCAACCAGGACGCCCGCCCGTCCGAGCACCCGGCGCAAGCTGGGCTGGCGAGGACCCGGCTACGTGGTGGAGGAGCGCTCGCGTGTCGACGTCCGGGTCGCGACGAGCACCGACGCCAGCCACGCCAGACCGAGCACCGTTCCCCCGCCGACCAGCGTCCCGCCGATCGTGTCGGAGAACAAGTGAAGGTCGACCCGTACCAAGGCCAGTCCCATGGCGGGCACGAGGACCGCCGCCGGGGCGATGGCGACCAGACCTCGATGTCGCCAACGCCGGTAGGCCAGCAACGCCACGATGGCCACGACCAGCGCGATCGCGGTGCTGTGCCCCGAGGGGAAACCGTAGTCCCCGCTCTCGCGCCGGCCCACGAGCGGTTTGCCGATGACCTCGGTGAGCACCAAGGCGAGGGGACAGGCGGCGACCGCTACCAGGGCCGAAATGCGGTCACGCAGGATCAACGCCGCCAGTACCACTGTGGCGACGAGGATCAGGAACGTCGGCGTGTCTCCGAGGGAGATGACGATGCGCGCCGCGCGCCCGGACACCAGCGGGATTCCGAACACATGACCGTTGGCCACGCGGCGCCCTTGCACGTCGAGCCACAGCGGGGCGCCGCTGTGGTGGATCCGGGCCGCCAATGCCAAGACGACGGCCGCCGATGCGGCGGTCAACGCCAGCGCCCAACGACGGGCTCGGCGGTCGAGCGGCTGCATCAAACCATCATTGTCCACATGGCCGGCCAAATGGATTCACTCCAGGTTTACTTGCGGCCGCAACGGCTCAACCGTACGCTCAGCCCCGTGCGCCTGACCCCGAGATGCTTCGCGTGACCCACCGCATCTGCCCGAATGACGGGAGTGATCAGGCGTCGGAAACGATGGACTCGAGTCCCGGCGCACCCGACACCGACGCCGAAGGCGGCAAGCCTCCCGCAGGTGGTCAATTTCTCACTCGCTCCGAGGCGGCCCGCTACCTCGGGGTGCCCCCGAGCACGGTGTACCAGTGGGCCCGGTCGGGCCGCCTGCCCTGTGTCGTGACCCTGGGCGGGCACGCCCGTTTCCGTCCGGCCGACCTCGATGCGGCCAAGGCGGCGCGACCTCGGCGGCGGGGCGGCGCCCGTCGCACGGCTCAAGACGACCAGCCCGCGTCGTTCCGACCGGCTGCCGACAGCCACGCCGGGCCGGACAGCCACGCTGGCCCCGGCTGCCATGCCGACCCGGAGTGCCATGCCGGGCCGGAAGACCGAGACGGCCACGGCGGCGCCGAAGGCTCTCGCCCGTACTAGCCGGCTCCGGCCCGGCGCTCAGGGGCGGGGCAACAACCCCACCGAGTGGCGCGCCCGGCGCAAGGTCACCGAGGCGACCGAATGGGCCTTGTCGGCTCCCTGCTCCAGCGCCTTCTCGGCCACTCCGGGATCGGCGGTCAACTCCCAGTAGCGCTGCTGGATGGGCCGCAGCAGCTCCACCAGGGCTGCGGCCGTGTCCACCTTGAGCGGCCCGTACTGGGAATAGTCCGCCGCCACCTGGGCCGGCGCCCGGCCGGTGGCCAGGCCCAGCAACTCGAGCAGGTTGGACACGCCCGGCTTGGCCGCTGGGTCGTAGCGCACCGACCCGGTGCCAGTGTCGGCGTCGGTCACGGCCCGCTTGACCTTGCGCTCGATGGCCTCGGGCGGGTCGAGGAGCAGCACCACGCCCTGGGGCGACTCGGCCGACTTCGACATCTTGGCCGTGGGCTGCTGGAGATCCATGATCCGGGCACCCCGCCCGGCAGCCGGAATCGCAGCCGCCGGGACGACGAAGGTCTCCCCGTAGCGCTGGTTGAACCGCGTCGCCAGGTCGCGGGTGAGCTCGAGGTGCTGGCGCTGGTCGTCACCGACGGGCACCCGGTCGGCGTCGTACAGCAAGATGTCGGCCGCCTGCAGCACGGGATAGGTGAACAACCCGACCCGCGCCGCTTCCTCACCGCCGCGCGCCGTCTTCTCCTTGAACTGGGTCATGCGTCGCAGCTCACCCATCGAAGCGGTGCACTCGAGCAACCACGACAGCTCGGCGTGTTCGGGCACGTGGCTCTGCAGGAACAGGGTGCACACGTCAGGATCGAGGCCGACCGCCAGCAGGAGGTTGGCGCATTCCATGGACTTGGCCCGCAGCTCCGCGGGGTCTCGGGGGATCGTCAGGGCGTGCAGGTCGACCACACAGAAATAGCTGTCGTGCTCGTGTTGATCCTCGACCCACCCGCGAAGTGCGCCCAGGTAGTTGCCCAGGTGGAAGTCGCCCGTGGGTTGGATGCCCGACAGCACTCGTGTCACAGAGGCCGATGGTATTCGCCGTTCCGGTCACACCCCGCCGGTATTCTCGGATCACGATGCCCTACGAGGTCACCACCGCCGTCTTCGAGGGCCCCTTCGACCTCCTGCTGCACCTCATCACCCGCCAGCAGGTGGACATCTACCAGGTGTCGCTCTCGTCGATCGTCGACGCCTACGTCGCCGAGATGCAGAACCTGCGGACGCTGGACCTTGAGGTGGCGACGGAATTTCTGCTCATCGCGGCGGTGTTGCTGGAGCTGAAGGCCCGGCGACTCCTGCCGGGCAGCGACGACGTCGAGGACGAGGAGGAGCTGGCGCTGTGGGAGGAGCGCGACCTGCTCCTGGCCCGGTTGTTCGAGTGCAAGACCTTCAAGGACGCAGCCGCGGCCCTGCGCCGGATGATGGACGCCGCTGATCGGTCGTTCCCCCGCCGCACCGGCCTCGAAGAGCGGTTCCTCGACGTCACGCCCGATCTGCTGGCCGGCATCACGGCCGACCGCCTCCGAAAGGCCTGTCTCTCGGCGCTCACGCCCCGGCTGCTTCCCCACGTCGATCTCGACCACGTGGCCCCGATCCGGGTCAGCGTGGCCGACGCCGTCACCGAGCTGCTCGACGAGTTGCCCCGGGCCGGCACCATCACCTTCAGCCGGCTCACCGCGGACCTGGTGGAGCGCCTTGAGGTGATCGTCCGCTTCCTCGCCGTCTTGGAGCTGTACAAGCGGGGGTGGGTGGAGTTGTCCCAGTCGGGCAACTTCGGCGATCTCACCGTCACCTGGATGGGCACGGAGGGCGAGGGCGCCGAGCCGGCCGCATTTTCCCCGATCGAGGAGTATCAGGGCTGATGGCGACCGAGGTCGAACGGGCCATCGAGGCCATCGTCATGGTGGCCGAGGACCCGATCCCGCCCCACCTCCTGGCCCAGATCCTGGAGGTACCGCCCGCCCGGGTCGAAGAGCTGTGCCAGTCCCTGGCCGAGTCCTACGTCGCCGAGGACCGGGGCTTCGAGCTGGTGCGGGTGGCGGGCGGGTACCGCTTCCAGAGCCACTCCGACCTGGCTGGCTACGTGGAGCGCTTCGCCCTCGAGGGCCAGTCGAACCGGCTTTCGGCCGCCGCCTTGGAAACCCTCGCCCTGGTGGCCTACAAGCAGCCCATCTCCCGGGCCCAGGTTTCGGAGGTGCGCGGCGTCAGCGTCGACGGCGTCATGCGGACCCTGCAGCACCGGGGGTACGTGGCCGAAGTGGGCCGCGATCCTGGACCGGGGCAGGCCGTGCTGTACGGGACGACGGCCCGGTTCCTCGAGAAACTCGGTATCGACTCGCTCGACGTGTTGCCCCCGCTGGCCCAGTTCGTGCCCGGGCCCGAGGTGATGGACGCCCTCGACGCCGGGCTGCGCCATGGCGGGGGACAACACTCGACCGAGGTGACGACCACCACCGACGAGGGGTTGTCGGACGAGTCGCCGTGACCGCGACACCTGGGGCGCGGCGGCCGGAGGAGCCGGATGGGCCGGCCACCGAGGAGGGAACGGATTTCGAGGGCGAGCGGCTGCAGAAAGTGCTGGCCCGGGCGGGGATCGCCAGCCGCCGCGCGGCCGAGGAGCTGATCGCCGGGGGTCGGGTCACGGTAAACGGTGCCGTGGCTTCGTTGGGCCGGCGGGTGGATGTGGCGCATGACCGGGTGGCGGTCGACGGCGCACCGCTGACCGTACGCCCCGGTCAGGTGTACTACCTGCTCAACAAGCCCGAGGGGGTGGTGACCACGGCGTCGGACCCCGAGGGCCGGCGCACGGTGGTGCAGTTGGTGCCTTCCGAGCCCCGGGTGTTCCCGGTCGGCCGGCTGGACGCGGGCACGGAGGGCCTTCTGCTGCTCACCAACGACGGGGATTTGACGCACCACCTGACCCATCCCCGTTTCGGCGTGGACAAGGAGTACCTGGCCCACGTCGAGGGGCAGCCCTCGCCCGCCGACGTCCGGCGCCTGCGCGAGGGAGTCGAGCTCGAGGACGGCCGCACGTCACCGGCTCGTGTCGCTCTCGTGGCGCCCGACATGTTGCGCATCGTGATCCACGAAGGTCGCAACCGCCAGGTGCGGCGCATGTGCGAGGCGGTCGGGCACCCGGTCCTGCGGCTGGTGCGTACCCGGATCGGGCCTCTGACCGACCGGCGACTGGCGCCGGGGGAGTGGCGGCCGCTCACGGCGGCAGAGTTGCGGGGCCTGTCGGAGGCGGCCGCGGCGCCCGGGGTGCCGTCCACGCCGTCACGCTCGCGTGCTCGGTCGCGCTCCCGCTCGCGTTCGCAGTCGCGTTGAGAGCGTCGGGCGGGCCTTTTTCAGGGGCCCACCCGACGCCCTCTCCGCTATGAAGCCGGTATGGCGACGGCGGCGGTGTATATCTCCTCGTCGTTGGCGGCCAGGCCGGTGTTCTCGGTGGCCGAGCACAGCTGCGGCGGATGACTGGGGCCCGTGGCGCTACCGGGGCACAGGAAGATGTCCGTGTTCCGGGTGTCACTCCAGAGCGGGTGGGCCTGATTGGTAACGGCCGACAATCCGGTGTAGTCACCCCAGAACTGACCTGCGCCTGAAGCGCCAGGGAACTCGGTCGGCGGCGGCATCGAACTCGTCGTGACTCGGACCTGGCCGAAGTTCACCATGTCCTGGCTGCCCGAGAGGCTGAAGTCGGAGTAGCCGGTGATCTCGTTGTTGGCGTACTGCCGGTCGTAGTACGACACCGCCAAGCGGCCGGTGTTGGATATGGCGGCCCACTGCCACCACTGATCGGTGCCCACCTGACCTGGGGCCTGCGTGACCATCGGCTCCCGGCGGGGGTTGACGGACGTCCCGCTGAAGGTGGCCCCGGCGTCAGTCGAGGTGCTGATCAGGATCTTGTTGTTACAGGCCCCTACGGTCTTGACCCCCTTGTACAACGGGTTCCCGTCTCCCGAGAAGCCCTTCGGAACGCAGCCGTTGCTCTCCTGGGAAACAGCGTTGATGTAGGACCCGAAGGTCACGATGACCCGGTTGGCGTTGGTGGGATCAACGGCGCCCGACGGGTAGTTGGTGGCCCGGAAGACTGAGTTGCTGGTGGAGCCCTTCTCCGGCACGCAGGCCCGGCCCGGGTCGGCTCCGGCCCCCTGGTAGGGGTCACAGTCGGGCAGGTCGTAGTAGTCGCTGACCTTCACCGGGGCCGAGAACGACGAGCCGCCGTCGGTCGACTTGGCGAGCATCATCTGGTAGTGGTTGTTGTCGCCCGAGGTGGCCTGGTTGTTGAAGTTGGCATAGGTGACATACAGGGCGCCGTCGGGACCGGTGAACGGCTGCGAGAACTGGTTCTCGTTGCAGGCGCCGTTCGGGGTATCGATGTCGAAGGTGTTGGTGCAGACGGCGCTGGTGGCGCTGACGAGGACCTTGTTGCTGAATGACTCGCCGAAGTCCCGGGAGTGCGATTCGTAGATGTAGGCGGTGCCGTTGGCGGCGAATTCGGTCCAGCTGACGTAGATCCGGTCCTGGAATGGGCTGCCGACGTGGTTGTCGACGGTCATCAACTGCTTATCCAGGAAGGCCGGCGCTCCGCTGGCGGTCGGGTCGAAGCTGAAGGGCAGCACGTAGCGTCCCGGGAAGTTCCACGAGGCCCCGTTGTTGGCGGTTGAACGGAACACCACAAAGGCGCTCGATTGGTCGGGATTGGCGCTGGCGACGGTGCCCCGGTTGAACAGCTGACAACTCAGGTACGCGTTGCCCTTCGTGTCCCAGGCGACCGAAGTGTCGCCGCTCGCCTGCCAGTACTGGCGGGCATGACCAGCGATGCCGCGGGTGAAGCTGTTGGGCACCGTCGAGTTGGTCCAGGTGGCACCGCTGTTGGTCGAGTAGGAGGAGCCACACGTCCCGTCGCCCCGGACATAGTCGTTGTCGCTGGCGACGAGGTGGCCCGGGCTCAGCGGATCCTGGGCGATGGAGGTCTCGTTGTTGGCCTGGCCCCGTCCCTGCAGGTCCGGATCCGTGAGGTTGAGGCAGTTCTGGTTGACCTTGGTGTTGGATCCGAAGTTGGTCGAGCACCCCGCACTGCTGGCCGGGAAGTAGTTGGCCGGGTGGCCGGCCAGGCCGGTGGTGGCGAAGCTCGAGGGCACCCCTTGCGGCGCCCCGTCGGGGCCTTGCCCCTCGTCGTCACCGGCGAGCGACGGCGTCACTGCGGCCTGGTTTCCTCTGTTGATCAGCTCACTTGAGATCAGGCGCTTCTGAATCGGATTCAGGCTCTTCACCGTGAAGGGCGCGGCCGCCGCCGTACCCCCACCGGCGACCACGGCCGGCAACATCGCCACGGCGAGCGTGCTCACCGAGACCAACGTCACGAATACTCGATGCGGAACCAACATGTGACCCCCTGTCCAATCCATCGTGGGAACGTGCCCCCAGGCCAAGGGGACGCTATTGCGGTTGCGCTCGCAGTTACAAGGGGTTTGGCGGGCATTTGGCTGCTGTTCTTCTCCAGCGTCTCTGACGCTGGCGGCCGCCCGGCCGGGGATTACGTGGTGCTGGCCTCCCACCGGAAGCGCCGGTTGGCCACCAGCATCGCCACGGCACCCCACCCGACCATCACCAGCAGGTCCCCGCCCCGCAAGCTGCTGTGGGCGTGCGGGTCGAACGCCGCGAAGGTCCCCGTGATGAAGTGACGCACGGGGAACACCCCGGCGATCTTGGTGAGAACCGATCCCTTGCTGATCGGGAAGAAGGTCCCGGAGATGAAGAGCAGCGGGAAGAACACCAGGTTGACGATGGCGGGCGCCGCGTCGGCGTTGGGCACGACCGTCGTCACCGCCAGTCCCATGGCGCAGAAGCAGGCGGCGCCCACGGCCAGTGTCACGACCAGCGCCGCGATGTTGCCGGGGATGGAAACGCCATAGGCGATGATGCCGAAGGCGATCACCAGGGCGGTGAGGAGTATGCCGACGACGATCGAGTTGCCGATGAGGCCGCCCAGGTAGATCCACGACGGCAGCGGGGCCCCGCGAACACGCTTGAGGGTGCCAGCCTCGCGCTTGAAGGTTACGGTGATCGCCAGGTTGGTGAAAGTGACACCCATGATGCCGAAGGCCACGATGGCGGGGATGTAGTACTGGGTGTAGCTGATGTTGCCCAGCTCGGCGATCTTGCCGTTGCCGTTGGTGGTGGCGAAGATGACCATGATCAGAATCGGGAACACAAACGAGAAGCCCGCGGCCGCAGGGTTGCGCCAATAGGACCGCTGCTCCCACCCGACCTGGCGCCCGAGCAGCTCAAGGTCGTTCTTCAACTCGCGGCCTTCGTGGCGTCTGTGACCTTCGTCGTGCCTGTGGCCTTCGTCGTGGCTGTGGCCTTCGTCGTGTCTGCGGCGGCACCGTCGGTGGGGTCGCCGGCCAGCTCCAGGTAGACGTCCTCGAGGGTCGGTCGGGTGACGCTGAGACCCGGAAGCTCGAGGCGCCGCTCCACCGCCCAACCGGTTAGGCGGGCCAGTGCGGCGGTGGGTTCCTGGGTTTCGATGACCACGTCACCGGCTGCCGCGTCCGGCCGGGCGGGGATCGGCAGGTCGTGGACTGTGATCCCGTCGGGGAGGGAGAACCGGATGTGCACCGCCGCCTGGTTGCGACCGCCCAACGAATCGGGCGTGCCCTCGGCCACGAACACGCCCCCGGAAATGACCGCCACCCGGTTGGCGAGATGCTGGGCCTCGTCCATGTAGTGCGTGGTCAACAGGACGGTCTTGCCGAGCGAGCACAGGTTGCGGATGATCACCCAGCTGGCTCGGCGAGCCGACGGGTCGAAACCCGTGGTCGGCTCGTCCAGGAAGATCAGGTCGGGATTCCCGATGAGGCCCAAGGCGAGGTCGAGCCGCCGTTGCTGGCCGCCCGAGAGTGTCCGCAGCCGGGCCCGGCGTTTCTCCTCGAGGCCGACCAGAGCGATCACGTCGTCGACGTTGGAGGGATTCGGATACCAGTAGGTGCGCTGGCGCAGGACCTCCTCGACCGTCAAATAGGGCTCCGTGGTGGATTCCTGGAGCACGATGCCGATCCGCTCCTTCAATCGGCGACTGCTCTTCTCCGGGTCCATTCCCAGGACCTCGACGGTCCCGGCGGAGCGTTTCCGGTATCCCTCGAGGATCTCGACGATGGTCGTCTTGCCGGCGCCGTTCGGTCCGAGCAGGGCGAAGACCTCGCCCTCTTCAATAGAGAAGGTGACGCCCTTGACCGCCTCGACGGTGCCGTACGACTTCCGGAGCCCGTCGACTGCGACGGCGACTGCCATGGGACCTCCTTGCCAGAGGGGAGGTGCGGTCACGTTATCAGCGGTCGGTCCTTCGGCGGGGCACGTAGGCTCCCGGCTCGTGCCATCCGCCGTGCGAGCTCTCCGTGGTGCAACGACGCTGAAGGCCGACACGCTCGACCAGGTGAACGAGCGGGTCCAGGCGTTGGTCGAGGCCATGCTCGACCGAAACGGGGTCGACAAAGAAGACCTCATCAGCGTGTTGTTCACCGCCACCGATGACATCCATTCGGTGTTCCCCGCCACCGCAGCGCGAGCGGTCGGCCTGGGCGACGTGCCGTTGATCTGCGCCCGGGAACTCGACGTGGTCGGCGGCACGCCGCTGTGCATCCGCGTGCTCATGCACATGAACACCGACCGACCCCGCGCCGAACTGCACCATGTGTATCTCGAAGGGGCCAGAGGGTTGCGAGATGACCTGCCGGACTAGCCGCCTCAGTTTGTCGGCCCGGTGTTCGGCCGTGGCGGGGCCGCTGGCCCGGTGCTTGGCCCGGTGGTCGGCCGGGTGGTCGGCCGCGGCCGGTACGTGACCGACCTTCCCCGGCGGGCGGCGATCATCGGCACCGGACTGATCGGCGGCTCCATCGGGCTGGCGCTGCGCCGAGAGGGCTGGCATGTGAGCGGAATCGATCGGGACCCGGCTCGGTCGGCACGGGCCCTGCAACTCGGTGCTCTCGATGCGGTCGGTCGGGACCCTGACGCCGAAGTCACCTTCGTCGCAACGCCTGCCGGGGCGGTGGTCGAGGCGGCACTCGAGGCCCTGGCCCACGGGTCTCAGCACAGCGTCGTGACCGACGTCGCAGGCGTGAAGACGCCGATCGTCGCAGCCCTCGACCACCCACGGTTCGTCGGCGGCCATCCCATGGCGGGATCCGAGCAGGAAGGAGTCGATGGCGCCGACGGCCGCCTCTTTGAGGGCGCCACCTGGGTGCTGACCCCGACCGACAACACCGACCCGGCCGCCTATTCCCGTGTACTCGGTGTCGTGTCGTCCCTCGGCGCCGACGCTGTCGCCATGCCCGCGGCGCGCCATGACGGCATGGTCGCCATGGTGTCGCACGTGCCCCATCTCACCGCTGCGGCCCTCATGACCCTGGCCGCCGACGCCGCCACCGAACAGGCGGCGCTGCTACGCCTCGCCGCCGGAGGGTTCCGGGACATGACCCGGATTGCGGCCGGCCATCCGGGAATCTGGCCGGACCTGTGCATGGACAACCGTCTCGCCATCACCGAGACCCTCGACCGCCTCATGGACGCAGTGGGAAGCCTTCGGACCATGGTGACCGAAGGCGATCGGGCCGGAATCCTGGCGGTGCTCGAACGGGCTCGCGAGGCCCGCTTGAACCTTCCCTCCCGGGTGCTCCACCCTGAGGAGATGATCGAGATCCGGGTGCCCGTGCCCGACCGGCCCGGGGTCCTGGCCGAAGTGACGACCGTTCTCGGGGAAGACAACGTCAATATCTACGACCTCGAGATCGCCCACTCGGCCGAAGGTCCGCGAGGTGTCCTGGTCCTGGCTGTCGATGCAACCGATGCAACGGCGGCGATCTCGGCGTTGACCGGGCGTGGTTACCATCCCACCTTGCGGCCCCTGGCGACGTGACCTCGGTCCGGCGATGACGGAGCTCGCGTTCCCGGGCGGCATGGGGCCACTGACCGGTCGTCTGCGCGTCCCGGGAGACAAGTCCATATCGCATCGAGCCGTGTTGCTGGCGGCGCGAGCCGAGGGCCGGTCCGAATTGCGCCGACTCTCCTCAGGACTCGATGTCGCCCGGACGATCGGCGCCATCGCCGCCTGCGGTGCCCGGGTCGAGGGATCGGCTGGTGAGGAGGGGACGATCACCGTGATTGGCGGGCGCTCCATGCTTCGTGAACCGGCGGCCGTGATCGACGTGGGCAACTCGGGCACGGCCATCCGCCTGCTGACGGGCTGGAGCGCCACGTTTCCCTGGCTCACGGTCCTACAAGGCGACGCGTCGATCGCCGAGCGGCCCATGGGCCGGGTGGTCGAACCGCTCCGAGCGATGGGGGCGCGCATCGACGGGCGAGACGACGGTCGGCTCCCACCGTTGATCGTCCGAGGCGGGGGACTGGTTGGAATCGACTACCGCCTGCCGGTCGCCAGTGCCCAGGTCAAGGCGGCCGTTCTACTCGCCGGCCTCGGGTCCGACGGAGACACCACCGTCCGGGAGGATGTGCCCACCCGAGCCCACACGGAGGAGCTGCTGGCGGCGTGCGGCGCAGACATAGAGGTGGGCACCGGCTGGGTTACCGTGCGCCGCTCGGAGCTGTCGCCGTTGTTCCTCGAGATTCCCGCCGATCCGTCCCAAGCGGCGTTCTGGGTGGTGGCGGCGTGCCTCGTACCGGGCAGCGATTTGGTCTTGGAGGACACCTACGTGGGCCAGGCCCGGGCCGGGTTTCTCGACGTCCTGCGACGAATGGGCGCCGACATCTCCTTCGAACAGGTTGACGAAAGCCGCCAGACCGCCGATATCCGGGTCCGCTCCGGGCCATTGCATTCCACGACGGTCGGGGGCCGGGAGGTGCCGGGCCTGATCGACGAGATTCCCGTGCTCGCCGTGGCGGCCGCCCGGGCGGCAGGCGTGACGACGTTCGCCGACGCCGCAGAACTGCGGGTCAAGGAGAGCGACCGGGTGTCGTCTGTGGTGTCGGCGCTGCGCGCCATTGGCGTGACCGCTGAGCCGCGCCCCGATGGGCTGGTCGTTCACGGCAATGGCGGCCCGCCGTTCGCCGGAGGCAAGGTCGACGCCCGGGGCGACCATCGCGTGGCGATGGCGATGGCGATCGCGGGGTTGGATGCTGCTGGGCCGACTGTTGTAGCAGGATGGGAGTCCGTCGCCACTAGTTATCCGGGCTTCGAGGAGGACCTCCACCGGTGCGTGTCATAGCGATCGACGGGCCCGCGGGTTCGGGGAAGTCGACCGTCGCCCGGGCGCTGGCCGCCCGGATCGGTCTGGACTACCTCGATACCGGGGCGATGTACCGCAGCGTGGCCTTCGCCGCTCTGCGGCGCGGCATCGACCCCGACGACACAGTGCTCGTGGCCCGTCTGGCGGAGCAGGTCGCGATCGAGGTGTCCGACACGGTGACCGTCGACGGGGTCGATGCGACGATCGAGATCCGCGGGCCTGAGGTGACGCGGGCGGTGTCCGCGGTGGCGGCCAATCCTGGGGTGCGCCGAGAACTAAGACGTCGGCAGCGGGAGTGGGCCGACGGCCACGGGGGCGGGGTCATCGAGGGTCGGGACATAGGCAGCGTGGTCTTCCCTGAGGCGGATTTGAAGGTGTATCTGACGGCCAGCGATTCCGAGCGGGCTGGTCGGCGCAGCAAGGAGGTGTTGGATATGGACTACGACACGGTCGCGGCCGACATCGCCCGGCGGGATTACGCCGATTCCAGCCGTACCGCTGCGCCGCTGGTCGTGGCCACGGGCGCCGTCACGGTGGACACCACCGGACTGTCGATCGAAGAGGTCGTCGATCGGGTCCTGGCCCTACTGCCCGAGAACACCGCCGAAGGGAACCGGTGACCGGCGACCCGACCCCGCCCCAGTCAGAGGCGCAGCCCCCGCCCGAGGTCCAGTCGGAGCCCGAATCGCATTCGGGCACGGAGGGCCAGCGGGAGTCGGAGGTCCAGCTGGGGTCGGAGGTCGAGGTGGAGCCTGCGCTCCAGATGGAGCCTGCGCTCGCGGTGGAGCCTCCGCCTGAGGTCCAGTCCGGGTCCGAGTCGCAGTTGGCCGAAGTGCGGTCGACACCCTCGGCGAAGCCACCCCCGGTGCCGAGGGTTTCCGGCTCCGGGCCCAGCGGGCGAAACGGCGCTAGTCCAAGAGTTGCCGCCGAGGATCGGCCGCTGACCGGGGGCGAGAAGCTCTTGTACCAGGTCGTTGCGGCGATCTTGAGGCTGTTCGGGCGTCTGTTCTGGAGGGTGCGGGTCGAGGGGCGAACCAATGTCCCGGCCGACGGTCCGTTCGTCGTGGCGCCGGTCCATCGTTCGAACATCGACACCGTGCTCATGTCCTTCGTGACGAGGCGAGGGATGCGCTACATGGCCAAGGACAGCCTCTGGCGCTACCGCTGGTCGGCCCGGCTGCTGACGGCAGCTGGGGGATTCCCGGTCAACCGGGAGACGGCGGATCGTGAGGCGCTGCGGACATGCGAGGCCGCCCTGAGGCGAGGGGAACCCGTCGTCATTTTCCCTGAGGGAACTCGCCGGTCAGGACCGGTGATCACCGACCTGTTCGACGGAGCGGCGTTCGTCGCGATTCGGGGGGGTGTCCCGATCGTGCCTGTCGGCATCGGCGGGAGCGCGGGCGCCATGCCGAAAGGAGCCAAGTGGCTTCGCCCGGTCAAGATCCGCATCGTGATCGGGCCGCCCATTCAGCCGCCTTCCCGGCAAGGTGTGGGC